>QCQW01000001.1 GCA_003212055.1 Prochlorococcus sp. AG-459-A02
GCTGCTGAGCTTTTTGATAAACCTTACCCTCTGTAAGTAGCGATGGTGCGATAACTATTTCAACTTCTTGCATTTCTTTAATGTTTTTTGCTCCAAGAGTACTCATTGATGTTCTAATGGCTCCTAATAAATTATGCGTCCCATCGTCAAGTAGGGCAGGGCCTTTAATTATCCTTTCTAGGGATCCTGTAGACCCAACTTCAATTCTAGTGCCCCTTGGTAATAAGGGACTTGGAGTAGCCATACCCCAGTGGAATCCTTTACCAGGAGCATTTGAGGATTTTGCTATTGGGGATCCAATCATTACAGCATCTGCGCCACAAGCTAAACATTTACAAATATCTCCGCCCGTAACAATTCCACCATCTCCAATAATAGGAATATAACGACCACTTTCTTTAAAGTAATCATTTCTTGCCGAACTACAATCAGCAATTGCAGTTGCTTGAGGGATTCCAATTCCTAATACTCCTCTTGATGTGCATGCCGCTCCAGGGCCTATACCAACCATTAATCCTGCAACTCCAGCATCCATAAGAAGTTTTGCGACTTCATAAGTGACACAATTACCCGCTACAACTGGGACACTCATAGATTGGCAGAGATCTTTAATATTTAAAGTTTCCTTACCTTCCATACCAACATGTTCAGTTGAAACAACTGTTCCTTGAAGGAAAAATAAATCTATTTTGGAATTATTTAGTGTTTCTTTGAACTTTATAGCAGCTTGAGGAGTCCCACTAAAAGCTGCTATGCCTCCTTTTTCTTTGACCTCATTTATTCTTTGTAATATCAATCCCTGCTTTACCGGTTCACTGTATATCTTCTGCATTAATGGAACAAAATCATTCTTACCTACTGATGCTATTTGATTCAATATTTCATCAGGTTTTTCATACCTTGTTTGTATGCCCTCCATATTAATAACGCCTAAGGATCCTAATTTTGTAAGTTCTACAGCCGTATTGACATCGACAACACTGTCCATAGCACTAGCTACAATCGGAACTTCTCTTTTGAAATCACCTATTAACCAAGAAGGATCAGTCAAATTGTAATCAATTGTTCTATTCCCAGGGACTAAAGCTATTTCATCAATGCCATAAGCCCTTCTGACTTTTTTATTTAAACCAAGTTCAATATTCACGAAATTTTTCATTTATTCAGATTAAATTAACAACTAAAGGGGTAATAAGCCAAGGTTTATTCAAAAACAAAAGGTTTTATTTTGTTTTGTGTTTAAATGTGAGTATTTGGGAATTAAATAAATCTTTTTTTTAATTCATTATGACAATCAACGATTATTATTAAAGAAAGGATTTTTGTATGTCTGATATTTTAGATTCTGATAACTCAGGATTAAGCGAAGATAAAGACCGAATTATTCAGACTGACTTAAGAAATGAGATGTCTCGCTCTTATCTTGAGTATGCAATGAGCGTTATAGTTGGTCGTGCTCTTCCAGATGCAAGAGATGGATTAAAACCTGTTCATAGAAGAATTCTTTATGCTATGTATGAACTTGGTTTGACTAGCGGTAGGCCATACAGAAAATGTGCAAGAGTTGTTGGAGAAGTACTTGGTAAATACCACCCTCATGGCGATACTGCTGTTTATGATGCTTTGGTTAGGATGGCACAAGATTTCTCTATGAGGATGCCACTAATAGATGGCCATGGAAACTTTGGTTCTGTAGATAACGATCCTCCAGCAGCAATGAGATATACAGAATCTCGTTTACAGTCTCTTACAGATGAAAGTTTACTAGAGGATATTGAATCTGAAACTGTAGATTTCGCTGATAATTTTGACGGTTCTCAACAAGAACCAACAGTTTTACCTGCTAGAGTTCCTCAACTACTTCTAAATGGATCATCTGGAATAGCCGTAGGAATGGCAACTAATATTCCACCCCATAACTTAGGGGAATTAATTAATGGTCTTAAATCAATGATCAAAAATCCTTCAATTGAAGATAGAGAACTTTTTGAAATAATTAAGGGTCCTGATTTTCCCACAGGTGGTCAAATCCTAGGCAGAGATGGAATCAGAGAAACTTTCAAAACAGGAAGGGGATCAATAACCATGAGAGGTGTAGCAAATATTGAGCAAATTAAATCCCCTGGTAGGGCAGAGAAAGATGCAGTAATAATTACAGAGCTTCCATTTCAAACTAATAAAGCGGCATTGATAGAGAGAATTGCTGACTTGGTTAATGAAAAAAAATTAGAAGGTATTTCTGATATTAGAGATGAAAGTGATCGAGATGGAATGAGAATTGTTATTGAACTAAAAAGGGATGCCTATCCACAAGTAGTTTTAAATAATTTATTTAAGTTAACACCTCTGCAAAATAACTTTAGTGCAAATATCCTAGCTTTAGTAAAAGGAGAGCCCACAACACTTTCACTAAGAAAAATGTTAGATGTATTTCTAGACTTCAGAGTAGAGACGATAAGGCGAAGAACAGGATTTTTATTAAAAAAGGCTGAAGAAAGAGATCACATTGTAAAAGGTCTTTTATTAGCATTAGGTTCTATGGATGAGATTATCAATCTAATAAGATCAGCAAAAGATACAGTTTCAGCCAGAGAAAAATTACAAACTGATCATGAATTATCTGCCAAACAGGCAGAAGCAATTTTACAAATGCAATTAAGAAGATTAACAGCCCTAGAAGCAGATAAAATTAAAGGGGAACATAATGAATTAACCCAAAAAATCAACCAATATCAGCAAATATTGAACAGTAAAGAAAGAATTTTTGAAATTATACTTGAAGAACTTGATAAAATAGATGAAAGATTTTCCTCTCCAAGAAAAACAGAAATACTTGATTTAGGCGGTGGTCTAGATGATATAGATCTTATCGCTAATGACAGATCTGTAGTTTTATTAACTGAAGCAGGTTATTTAAAAAGAATGCCTGTTAATGAATTCGAATCTACAAGTCGTGGGTCAAGAGGTAAAGCTGGAACAAAGACACAAGGAGATGATGAAGTAAAACTATTTATAAGCTGTAATGATCATGATACTCTTTTGCTTTTCAGTGATAGGGGGGCATCTTATGCACTCCCAGCATATAGAGTTCCTATGAGTAGCAGAACAGCTAAAGGTACTCCATCAGTTCAACTTCTCCCAATACCAAGAGAAGAAAAGATAACTTCGCTGGTTGCAGTTGATTCTTTTGATAACGATTGTTATCTAGTAATGCTAACCAAGGCTGGGTTTATAAAAAGAACCTCACTTTCTGCTTTCTCAAAAATTCGATCAAATGGTTTAATAGCAATAAATCTTGAGAATGGTGATGCTTTGACTTGGGTTAGATTATCAAAAGAGGGCGATAGCGTTTTGATTGGATCAAGAACAGGGATGGCGATTCATTTCAGATTAGATACTAACGAATTAAGGCCACTTGGCAGGACGGCAAGGGGGGTTAAATCTATGAACCTTAGAAAAGGTGACAAACTTGTATCTATGGATGTTTTGACATCTGATTTAGTTGATCAATTGACTAAGAATGAAGATCTTACTAAAGAATTTGATGAAAATCTTGAAGTTAACTCTTCAGAAGGTCCTTGGGTACTAATAGCCAGTGCATTTGGACTAGGAAAAAGAGTACCTGTAACTCAGTTTAGATTACAAAAAAGAGCAGGCATGGGTTTAAGAGCAATAAAATTCAGAATTAAAGATGATGTATTAGTTTGTTTGAAGGTCCTCGGAGAAGGGGAAGAATTACTTTTTGTGACTGAAAAAGGCGTGATTGTACGAACAAATGCAGATAAGATTTCCCAACAATCTAGAGCAGCTACTGGAGTTAAATTACAAAGATTAGATGAGGGTGATCATTTATCAGAAGTTGTATTAGTTCCTCACGAACAAAAAGAAGAAACAGACAAAATCAACCCAGGCAAAGAAAATTAAAAGAAAATGGTTTTTTAGATAATATGGAAACTCTTGATATTTTAATATTAGGTTCCGGACCTGCAGCACTATGCTTGGCTTCAGAATTAGCCAAGCAAGATCTCAATATAAAGGGGATATCAACTAAATCTCCAAATGAAAAATGGGAGAATACGTATGGTATTTGGGCTTCTGAATTAGAGGAATTAGGATTAGAGTCTTTGTTATCTCATAGGTGGTGTAAAACAGTAAGTTTTTTTGGAAATGGGGAAACCCAGCAGGGAGATAATCCAACAAAACATAACTATGATTATGGTTTAATTAATAAAGAAGCTTTTCAAAATGAACTTTTAAAAAAGTGTATAGGGATTGAATGGTTGAATGAAACAGCAAAAGATATTAAAGAAAAAAATAAATTATCTGAGGTGATTTGTTTTTCAGGTCTAAGAATAAATGCTAGGTTAGTCATTGACGCAAGTGGACATAAAAGTAATTTTATAAAAAGACCAGCCCAAAATGAAATCGCTCAACAAGCTGCGTATGGAATTGTCGGTAAATTTTCATCGCCACCCGTTAATAAGGAACAGTTTGTTTTAATGGATTTTCGTCCAAATCATTTAAATAATGAAGAAAAGTTATCTTCTCCTTCCTTTCTTTATGCAATGGATCTTGGAAATGGAACTTTTTTTGTTGAAGAAACATCATTAGCTAGTTATCCTGCATTATCTCAAGAAAGTCTTAAAAAAAGACTTTTTAAAAGATTGAATAGTAAGGGCATTGAGATAAGTGAAGTTTTTCATGAAGAAAATTGCCTTTTCCCAATGAATTTACCCCTCCCATTTAAAAAACAATTTGTACTTGGTTTTGGAGGATCTGCAAGCATGGTGCATCCTGCATCAGGATACATGATCGGATCTTTATTAAGAAGAGCACCACTCCTTGCAGAAAAATTAGCACTCTTTTTAAAAGAACCTCATCTAAGTTCTCTTGAACTAGCAACAAAAGGATGGAATATCCTATGGCCTTACGAGTTAACACAACGGCATAAACTTTACCAATATGGTCTTAGAAGATTGATGAGTTTTGACGAAAGTAGATTAAGAAGCTTTTTCTCAAATTTCTTTAGATTATCGACTAATGAATGGGTAGGTTTTCTTACAAATACTCTTCCACTTCCAAAATTAATTTACGTGATGAGTAAGATGTTTATAAATTCACCTCTTAAAGTAAAACTAGGAATGCTTAAGTTAAATTAGCTTTTTTATTTTCGCCAATCATCAATGTTAATATCTGGAAAAACTTTATCTTCTTCCTCAATCTCTTCGAGAAACTTTAAGTTGATATTAGAATGATTTTCAATCATTTCAACTATTTTCCAAAACCTGAATAAGTGTCTTTCTATCCTCTCTTTTGCAAGCGCAGTTGTAGTCCCAGCTCTTAGGATAAAACTCCAATCAGATGACTCAGATAAAAGTAATTCTCTTGCTGCTTGCTTGAAAAGTCTTGGAGATAAGTCATTACTAAAATTTCTCGAGCATAAATCAACAAAAGTTGAGCCTGCTTTTGTGATCTCTGGAACAATCCATGCATTTGCATCATTAATCCAGTAATTATGGTAACCTCCTTGTCCCCAGCTTGATGGTGATGGATCACAAATCTGAAGATTTGGCTTTTGAAGTAAGAATTCTTTTAAATTTGTAAGCTCAATTGAATATTTACTAGAGTTCTTTAAAATATTTTCAATAAAAAAAGGTCCCTCATACCACCAATGACCAAATAACTCTGCATCAAATGGAGCTACCAATAAGGGCTTAAAGGGAGAAGATAAAGTTAATTTTTCTAATTGTTTGGATCTCGCTAGAAGATAAGCATCAGCATGTTCTATAACCTTCTTTTTGGCTTCATTTTCTATGTAAAACGCCTTTCCACCTAAAGGTACGTTTTCATCTGTAATCTTATGGAACTTCAAACCCAATGGTCTTTTAGTTGAGATACCTTTCTTTTGGAGCTTGGAGATAGGTAATTCCCATCCTAAATCTTTATGAAATTCCCTATAAACTTTGTCTCCTGGGAACCCATCCTTAGCAGACCAAACAGGCAAAGTTGACTCACTATCTCTTCCAAAGAAGGCAACTCCTTTTTTCGAGCAGATTGGCGCGTACACACCATACCTAGGCCTTGGTGTAGAATTTAGAATCCCATGACTGTCTAAGATTGCATATCTAATTCCGGAATTAAATAGTATTTCGTCTAAATTCTCATAATACGCACATTCAGGTAACCAAATACCTAAAGGCTTAGTACCAAAAATATCTTCATGGTTCCTAATAGCTGTCTTGATTTGTCCTTTAACAGTTTCTGGATTCTCCCTTAAAATTGGCAAATACCCGTGTGTAGCTGCACAAGTAAGAATATCCAAATTTCCAGATTCATTTAAAACTCTAAACTTATCAATTAAATTTCCAGAACATTTTTGCCAATACAAATATTTGTCATTAAGGTTATTAATTAAAAATGCAGAGGCATTTTTTTCTTCTTGTGGCAGTTCAGTTAAGAAATCTTTTCTTGTTTTAATCCATCTTGGGAAAGTTTCTTGAATTTTTTTATTATTTAGAAGTGATAATAATGTTGGAGACAAACTAATAGTAAGTTTGGTATTTGAAGGATTTTCATTTTTGGAAGATTCTATTGATTGAAGTAGTGGTATGTAACATTCCAATATCGCCTGAAATAACCAATCCTCTTCTAAAGAGTTTTTTTCATTTTTTTTGACATAAGGAAGATGAGCATGTAAAACTATCGCTAATTGGCCTAAAACATTTTTTTTGGAGTATTGACCATTCATACTTTTATAATTTAAGCCTATAATTCTATAAAAATCGAAATAAGTCCTTTATAAAAAAGAAGATTTAATCTTAAAAGAATACTTTAATAATTGAAAGAATTATTTTTTTTTTCAGAATTTTAACCAATATTATTAAGTAATAAGCCTGCTGTAAGTTTTTAATGAACAAACTCTAGTCATTTTTTTTTAATTAGCTTAAAATAAGATTATATTATTTCCTCTAATGTCCAAAGATCCTGGAAGAATTTTGATCTTTGATACAACTCTTCGAGATGGAGAGCAATCTCCCGGTGCTAGTTTAAATCTTGAAGAAAAGCTTGCTATCGCGCATCAATTAGCAAGATTAGGAGTAGATGTAATTGAGGCTGGATTTCCTTTTGCAAGTCCAGGAGATTTTAAAGCTGTTAATAAAATTGCCAATGCCGTAGGGAAAGAAAATGGTCCTATAATATGTGGTTTAGCTAGAGCATCTAAAGGAGATATAAAAGCATGTTACGAAGCAGTAAGTCCCGCTCCGAAGAAAAGAATACATACTTTTATTGCAACAAGTGATATCCATCTTAAACATAAACTTAAAAAATCCAGAAAAGAAGTTCTTCAAATAGTTCCAGAAATGGTTAATTATGCAAAATCATTTGTATATGATGTTGAGTTTTCTTGTGAAGATGCCTCAAGAAGTGATCCTGATTTTTTATACGAAGTGATTCAACTGGCAATTTCTTCAGGAGCGACAACAATAAATATCCCTGATACTGTTGGATTTACAACTCCTAGTGAATTTGGCAAACTAATTGCCGATATAAATAAAAATGTTCCAAATATTGAAGAGGCAGTAATTTCGGTTCATGGTCATAACGATTTAGGTTTAGCAGTCGCCAATTTTCTTGAGGCAGTAAAAAATGGAGCAAGACAGCTAGAATGTACTATTAATGGAATTGGGGAAAGAGCCGGGAATGCCTCGCTAGAAGAATTAGTAATGGCACTGCATGTTAGGAAAAGTTTTTTTAATAGTTTTTTCAAAAGAAATCCAGATTCACCAACTCCTCTTACTGCTATTAGAACAGAAGAAATAACCAAAACCTCTAGACTTGTTTCCAACCTAACTGGAATGACGGTACAACCTAATAAAGCAATTGTGGGAGCTAACGCTTTTGCACATGAGTCAGGCATTCATCAGGATGGTGTTTTAAAAAATAGACTAACTTACGAAATTATCGACGCAAAAACTGTTGGTTTGAGTGACAACAAAATATCTTTGGGGAAACTTAGTGGAAGAAGTGCAGTAAGAGCAAGATTAGAAGAGATGGGATATGACTTAAGCCGAGAAGATTTAAATGATGCTTTTGCTCGTTTTAAGGATTTAGCTGACAGGAAAAGAGAAATTACTGATAGAGACTTAGAAGCAATTGTTAGTGAACAAGTTCAGCTCCCAGAAGCAAAATTTCAAATAAGTCTTGTACAAGTAAGTTGCGGTAACGCATCGAGACCTACTGCGACCATTTCACTTTTAAACACGGAAGATAATACTGAGGATACGGCTGTATCAATAGGGACTGGACCAGTTGATGCTGTATGCGAGGCTTTAAATAAATTAGCTAAAGTTCCTAATGAATTAATTGAATTTTCTGTTAAGTCTGTAACAGAAGGAATAGATGCTTTGGGCGAAGTAACAATAAGAATAAGAAGGGATAATAAAATATATTCTGGTCATTCTGCTGATACGGATGTTGTAGTTGCTGCAGCTAATGCTTACGTAAATGCTTTAAATAGACTTGTATTCTCTGAGAAAAAAAATTCAATTCATCCACAATTTGATAATTTAGAAAATTCTGATAATACATTTCTATCTAATCCTGCAAATTAAATTATTTCTTAGGATTATTAAGTAGCTTTAAAATAGTCTCTTAATACTGTAGATTTAAATATTAGTCTAAGCAATAAATAATGAGAGAGAGGTTACTTGGATATTGGTCACTTTCGTGGGTGGGATTAATCGGCAACATAATTGCACTTCCAATAATCGCATTAATAATAAGTTATGGACCTCCACTAAAAGTTGCAAATATAACTCTTGCCATAAGTCTTGGATGGCCTGCTGCGATTGTTGGAATAGTTTCTTCAGCAGCTCTTTTAGCAGAGAGAAAATGGGGAGTAACTTTAACTCTTGTATCTTTATCAATGGTAATTTCTGGCATGGGACCTTATTCAGTTGTAAGGCTCATAACTCTTCAAGATATTTATGGAATTGGTGGCTTTACACTTTTAACAACATTATTAAGTACGTTAGCCCTTCTATATTGGTGTAATCCAAAACATCGAAGAAGTATTAGGCTATAAATTTGAAAATCAAGAAAAAGTATTACTCTTGCTACTTGGATACTGAATTCTTCTATGTCTAATTCTTTTCCACACATTCAAGAATGCCCTTTTTATTAAAAAAATTTCTCCTTTCGATAAATTACTATCACATAGTTGCCCATCTTTTTGACGCGAGTAGATAATATTAGATATTGTTTCCAAAGCTTCTTTATCAGATGCATTAATATTCATAGCTCTTAGTGCTGCTTCACAACCATCTGCAAGCATTAAAATAGCTGTTTCTTTTGACTGAGGAATAGGGCCTTTATATCTAAAATAATATTCATTAATATCGAGATTTTTTTCTTTAGCTTTTTGAAAAAAATATCCCATTTTTAGGGTGCCTTGATGTTCAGGGATAAAATTAGCTATAAGTTTAGGTAGTCTATTATTTCTAGCAAATTTCAATCCTTCATCAACATGTGCCTGTAAAACTTCTGCACTTTTAATCGGATCATCTAATTCGTCATGCGGATTTTTTGAACCATCCTGATTTTCGATAAACCAATTAGGTGCATGTAACTTACCAACATCATGATATAACGCTCCAGTTTTAATTAGATCAATATCACCACCAATCATTCTTGTTGCTTCCTCTGCTAAACCACATATAAGTAAGGTATGTTCAAAAGTACCAGGAGCTTCAAGAGACAATCTTCTAATTAGAGGTTTCTCCTTATCAGCCAATTCTAGTAATCTTGCTTTAGTTAATAATCCGAATATAGATTCAAAAATAGGAATAAATAAAATTGTAAAAAGCATTACTATTGCCAATAGCAAGGAATCAGAAAATATACCCCCATTAGCTAAAATAAAATCTTGCTTATTAATAAGATATATTTTATCTTTACCTATCAATATCCATTGACTCAAGAAAGATCCAATGGGGACAAATATTGATAGTTGAAGTAACTGAGCTCTACTTCTTATTCTTCCTCCGAGTAGAGATACTACTGAAGAGCAAACTAATAAAATAAAAAATAAATTATTATTTATAGCAACTGCTGGGTCTGGCCAACTAAAACTTGCTATTGATACCCAAGCTAAAGCTGTTATGCTTCCCATTCCTTGAGATATTATTAATGCCGGTGGAATTATCATAGATAATGGACTTATGGTTGAAGCTAAGACTAATTTCAAAGTTTGTACTGCTAAAAGAAGAGTGATGATCAAGAAGATCTGTCTTGAAGAAATTGTGGGATTCTCTTTTTTTGAAACTAATATCAAAACTCCGGAACTAATAAGTATTTCAGTAAAGGTCAAAAGCCAAGAAAAAATATCTGCGATATTTAAAGGTGAAATAAGAAGAAGTTTATAAGAAGAAATTATTGAAATTAAAATGCATACTAAAAAAATTATGAGATTATCTATTCTTGAACTTTTAATTGGATGTCTTACTGGAATTTGACTTCGCCTCCACAGATAAAACAGTTTCTTTAAGGTAGTTGTGATGTTTTGCACAGAATATGAATAAATCTATTTGAATAATTTAAAATTATAGGCATGCTAGGTGTAAAAAGGAGATGTTTTTCTAAATGTCATTAAAATTAGACGGTAAAAAATTATCTCTTGAAATTGAAGAAAGATTATATAATTATATCTCTAGTAATAAAAAAATTGCAAAAAGATCTCCCGGTTTAGCTGTAGTAAGAATAGGTGAAGACCCTGCGAGTGGTGTTTATGTGAATAACAAGGAAAAAGCATGTTCAAGGATTGGGATAAAGAGCTTTATCTTTCATCTAAATGATAGTGCAGAGCAAGAAGAAGTTGAAGAATTAATAATCAAGCTTAACTCTGATAAGGATATCGACGGAATACTACTACAACTTCCCATCCCAAAGAAGTTTGATGAGCAAAAACTCATAAGCAATATTAATCCCAGCAAAGATGTAGATGGATTAAATGAGATAAACATCGGCAAATTAGTGAAAAATGAGCCTGCGATGAGATCATGCACTCCAGCAGGAATTATTAATTTATTAAGATCCCAAAATATTACAATTGAAGGCAAGAAAATTGTTGTTATTGGAAGAAGTTTGCTTGTTGGGAAACCCCTATCGCTTATGTTGTTGAATCTAAATGGAACGGTAACAATGACTCATTCAAAAACTTTAAATTTGAATAAAGTCTGTAAAGAAGCTGACATTCTTATTGCTGCGGCTGGAAAACCCAATCTTGTAGATTCGAGTTTTGTAAAAGAAGGAGCAGTAATTATTGATGTTGGAATACATAGATTAAAGAGTTCTGAGGAAAATCTAACCAGATTATGTGGCGATGTATTATTAGAAGATGTCATTTCTAAAGTATTTGCTTACACACCTGTACCAGGAGGTGTTGGACCAATGACAGTAACAATGTTACTTGTGAATACTATTTTTAGCTGGAAAAAACAATTTGGTTTATCATCAACTCTTAAAGACCTTTTGCCATAAACTCCAAGATGAAAAAACTTTTACTAAAGGTATAAAATGACTGAAGTTATAAATAGTATTTCTGATTTTGAAAAATATCTTAAAAACACAAAAAAGGTTGTAGAAGAA
Source organism: Prochlorococcus sp. AG-459-A02 (assembly GCA_003212055.1). Lineage (GTDB taxonomy): Bacteria > Cyanobacteriota > Cyanobacteriia > PCC-6307 > Cyanobiaceae > Prochlorococcus_A. The sequence continues at coordinate 11,647 of QCQW01000001.1, forward strand.
GCACTTGATTCTTCTTTAGGCCCTGAGAATCCAGAAATATTAAGAGAATCAATGAGATATTCCCTTTTGGCTGGAGGGAAAAGAATACGTCCAATTTTATGTTTAGCATCTTGCTCACTGGCCGGAGGAGAACCCTCTCTTGCTGTTCCAACTGCAGTAGCAATAGAAATGATCCATACAATGTCCTTGATTCATGATGATCTTCCCGCTATGGATAATGATGACTTGAGGAGAGGTAGGCCAACAAATCATAAAGTATATGGAGATGCAATTGCTATTCTTGCAGGCGATGCTTTATTAACCAGGGCCTTTGAAATGGTTTCTTTAAGAAGCCCTGGAGTCGATCCAAATAGATTATTAAATGTAGTTGGCGAATTATCCCTAGTTGCTGGTGCACCAGGCCTAGTCGGAGGACAAGTTGTTGATTTAGAATGCGAAGGTAAAGAAGTAGACCTTGAAACTCTAGAATATATTCATCTTCATAAGACTGGTGCTCTATTAAAGGCCTGCGTAAGAACAGGAGCGATGATCGCAGGTGCCAACGAAAAACTATTGCAAGCTCTAACAACATATGCAGAAGGAATAGGTTTAGCCTTCCAAATAATAGATGATATACTTGATTTAACTTCCAGCAGTGAAAAGCTTGGTAAAACTGCCGGCAAAGATCTTTTAGCTGACAAGACTACTTATCCTAAATTACTTGGCATGGTGGAGTCAAAGAAGAGAGCATATGATTTGGTTGAAAAAGCAAAAAAAGCAATTGAACCTTGGGGTGCAGATGCAAAGTATTTAACCTCTTTAGCCGACTTTATTACAAATAGAGACAGATAATTAACTTTAATTTATGTCTGAGTTTTATTCGTTTTTTAATAATTCAGTTCTTTTTTGGAGCTTATTATCTTGTTTGCTAGCTCAATTTTTTAAAATTATATTCAATTTCTTTTCAAATGGAGAGATAAGATTTGGAATTATGTTCGAGACGGGTGGTATGCCTTCAAGTCATTCCGCCTTAATAACTGGTGCTGCATCTGGTATAGGTTATGAATTAGGATTTGATAGCTCAATATTCGCATTATCAGTTGCTGTAGCACTAATAGTTATGTATGACGCTAGTGGTGTTCGAAAATCAGCTGGGATTCAAGCTGCAGAAATCAATAAACTATCAAAAAAACTAGACCCTCAATCTGAATTACTCTTAAAAGAAACCCTAGGTCATACAAAAATGGAGGTCATGGTGGGTAGTTTTTTAGGACCATTAATAACATTACCTGGAATGTTTTTTTTAGGTTCTCCTCTGAAAATATTTGATTTGATAATGAATTAAGAATTCTTTGAAAAACCAACTTGGGTGGCATCTATAAAGTTTTTTGCGACTTCTTGAGAACTTGGCAAATGTAAATGAATCCAACTTGCATGTAATTTTTCATCAAAAAAGCCTTCATTTTTGTATTCAGTTTCCCAAGATTTAATTTTCCATGGGGAAGAAAGTTTCTTCTGATGCTTAGCTTTTCTTAAATTAAGTTCAGGTAAATTATTTTCAATTTCCCAATAATGAAATTCATGTCCTCTAATTAATTGTTTTTGTTTAATGATCGGAGTATCTTTTAAGCCTTCAATATATCTATAACCTACCGAAAGTTTACTTTTTTTTGATCTAAAAGGCAGGATACCACTCATCTTATGATTATTACCATTTACATCTTTTATAAAGTCTCCTAAAATCATCAACCCTCCACACTCTGCATATATAAATCCATTTTCGCGGAATTTTCTTAACGAATTTAAGCTTTTTGAAGAGTTACTTATATGATCAGCATATTTTTCAGGGAACCCACCAGGAATAATTAAAGAAGAAGCCTCATAAGGTATTTCTTCATCATCATAAATACTCCATGGGATCAATGGTATGCCTATTTCACTCAAAAACTCCTTAGTTTCAGGGTATTGAAAATGAAAGATTTTATCTTCTGCAATTGCGATAGGTTTCCTTTTATCTATTTTAAAATCTACAAAACTGACAGAATTAAATATTTTCTTTTGAGGAGATTTCAGAAACTTAATAAGAGAAAATACATCAAGATTTTTTTCGGCGAAATTTGCAAAATATTCAACATCAATTGCTTTACCATTATCCAATGGAGATATCAAACCTAAATTAGCTTTATTTAGATTTATTTTTGAATCAGATGGTAAAAAACCAAGAATTTCTATGTCTTCATTTTTAAACACTTCTTTGATTAATTTTTTATGTCTATCTGAATTCACGTTGTTAAATATAATTCCTGCTATTGACAACTCACTATCGAAATCTCTAAAACCTCGAATAGTCGCCAAAAGAGACGCTACTTGACCTCTAGCATTAACAATAAAAATTACTGGAACATTGAGAAGTTTAGAGACATCTGCTGTGCTGGAGTAGGTTGTTGCCCCTAATCCATCAAATAGACCCATTGCCCCTTCAATTAATGAGAATTCATATTTCAAAGAATATTTAAAAAAACTTTCTTGAACCCATTCCTCACCACTTAAAAAAATATCTAAATTCCTACAAATAGGTTGGCCAATTGAACTAAGTTGTTGTTGATCAAGATAATCTGGGCCAACCTTGAAAGTTTGCACCTTTATACCTTTTGAGAACGCCCAACAAGATATCAAAAGCGATAATGTAGTTTTCCCACTATCAGTTGAAGGAGAAGATATTACACAAGGCATTTATTAGTTATTAAAACCCTTAAATATTTGAAGGGCTATTTTAATAGAATTTTCAAAAAGAGGACTTGTATTACCTCTACTACTTGCCAATAATTTACTAACATCAAACTCTGATGTAGAAAAAGAATTTGGAACAACTTGTTCTATTAATTCCATATTAGCCATTCCCCCTGCTTCAAGTCTCATACATTCCACTGATTCACAGCCAAGTATTACACAAGTGTTATTTTTTTGAACCTCACTAATTTTTGAAATCAACCTCAATCCAACAACTTGTCCTAAATGAATACTTGGATTTCCTAAAGATAAGGGATTAATTGATGCAGAAATTATTTCGCCATTAATTCTTTCAAACTCTATTTTTGTTGATTCTGTATCCCTTTCAACTCTGAGAAAAGACCAACCAAGTTTATCGCTAATCCATGAAATCAAAAACAAAGCTTGAATAATATGATCTCCTGCGATATCAATGTCAATATCAGTAATATGATCTAAAATTGGTCTCCTCGAAGGCGGATCAAAAATCATTGCCAATGATTCCCTCCAATTTTTCAACCTAACCCAATTCAAGTCGTTAATAGCTTTATTTGAATTATTTAATAGATCTAAAACTTTTAAACATCTGTTAGGCGATCCAAGAGCAGTATCAATTATTAACCTTAGACCATGATTAGTAAAATATTCGAAGATATCAGGCGATTCATCCAAGCTTCCATTCCACCATAACCATGCAGGTAATTCATTAATAGATAATTCATCAATTATTTTTAATCCTTTATTTGATATTGAGGTTGAATTACCCCTAATAACAACTAAATCCCCACATATAGGTTGAATAGCTCGAGTATCACTTAATGGACAGTAAGCGGATACAAAAGTTTTGATATCTGAATTTTTATTTAACGTTGGCGCTAGAGTTATTAATCTTCTTGGATTCAATGTACTTATTGATGATTCAAAGAATTGTCCTCTAAAGTCTTCAAAGTCTTTATTAGATAAATTTTCCTTCAACAAATTCAATAATTCCTCACTATTAAGAGAAGTAGTAATAGGAAGTCCTTGATCTAATATAAATTTTTTAGCAACTTCAATTATCTCTGGACTTAAATATCCAGTAATTGGTCCATTTACTAATCCTTTTTGCACCAAACATTGTTCTAGCCAAGCAGGCTGCCAGACCATTAATGTAAAAGTATTAGCTCCAGTATTATCTTTATCTTCTGAAATCCATAATTTATTAAGGTAATTAGAAATTTCCTGAGAAGGTAGTTCTAATGGGGTTTGGAGTGTTAGTTGAGGTTTCATTTTTAAGGTCTACGCCAGAAAATATTATCTTTTGAAAGTAATTGATCAGACTCAGGAGGGCCCCACGTCATAGATTCATAATTATAAATAGGTAACTTCCAAGGAGAATTATCCATCAATTCTATTAATGGCGTATAAAGTTTCCAGGCTGCCTCTACTTCATCACTTCGAGTAAATAAGGTTGGGTCAGAAAGCATTGCATCAGCTAATAATCTTACATAGCCTTCATCTGAGGGTTCTCCAAACGATTCATCATAAGAAAATTCCATCTCAACAGGTCTTGATTTCATCCCAGAACCAGGAGATTTTACTTCAAATTTGAAAGTAGCACCTTCATTTGGCTGAATTCTAAGGATAAGTTGATTTGGGGCAGGATTTATAATTGTTGATTCAAATAAATGAACAGGCACGTCTTTAAAAGTCAAGACTATTTCTCCAAGTCTTTTAGGTAGTCTTTTCCCTGTTCTCAAATAAAAAGGAACCCCTTGCCAACGCCAGTTATCAACGAAAACTTTTGTAGCAATATAAGTTTCTGTTGTGCTATTAGTATACACACCATCTTCCTGCCTATATCCTTTGAGTCGATTTGAAATATTTCCTCCCTCTCCATATTGACCTCTTACGCAACAATTCCAAGGTTCATTTTCGTCAGCAAGTTTTGAAGCTTGAAGAACCTTAGCTTTCTCATTTCTTATTGCTTCTGGTTCAAACTTTCCAGGAGGTTCCATAGCAGTAACAGCAAGCATTTGAGTCATATGATTTTGAAGCATATCTCTTAAAGCACCAGAGCTTTCGTAATAACCTGCTCTATCTTCAACACCCACTGTTTCAGATGAAGTAATTTGAACACTCGATATATAATTTCTGTTCCAGATTGGTTCAAAAATAGTGTTAGCAAACCTCAAGACAAGAATATTCTGAACTGTCTCTTTACCTAAATAATGATCAATCCTATAAATCTGACTTTCTTCAGCACAACTTTGAACGATCTTATTCAATTTTTTTGCACTTGAATAATCTCTTCCAAAAGGTTTTTCAATCACTAAACGACTTTTCTTAGGGTCATCTAATAGGCCAGCTGCTTTAAGAGCTTTACATCCACTTGCATAGAAATTCGGAGATACTGATAAATAAAATGTTCTATTCCCATGAGTAGCTTGTGTTTTATCAATTTCATTTAATCTTTTAGAAAGCCTTATGACATGATCATTTTGTTGTAAGTCAACTGGTTCATAGAAAAGATAATTAGAAAATTGTTCCCACTCCATTTCTTTCCCAGAAATTTGATTGGATAGCTTTATTTTCATCTTTTCTCTAAACTCATTATCAGTCCAAGGTCTTCTAGCACAACCAATTATTCCAAATTCACTAGGAACTCTTCTTTGCAGATAGAGTTCAAATAAGGCTGGTATTAATTTTCTATGAGTAAGGTCTCCACTAGCACCAAATATGACTAAGCATTGTGGAGATATGACTCTTTCCTGCCGTAAACCTAATCTTAGAGGATTACTTAAAGTTGAAGGCATATTTTTAGTATTCTTTTTTTAAAATCCTCTTTTTTTCTAATATTAGCTACATATTGTGTCTAAACCAAAAAGTATTTATTAGGTGAAACTTAGATCTAAATAAAAAAGATTTAGTAAGTTTCTACGTGCCATCTTCCTGCTTTTTTTAGTTGGGGTCTTAATTCTGACCAGTTCAAGCCTTTTTCTTCTGCTGCCTTAGTCATTGCTTCATCTATGCCAGGCTCCATACCCTTTAACCCACAAAGATATATATGTGTCTTATCATCTTCAATCATATTGAAAAGTTCATTGGCTGATTCTAAAACTCTGTCTTGAATATACATTCTTCCACCCTTTGTATTTTGCTGCTCACGACTAATAGCTTTTGTATATTTAAAATTATCAGGATTATCAGTAAGGTATCTTTGTAGATCTTCTTCGTATAACAAATTAGCTGATTTCGGCGCACCCATAAATAACCAAGCTTTACCCTTAAAATCCCATTTATTTTTTTCTTTTTCAGTTGGCTCGAACATTCTTCTTAAATAGGCCCTCATTGGTGCTATTCCAGTTCCAGTGGCCAACATAACAATGTTTGCGTCCTCTTCGTCAGGGAGAAGCATCTCTTTACCTACAGGACCTGTTATTTTTACTTTATCTCCAGGCTTAATATCGCATAAGTAAGTTGAGCAGACACCATTAATGGTTTCACCATCTTTTTCATACTGAAGCTGTCTTACACAAAGAGATACTGTATTTCCATTAAAGTTATCTCCATGCCTGGTGCTAGCTATTGAGTAAAGTCTTAACTTATGAGGTTTTCCATTAGCATCTTCACCAGCAGGCATGATACCAATACTTTGGCCCTCTACATAATTTAAAAATGGATCACTATCTTTAAGATCGAAAGTTATGTGATTAACTCTTCCAATTGCTCCTTCTTTAAGAAGACTATAGTTTTCAATAACTGTTCCCTCATAGGGTGTCTTAGGACGATAAATGTTGACAGGAACATCTGCATGTTTTTTCTTTGCCAATTTTGGAGTTTCAGTTTTCGAGGTTTCTTTTTTTGAATTTTCTGCTTTCAAAACAGCAGTTTTTTGGGGTTCCATAGCTTTTGACTCAGTTTTTTTTTGTTTTCGCTTCTTCAACAAACTTTAGAGCTCTTTTATTAAAAGTTGTAAGTATAAAATAAAAAACAGCTATTACTACTGGTATATGAGCTAATCCGCCTGCGATTACTTTTGCTTGTGAATACATTTTTTAGTTTCTTTTATAAAAGATTATCAATTTGTAGTTTAATTTGTAGCGATTTCACAAAAATGGTTACGTTTTGAGATCGGAATAAATAGATGAAATTATTTTTATTTTTCAGTATTTGTTGTTTTTATCAGTATAGTTACACAGAAATAATTTTTTATCTAATTAAAAAATTAATTGTATGAATAATCCTCAAGAATCAGTAAATCATTATAAAGACAATGATTTCAGGACAATTGAGCAGACGATGGAAAAGCTCTCTGGCGGAACGAGACGACTGGCAGCTCAACTTACAACTTCTGCAAGTTTAGATTCTTTGTGGAGTGTTTTAACAGATTATGATCGGCTAAATCTCTACATACCAAATCTATTATCGAGCAAAAAAATATTTCAGAAGGAAAATAATGTCCACCTTAAACAAGTTGGAGCTCAGGATTTCCTTGGCATGAAATTTTCAGCCGAAGTTACTATCGACTTATTTGAAGATAAGGAGCGTGGCCTCTTAAAATTTAATTTGATAAAAGGAGATTTCAAGAAATTTGAAGGTAGTTGGAAAATACAAAACATTAAAAATACTTCAAAAAATTCATTAATTTATGATCTTACGGTTCAAGGATGTCAGTGGATGCCAATTGGTATGATAGAGAAAAGACTTAAAAAGGATCTCTCTGAAAATTTAATTGCCGTAGATAGGCAGGCAAAATCATCAAAAAGATTGTTATAAATTTAAATTAATAGCCCCAAGGGGATTCGAACCCCTGTCGCCTCCGTGAAAGGGAGGTGTCCTAGGCCTCTAGACGATGGGGCCAGGAAATTAGCATTTCAGCTTATTAAAAACTAAGAGTAAGGCTAGCCTTTCGTCAAGTATTGTTGCTCTTTGTTTTGTCCTTGCCACACGGGAACAGTGAAATGGAAGCAGGAACCAACACCTATTTCAGATACGACCCATATTCTTCCTCCATGAACTTGTACTATTCTCCTGCATACAGATAACCCTATGCCAAATCCTGAAGTCCCTTCAGAAGTCTGGGGAAGTCTAACTCTATCGAGAAAAATTCTCTTTTGTTCGCTTAAAGGAATACCTGCACCTTTGTCACAAATTGTTATTTCTACCCATTGATTTGTCTTATGAATCATAGTGATTTTTATAGAACCAGAGTCTTTGGAAAATTTAATAGCATTTTCAATTAAATTTAAAAATACTTGCCTCATTCTTCTTTGATCTGCAAATACACTTGGCAGATCAGATGGAATATCAGTATCAATTTCAATGTTCCTTAATCTCCAGAATTTTTCTAATTCGAGTATTACTTCAGCACTAATATTACCTAAATCAATTTTCTGAGGATTAAATAACGCTTCCCATTTAGTTGTTCCAACCTCTAAAAGATCCTGAGATAAGAGTTCAATCTCTTCTAGACGTCTTTTAATTACCTCTTGCAATTTTGAAATATCTATTTGTCCTAGTTTTTGACTTTGAACAGCCAAAGTAGCAGCAGTTAAAGGCGTTCTTAATTCATGCGCCACCATTCTTAATAATCTTTCCTGAGACTCTATCCTTTTTGTTAATGTCTCATTTTCTTGTCTTAAAACGAGAAGTTCATCTTCCAATAGAAATTCTTTTTGAGTTCTTATTGAATCAATTTTGGATGGTTGCAAATTAATTCCAAGATTTTTTGTTAAGCCTTCCTGCGTCCACCTTGGCAACCATTTTTGCAACTGAGAGAAAATATTACTTCCAGCAAATATTTGCTTTGGAGCTGGCGAAACTTTAATAAGCGCAGGAATAGCGACTAACCTATGTAATTCAAGTAATTCTGGCTGCTCTGTAGGCTCAGATATCTGAAGAGATATCTCAAAATCACAATCATCTGATTCTAAATAAGCTATTAGGGACTTAATATCATTGCTAGAGAGTTGATTTCTAGCTGCAACAAGTATTAATTTTAACTCTTTTTTTTCATTCAAATGTTTTCCTCTGAAGTGTTGAAAAGCTGTTAATCCTTATAAACACCTTAAGATATTTTTTTTTATTTTACAGATAGGTTATGAAATAAATAGGACTTATATATATATGGTTGCTATTAATCCAAAGAAAAATTTGCATTTTGGTGAAAATCCTCCAGAAATTAATTTAAATAGTAATTTAAAAAGATGGTTTTCCAGAAATATTGGTTTGTGGAAATCTAATAGAACATATTTTCTTGATGAAGCACAAAAAACTTATAATTTGAGTATGAATATAAATATACAAGCTCTCAAAAGTAAATCCGAATGGGAGTCGCACTATAAATTCACTTGGTACCCAGAAAAAAAATATAATTTCTTTGACGAAAATCCCCAGTATAAAGAACGAGGAGAAATGCGTGCATTCCTAAAAGGTCATCAACTTTTGAGGAAAAATTTTTATTTAAGTAATGATGAAGGGATTTCAAATATCAGGCAAGTCGACGAACACGAAATGATTTTTGAATCTTCTTACAAAGATTGGTACATCCTTGAACATACAAGACTTGTTGATACTGATAATTATAGATTTAGGGTTATATATTCATGGAACAAAAATAATCTGAAAATAGTAGAAAATCATCACGAAATTAAAATTAAATAATAAATTCTGTTGGTAGATTTAATTTAAAAAATAAAAAATGTTATCTTTAATGTTATTAATTAAAAAATAAATCAAATATGGGTTTTAAAATATCTAAAATTTTTGCAATTCCTCTAATTTTTTCATATTTTTTCTTTGAAATAAATAATGAATTTAATTATGTAAGTGCAAATGTTAAAAATTTGCCTGCCAACAAAAATGATTTAGATCTATATCATGGGATGGGGGTTTCATTCCTATGTAATGCGACAAGAAAAGGATTTGATTTAGATTTCCCAAAAACATTAAACGTTGCCTCAACAACATTCGCATCAGTAGTTTCACAAAAACATGGAGGGAGAATAATAGAAAGAAAGAAAGAACAAAAAGTTGACATGAAACAATTACAATTTATAGCATCTCTACAATTAGTTGAATCAGCTCTTAGGATCTGTCCGGATAACGTTCCTGAAAAGGTTGAAAAAGAATTTAAGATTGAAACTGAGAGACTTAAAAAGTTACAAGGATTGGATAAATAATAATTTCTATCATCTAAACATTGAACTAACGGAACTTTCCTCGTGGATTCTCCAAATAGCTTCTCCCAACATATTTGCGACAGAAAGAACTTTTAACTGTGGAAAATTATCTTTATGTATAACTGGTATGCTGTTAGTCACAATAACTTGTTCGAAAAGATTCTTAGTACTTAATCTTTCATAAGAAGGAGGAGAAAATACTGCATGTGAGGCACATGCAAATATTCTATTAGCCCCTTCTTTTTTTAGTAAATTAGCTCCAGAACAAATTGTGCCTCCGGTGTCTATCATATCGTCTATTAGAATAGCTGTTTTACCTTTAACTTCACCAATAACAGTTAGACTTTCAGCGATATTATGAGCAGATCTCCTTTTATCTATGATAGCCAACGGCGCATCATTCATTAATTTTGCAAATGCTCTTGCTCTCGCCACTCCTCCTACATCAGGAGAAACTACAACTATTTTTTCTAAATTTAAAGATTCTAGATAATCAATTAATACAGGTGATCCGTAAATATGATCACATGGTATATCAAAATAGCCTTGTATTTGAGCCGAATGTAAGTCCATAGCAAGAACTCTATCAACTCCTGATTTTTCAAGTAAATTAGCAGTTAGTTTTGCAGTTATAGACTCTCTTCCTGAGGTCTTTCGATCTGCCCTTGCATATCCAAAATAGGGGATTACAGCCGTTATTTGTCTTGCAGACGCTCTCTTACATGCGTCAACCATAATCATGAGCTCCATTAAACTATCGTTTACAGGAGCGCATGTAGGTTGTATCAAAAATACATCACAACCTCGAATAGATTGCTGAATCTGGACATAAAGTTCTCCATCTGCAAATCTTTTAGAAATTAGAGGTACATTTTGAATTCCCAAGTATGATGCAATTTCTTCAGCTAATTTAGGATTTGTCGTCCCACTTACTAGCCTTAATCTAGTATTGGTTAGGTTTAAGTTCGATTCCTTACTCTGCATTGCCGTGATAAAACTTGTCACGAAATTTGCACCATAAAACTATATTCTTATCGTAGTCGTTTATGTGAATTTCGCAAAAGATAATGACTAGATGTTTTCAAAAGTCACAACCAATTAAGAAAAAAATTATTTATCAAAAATCATAATTTATATTTATTTAGTCTTAAAAACTTGGAATAATATTTGTCAATTAAAAAAAATTTGTATATGGTTTAATTTAGAGAAATAAAAACACTTTAAGTGTAAAGAATCAAAATATACAAAAAAATGCCTGTAGAGTCAATTCTTGAAAAAAAATCGTTAGGTGTACTTATGCATCCATCATGTATTCCAGGAGGAAGAGTATGTGGAACTTTTGGAAGAGGAGCTAAAGAGTGGATAAAAAAACTACATAAGCATGGAATTGAATACTGGCAATTTTTACCTCTTACACCTACTGACTCTACCGGCTCTCCTTATAGTTCCCCATCTAGTTTTGCGCTAAACCCATGGTTTTTGGATATAGATGATTTAATCGAGAAAGGTTTCATATTCATTTCAAATAAAGACAATCTTGGTTTAACAAATCATAAAAAAGATCATTTTGATTTTGATATTGCGGATGATTTAACAAAGAAATCAGGTCGCCTCCTTTTACAAGGTTGGGGTTCACAATCTGAAGAAAGAAAAATTAATTTTAATAAATGGATCAGTAGGAATTCTTGGGTTGAAGATTATGCAACATTTGTTGTTATCAGGGAGGAATTTAATATGTTGCCTTGGTGGGAATGGCCTCAAGAATTTAAAATAAAAAATAACAAGTTCTTAGAATCTTGGATTAAGAAAAAAAGTAAAGAGATACTTATTAAAAAATTAATACAGTGGCATCTTGATGAGCAATGGAGTGCTATTAAAAACTTTGCAAAATCAAGAAATATTAAGCTAATAGGAGATTTACCTTTTTACGTCTCTAGAGACAGCGCTGACGTATGGAGTAATAAATCATTATTTTCAATTTTTAAAAATGGAGATTTAATCTTTCAAAGTGGTGTTCCACCTGATTATTTTTCATCAACAGGACAATTATGGGGCACTCCAACTTACTTTTGGTCAAAACATAAGAGGTCTAATTTTATTTGGTGGAGAAAAAGATTTCAAAGGCAATTTAAACTTGTAGACATTTTGAGATTTGATCATTTCAGGGGTTTAGCCGGTTACTGGAGAGTTAATGGCAGCTCTAAAACGGCAATTATTGGAAAATGGATAAATTCTCCAGGTAGAACACTATTAAATAAAGTAAAAAAGGATCTAGGTGCCAACTATCTACCAATTATTGCAGAGGATCTGGGAGTAATAACCCCAGATGTTGAGAAATTAAGGAAAAATTTTGAACTACCTGGCATGAAAATATTACAATTTGCTTTTGATGGCAATGAAGATAATCCTTATTTACCTAAGAATATTAAAGGAGAAAATTGGGTTGTTTATACAGGTACTCATGACAACTCTACTTCTGTTTCATGGTGGGAATATTTAGATTATGAATCAAAAAAAAGAATACAAGATGAGTATAAATTTTCAGAAAATCCTTCTTGGGATTTAATAGAAATTGGCATGAGCACAAATGCTAATCTCTTTATCGCTCCAATTCAAGATCTATTATCTCTAGACGATTCAAGTAGATTAAATAAACCTGGCACTATAAAAAATAACTGGAAATGGAAGTTAAATCAATCTTTAGAAGAAATAGAAGATAATATAAAAATCTTTAGTGAGCTAGGAAATAATTTTGGGAGAACTCGAAAGTAGAATTTCTTTAAATTATTTATCAATGATTTGATTCTCAATACTTTGAATCTCTATAACATTAACATTTAAAATAAAGTATCTTTTTAGTATAAATATAGTTAGAACTAATATAAAAAAATATAAAAGACTTCCTTGCCAGGTATTGATAAGATCGAATTTTCTGAATAAAAAATCCTTTTCCCCTTTATTTAAAATTTTTCTTTCGCTAACTGCTAATTTTAATAATGAATTTTTTTTTAATACTAAGCATTCCTCTAATTTAATTAATATGGATCTTATAAAAGGATACTCTGGCCTTATGTTTTTATTATTATTTTCAATAGAATTAATAATTCGCTCAGGAATTTTTGAAATGTATGAAAGTTCCTTAATTGTAAGGTTTTGTTGTATTCTTGCTTCTTTTACTAACTTTGCAATTTCAATATATTGTTCAACCAATCCAGAACTTAAGTCTTTATTTTTTTCAGATTTTTTGTTAAGTAAAAAGAGATTTTTCAAAATATTCATTTAATTTCCAAAAATAAATAATCCTTTTTACTTCTAATTTTTAAAACATTACATTCTATTCTAATCGAATTAAAATCATAAATAAGTTAATTAGATATAAATATAAAAACTAAACTGTAGAAATAATATTTTGTACTGCACTTTTTGCAATATTCAAAGGGCTAAAAGTATCTCTAATTAAAGCTAAGAGTTTTTTTGCATCAGTAAATTCTAATTTTTCATCTTTTATAAGACTTAAAAGAAGATTCTTCCTAACTTCGGATCCTTTTTTACTGACAAATAATTTCAATCCAGCGTTAGCAACTGGTATGAGATCTGAATTAATATTCTCTGAATCACTAAATAAAATGTTTAATAAACTTTGAACTTTTTCTATTTGGATTTTACCTTTTTTATCAAAAACGACTTCTAAAAGGATATCTAAAATCTCTTCAGAATTATCGGTTAGTAGTTTTTTAGCAATATATGGATAAGCTATTTTTAAAATTTTAAATTCAGGATCTAACCTTAGTGCTAAACCTTCTTGACTAACAACGGCTCTTATTATTAAAGCAAACCTACTGGGGACTCTGAAAGGATAGGAATACATTAGTTTTGAGAATTTGTCAGTTACATTTTTAAGATTAAAATTACCAACCTCAGCCCCAAAAGATCCTCCTAGAACTTCTTTTAATGGTTCAACAAGTTTTTGAAGATCTTGTTCTTCGGTTAAAAAACCTAATTTCTGGAAATCTTCTGCGAGAAGATAATATTCTTCGTTTATTATGTGAACAATTGCCTTAATAAGAGTAAGTCTATCTGAATTTGTAATAGTATCCATCATTCCGAAATCAACATAAGCTAAATTCCCACAATCTGCATTTCCTCCTTTGAGAGCAAACATATTTCCTGGGTGTGGGTCTGCATGAAAATATCCAAATTCAAATAATTGCTGCAGTCCACTGATGACACATGTTTTTATAAACGAAGCAGGAATTAAGTTATTTTCCTCAAGTAAAGCTCGATCTCTTAACTTAACTCCATCAATCCAAGAAGTTGTGATTACCCTTTTGGATGAAAACTTTTTTTCTAATTTAGGAATAAAAATATTTGGGTTTTCTTTGAATAAATTTGCAAACCTCAAAGCATTGTCGGCTTCTTTTTGATAGTCAATTTCATTAAAAAGTGCCTTACCGAATTCATCTATAATTTCTCCAATTCCAACGCCTATATTTAATGGTAAGAGTGGGGATAAAAAAGTCCCTAAAAATCTTAAGATTACAACATCCCTTCTTATGAGAAAGTATAAATTTGGCCGCTGTACTTTCACAGCTAGATAAGAATTATTTATTTTTGCTTTATAAACTTGACCTAAGCTTGCTGAAGCAATAGGACTATCTGGAAACTCTTCAAATAATTCATTAGCAGTGGATCCAAATTCCTCTTCAATGATTTTTAAAGCAATTTTGTGATCAAATGCCGGTAGATTATCTTGTAATTTTGTAAGTTCTGTAAGCCAATCTTGTCTAACAAGATCTGGTCTAGTTGAGAGTGCTTGGCCTAATTTGATAAAACAAGGCCCTAAATCCGTTATTACATCAAAAAGATATTTCGAGAGATTTTTTTGTACATTTTTATTTTTACTGTTACCTTGAAAAAGTATTCTTAAAAAAAGAAAAATAAAAGTTAAAAGGATATATAAAACTCTTGGGATAAAAATCCATGGTCTCAAAATCAACCAAAGTAAGTCATCTTTTGCTGAATATTTCGAATAAGATCTTTTCATTAAAGTTAAAAAATATCAAAAAAGATTACTACTTATACCATTCTATATATGTCATTAATACTTTATGAGCATTTCATCTTTTCTAACTAAAAAGTTTTTAAAGTCTTTATTCTTTCCCGCTCATAACAGAGGGGCAGCTTTACCAAAGAAATTAGTGAAGTTATTAAAATATCCACCTGGGTATTGGGACCTCCCCGAACTACCAGAAATTGGCTCCCCACTATCCCAAAGCGGATTAATTGCTAAATCTCAAAGAGAATTCTCCGACAAATTTGGGGCTAAAGGATGTTTTTTTGGAGTTAATGGAGCTTCCGGATTAATACAATCAGCAGTAATTGCAATGGCAAATCCAGGCGAAAATATCCTGATGCCTAGAAATGTTCATATAAGTGTTATAAAAATCTGTGCAATGCAGAATATAAATCCAATATTTTTTGACCTAGAATTTTCAACAGTAACCGGGCATTACAAACCAATTACAAAAATTTGGTTGGAAAATGTATTTAAAAAATTAAATTTTGATGAGAATAAAATTGCAGGGATTATTCTTGTAAATCCCTCTTATCATGGTTATGCCGGAGATTTAGATCCTTTAATAGATTGTTGTCATCAAAAAAATTTACCTGTTTTAGTTGATGAAGCCCATGGTTCATATTTCCTTTTTTGTGAAAACCTTAATTTACCAAAACCGGCCTTATCATCAAACGCTGATTTAGTCGTTAATTCATTGCATAAGTCGCTCAATGGATTAACTCAAACAGCGGTACTTTGGTACAAAGGGAATCTAATAAATGAAGGTAATTTAATCAAAAGTATTAATTTGCTTCAAACTACCAGTCCAAGTTCCTTATTACTTTCTTCCTGTGAAGAGTCTATTAGGGACTGGCTTAACAAAAAAAGTTTATCAAAATATCAAAAAAGAATTTTAGAAGCAAAAAGTATTTATAAAAAATTAATTCAAAAAAATATTCCTCTCATAGAAACTCAAGACCCCTTAAAATTTGTAGTAAATACCTCTAAGGCTGGGATTGATGGCTTTACTGCTGATAATTTTTTTTATAGAAATGGCCTTATTGCCGAATTACCAGAAATGATGACTCTCACTTTTTGCTTAGGATTTGGAAATCAAAAAGATTTTCTTAATTTATTTGAAAAGTTATGGAAGAAATTACTATTAAATTCCAAAAAATCAAAAAGTTTAGAAGTGCTCAAATCGCCATTTAAATTAGTTCAAGCTCCCGAAATCGAAATTGGAATTGCTTGGAGAAGTAAGACTCGGAATATTTCTTTCTCACAATCATTAAATAAAATATCTGGAGATATTATTTGCCCTTATCCTCCTGGGATACCTCTACTAATTCCTGGCGAAAAAATTGATATAGATAGGTTTAATTGGATAAACAAACAAAGTTTATGCAACAAAGATCTGGTAAATTTTAATATAAGAGTCTTAGAAACATAGCAATTTCATATGAGATTAAGAAGTGGCTTACTTATAGGGATTTTTGGTTTAATTGTTGTTTTGTTGGGTGGATGGTTTTTTACATTGGCAACTGCTTTGCTTACATATCTTGCATTATTAGAATTTTTTAGAATGGCAGAATTTAAAGGTATAAGACCAGCTACAAAAACCACATTATTTTCAACCTTTATTATTATAGTTTCTACTTATCTTGAGACAATTGGTTTGCTTGAAGGAGAAATTTCAAATTCAATTTTGCCAATCTGTTCAGTAGGGATATGCACTTGGTTACTTTTGCAACCAAAACCTGGGACAATTTCAGATATTGCAGCCTCTATTTTTGGATTATTTTATTTAGGTTTTTTACCAAGTTACTGGATTAAGTTAAGGGGATTAGATTCAGTGATAATAAGTTCAAATCAGGGGTTTATTTCGTTTGAGAACTTATCAAATACTACTGGTCTTCATTTAACTTTAACTTCTTGTTTTTTAATTGTAGCTAGTGATATTGGTTCTTATTTTTTTGGAAAGTTATTTGGCAAAACATCTCTTTCTCCAATATCTCCTAGCAAAACTATAGAAGGTTTAATTGGAGGGATATCCTGTTCAACTTTACTAGCAATATTTTTCGCATTTTTAATGAATTGGGAAAATCCATTATTTATTGGAATCTTATATGGAATTTCAATTTCCCTTATGGCATTAGTTGGAGATTTAATTGAATCCATGATGAAGAGAGATGCAAAAATAAAAGATTCCGGAACTTTCCTACCGGGACATGGAGGAATTCTTGACAGAATTGACAGTTACATATTTACTCCATCTGTTATGTATTACATTTTTATAATTCTCAAGTATCTAAGTTAATTAAAAAATCTTTTATTCCAAAAAATAATCTTGGATAATTTTACTAGATAATGATGGTAGATCTACATGTGGAAGATGACCACAATTTTGCAACCCTACAAAATTTAATTTTTCAATATTTCTTATATTCTTAATTTCTTTTTTTCCAAGAATTCGATCATTTTCTCCACATAATGTTTTAATAGGGATATTTTGGATATATTTATGAGTTCCAGCAAATCCTCCACTTTTTGCAAATGATGCCAGTGAATTCCTCCATCCTTTACAACCTAAATGAATTGAAGCAATTTGCTCTTCCATCTGACCAACACATTCATCTGGGAAAGCAAATGCTTGTCTACAAAGGCTTTTTCTGACTTGAGGTAATCCAAGAAATGAGGCGCCAATTTGGTTAAGAGGAAAAGGAATACTCTTAGTTTCTCCAAACAAACCTGCGGGGGACAAAAGGATAATTTTATCAATAGAATCAGATATCTCAAAGGCAAGTTTTAACGCTGTTGAGCCTCCCATAGAGGCACCAATAATTTTTAGATTCTTTGTTATCTGTAAAGTCTTCAGGAGATCAATTAAAAACAAAATTATTTTAGAGGAATTGTATTCATTTGTTGCGCACCTAGGACTAAAACCAAAACCTAATAGATCAGGAACTATAACTTGGAAATTTCTTTTCAGTGATTTATATATTCTCCTGAACTCTAAAAAACTACTATCAAAGCCATGTAGAAGAAGTATAGGTTGACCTTCTCCCCCTATAACCACAGGGAATTTTAAAGAGTTCCAGTTTTGGTTGAGTTTTATCCATTTTACATCATTTGCCAAATAAAGGCCTAAAGGGTCTAACAGAGACAATTTGGCACTTTCAAAAAAATCTACATTAAAATCATTTAATTGTTCAAAATTGTTTTTAGTCAAAAATGATTATGTTTTAATTTTTTGTTTTTCAAAATTTGCAATGACCTCTACTATATCTCGTTTGTGAATTTCAAAAGGCAAAAAGTGAATCTCAGATTTATCTCGACAAGTAAAATCAGCAATTTTCTCTAAATTATTATTTTCAAAAACATTTATTCCGAGTTGTTCGATAGTAGTTGGCAAATTCAATTCTTTCATAAGTACCAACAATTGTTTAATTGATTGATCAGCTAAATTATTATTATTTTTCATTTCTTCTAATCTTAATTGCAATAATAATCCAACCCCAACAATCTCACCATGTAAGAATTTATTTGGGGTAATTATCTGAGTAATTGCATTATGAATAGCATGTGCTGCAGCGGTCCTACACTTTTCTCCTCCAATACCTCCAACTAATCCTGCTGTTAGTCCACACGCTTCTATAGTATTTCGCCAAGAAGGATTATTTTCAAATTCACCCTTAAATGCTTTTTCTCCATTTATTAGTAATTGATCCCTTAAAACTCTTGAGATCTGAATCGCTTGTTGAACAAGACCATCTTCAATAGTTGAACTTGTTATTGAGGATTCATACCATTTTGCTAAAGAATCCGCTATTCCACTTGCAAGTGTTCTTGATGGAGCTGTTTTAATAAATTTATGATCATATACTAGGATTTTTGGACAAGATCTTAGTGCAACATCCTTTATAAATTGGCCATCTTTTGTATAGATATTTGATAAGGCTGTCCAACCTGCACAGGTAGAGGCGCTAAGAGGAATAGTGATACAAGGGATATTAAGACAATCTGCTATATATTTGCCTGAATCAAGAACTTTACCTCCTCCGGCTGCGATAACAGAATCGTTATGGTTTTTTAAAATGACATCCTTTATTCTTGATATGTCTTCATAACAACAATCAAATTGTAAATTAGCAAAATTAACACTGAGATTTTGATTTTTTAAATCAATAAAAATTTTATTTCTCAGATCATTCGTATGATTACCCCTACCTAAAATTAATGGACTTTTAGTTAATTTAGTAATTTGAGGTAAAGATTCTTCCCAAGCATAATTTCCCCTAAATATAGTTTCTGGAGAGATTGAGTGCATGTTTACTTTGAATTATTAGAAGTTAGCACTTGCTAATTCTTGAGAAGATTCCTCAGAAGAAATATTTATTGTAACTTTTTTATTATCATCTATATCAACCAAAGCTTTATCTCCATCTTTTATTCTACCTGAGAGAACTTCTTCAGCTAAACTATCTTCTAGTAAACGCATGACAGCCCTTCTTAAAGGTCTTGCTCCGTATGAAGGATTATACCCCTCTTCGACAAGTCTTTCTTTAAATGCATCGGTGACATTTAACTTAATGCCTTTGTCTTGTAATCGTGCAAAAACTTCTTGAAGCATAATTTCAGCAATCTCTTTAACCTCATTTTTAGTTAGTTGTCTGAATACAATTATTTCATCAAGTCTATTTAAAAATTCAGGCCTAAAGTATTGCTTAAGTTCTTCATTAACTAAAGATTTTATTCTATTATATTGGCTATCTTCAACTGAATCACCTGAAAATTCAAATCCTAGACCTCCTCCACCTTTCTCAATTACTTTAGAACCAATATTAGAAGTCATAATTAACAGTGTATTTTTGAAATCAACAGTTCTACCTTTGGAGTCAGTTAATCTACCGTCTTCAAGTAGTTGCAATAATAAATTGAAAACATCTGGATGGGCCTTTTCAACTTCGTCAAATAAAACAACGGTATATGGACGTCTTCTGACCGCTTCAGTAAGCTGACCACCTTCATTAAAACCAACATACCCAGGAGGTGAACCTATGAGTTTACTAACCGTGTGTCTTTCCATAAATTCTGACATATCTAATCTGATCATTGCTTCTTCACTACCGAAGAAATATGAAGCTAATGATTTAGTTAATTCAGTTTTACCAACACCGGTAGGCCCAGAAAAGATAAAACTTGCTATGGGTCTGTTGGGATTTTTTAATCCAACTCTTGCTCTTCTTATTGCTCTAGAGACAGCCTTTACAGCTTCATCTTGTCCGATAAGCCTTTGGTGAAGAGTATCCTCCATGTTAAGAAGCTTGACTGATTCAGTTTCTGTTAATTTTTGAACAGGAACACCTGTCCATGAAGCCACAATATGTGCTACATCCTCTTCACTAACAAGGGGGCTTTGTACGAGTTTTGAATCACTTTTTACAGGTTTAATATCAGCATCAGATTCGCCTCCAGCTGTAGATTCTTTTTTATTATCTAGTACCTCTTTAATTTTTGCAGATAATTCAATCTCTTTTTCACGTAATTGGCCTGCTTGGTCAAAATTTTGATCTCTTACAGATTCTTCTTTCTGTTTTTGAACTTGTCTTAGTTCTCTATCTATTTGTTTGGCTTCAGGCGGAAGTTTAGAATTTATTAACCGGACTCTACTTCCAGCCTCATCGATGAGATCTATAGCCTTGTCAGGTAAAAATCTATCAGATATATAACGATCACCTAAATGAGCCGCTGCCTCTAGCGCATCATCAGTAATTTTCAGACGATGATGTTGTTCGTAACGCTCTCTAAGACCTTTTAAAATTTCGATTGTATCCTCAATAGATGGCTCCCCTACCATTACAGGTTGGAATCTTCTTTCCAGAGCAGCGTCTCTTTCAATATGTTTTCTATATTCATCGAGGGTTGTTGCTCCAATACATTGAAGTTCTCCTCTAGCTAATGCTGGCTTAAGAATATTTGCTGCGTCTATGGCTCCTTCAGCTGCTCCAGCACCAATTAAAGTATGTACTTCATCTATGACAAGTATGACGTTACCTGCTGATTTAATTTCTTCCATTATCTTTTTTAACCTTTCTTCGAATTCGCCTCTATATTTTGTTCCTGCGACCAAAAGTCCTATATCAAGTGTCAAAACTCTTTTATCTTCGAGTATGTCTGGAATATCTCCCATTTGTATTCTTTGTGCTAACCCTTCTGCTATAGCTGTTTTACCCACACCTGGCTCACCAATTAAGACAGGATTATTTTTTGTCCTCCTACCTAATATTTGAACTACACGATCTATTTCTGAATGGCGGCCAACCACTGGATCTAATTTTGATTCACTAGCTAACTTTGTTAAATTTGTGCCAAATTCATCAAGAGTAGCAGTTTTTAAATTGCCTTTAGTTGTACTAGCTCCAGTACCAACTTCAGCTGTTTCGCCTAGCATCCTTATAACTTGAGTTCTTACTTTGGCGAGATCAATATTAAGATTTTCAAGAACTCTTGCGGCAACACCCTCACCTTCTCTTATTAATCCTAATAATAAATGTTCAGTACCTATGTAATTGTGGCCTAATTGACGAGCCTCTTCTAGAGATAATTCTAAAACTCTTTTAGCCCTAGGAGTAAAAGGTATTTCTACAGCTACAAAGCCTGAACCTCTACCTATTATCTTTTCTACCTCTATCCTTGAATCTTTCAAGTTAACTCCAAGTGATTTAAGAACTTTCGCAGCTACACCAGTTCCTTCTCCAATCAACCCTAAAAGAATTTGTTCAGTTCCAACAAAATTATGACCGAGTCTTCTAGCTTCCTCTTGAGCAAGCATAATGACTTTTATGGCTTTTTCTGTAAATCTTTCGAACATTAGAAGATCAAATTCCTATTAATAACCTACCAGTAATATGTCAATTTTGTGTTCAGGATGAGCTTTTGTGAATACCCAAAAGTGTAAATTATTAAACTAAATTTAACTTTTTTAGTGATATAGCAAGAAATTACTGTAATTTCAAGCATTCTGGTTATCCGAACAATTAAATTTTTACATTATTTTGTTGTTAATTTTTTTTCTTTTAAAAGAGCATGTGAACCATCTTTATAATAATTTTTTCTTATTCCTACAGTAGAAAAATCAAAGCGACTATAAAAACTTTCAGCAGTAACATTACTCAAAGAAACCTCCAACATTAATTTATTTAGATTTAATTTTTCACATTTTTTTATTAAATAGCTCATAAGAAAAGATCCAAAACCCTTTTTCCTAAATTTCTGATTTACAACAAAATAATTTATTTGAGCTTCATCAAGAACAACTTGAAAAACACATATTCCAATGACTAAATTAATAGTTGATAATCCAAAGATTATTGTACCTTCTTTTTTGAATTCGTCAGTCCATTGTTTCTTGCTCCATAGCGAAATCGTATTTGAATCAAATTCATAACATAAATCAATATCTTTCTCTTTTAATTGTTTAATAGATATCATTTTATTATGTTTATATATTAAAAAATTCAAATCTTGAGTCATTATAAAATTATGACAGTTTTTGGCAAAACTTTATTTAAAGTTATCTCATGGAAGAAAAACAACCTTTTTTAAAGCAGAAGATTGACTTGGAAAGTCCTAATAAAAATATCGTACCGATTACAACATCTATTAGAGGAGATGGGAAATTGTCTGTTGGTGGATGTTCTATTGAAGAATTAGTTAAAAAATATGATTCTCCTCTTTATATCCTTGATGAATTCACTTTAAGAAAGTCTTGTAAAGCTTATAAAAAAGCATTGGAAAAATATTATCCAGGGGAATCACTACCTATATATGCCTCAAAAGCAAATAGCTCTATATTCATGAGTAACCTTGTTTCCTCAGAGGGTTTTGGACTTGATGCAGTTTCAGAAGGAGAACTATTAACTGCCCTTAAAGGTGGGGTACCAAATAAGAAAATTGTTTTTCATGGAAATAATAAATCAGACAAAGAAATAGAGTTTGCAGTTAGAAATAATATAAAAGTAATTGTTGATAATGATTACGACTTAGAAAGATTAGAAAAACTCTCAAATTCATTAAATCGTGACTTAGAAATAATGATTCGATTTACTCCTGGGATAGAATGCCACACCCATGAATACATAAGAACTGGATCATTTGATAGCAAATTTGGTTTTGGGATTGAATATTTGAATATTTTATTTGCAAATATACGCGATACTAAACATCTAAAATTAACAGGGATACATGCTCATATTGGTTCACAGATTTTTGAACTAGACCCTCATAATGATCTTGGAGAGATAATGGTAAATGTTATTTTAGACGCCAAAGAGTTTGGCCATAATATCGATGAACTTAATGTTGGAGGAGGATTAGGTATTAAATACACAGAAAATGATGATCCCCCTTCAATTGATGAATGGGTAAAAACAATTTCCAACTCTGTTGTTAAAGCTTGTGAGAAAAACAACTTAGATTTTCCTACATTAATGTGTGAGCCTGGAAGATCTATCGTATCTACAGCGGGTATAACAATTTACAAGATTGGGGCCTTTAAAGAAATTCCCGGTATAAGAACATACTTATCTGTTGATGGTGGGATGAGTGATAATCCAAGACCCATAACATATCAATCAAATTATTCTGCATGTTTGGTAAGTAATCCTCTCAATAATAATTCCAATAACAAATATACTATTGCTGGCAAACACTGCGAATCAGGAGATGTCCTTTTTAAGGAGATAGATTTAGCAGAGTGTAAAACAGGAGACTTAATATGCGTTTTTGGTACTGGTGCATACAATAATTCAATGAGTTCTAATTACAACAGAATTCCTAGACCTGCGGCTCTTTTAGTTTGTGACGGTGAAGCAGAGATTATTCAAAAAAGAGAAAGTCCATCTGATCTTTTAAAATATGATGTCTTACCTGATCGCTTTATAAGACAAAATTAGGTACATTTAAATTAATATTGTATTTAATGTGAATTTTTGGGGGATTATAAATTTAAAGCTTTTATTAGATGTCTTATTTGCTGTTGGTTTTGGACTTTTATTATTTTCTAGAGTAAAAGAACAGAGAACATTATGGCTATTAAGGGGTTATTTATTTTTAGTTTCATCAGCATGGTTTATACAAAGATATGCCTATCTTCCATTAACATCAAAATTAATTGATGCTGTAGTCCTCGCTTGCTCTCTTTCTTTGGCAATTCTTTGGCAAGGAGAGTTAAGAAGATTAATGGAATTATTGGGCACTGGTAGATTAGCTGTATTACTAGGTAATCCCCAAAAGGAATTTAGAGCCACATCAACAACTATTACTCAATTGGTTGATACTGCAGGTAAACTTTCCCAGAATAGAAGAGGTGCTTTAATCGTTGTCGATTTAGGGAGTGATTTAAGGCCTGAAGATTTTTTATATTCAGGTACAAATATTGAAGCTCAAATTTCAACTGACCTTTTAATAAATCTTTTTGCTACAGATACCCCATTACACGATGGAGCGGTTCTTGTGAAAGGTAACAAAATAATATCTGCAGGTGTAATACTTCCTCTATCGAGGCAAGGTATTAGTAGATATGGTACAAGACATTTAGCTGCATTAGGAATTACAGAAAGATTTGATAGGTGCATTTGTATTGTTGTTTCTGAAGAAACAGGTACGTTATCATTAGCAAACCAGGGTAAACTTGAAAGACCAATTACCAGCAGCAGGTTACAGGAACTTCTTGTAAATTTGATTGGAAATCAAAACTCTATGGGTACTAGTAAATCATCTTTAAGCAAAACTGCTTTATCTCAAAAAACTAACTCAAGTGGCAATATAGTCAGTGACATGAATGAAAAAGAATCAAATAAATCAGAAAGTTTTTCTAATATAAAGGAATAAAATGATAATGAGTTTTGGAAAAATAATTGACAAGAAAAAAAGTGACTTTTCAAAGAGAGTAGATAAGTATAACGTACCAGAACATGTAGCAATAATTATGGACGGCAATGGGAGATGGGCGACAAAAAAAGGTTTACCAAGATCAGTTGGTCATAACCAAGGGGTTTCTGTATTAAAAGAAATTACTAAAACCTCAAAAGAATTGGGTTGTAAAATACTTACTGTTTTTGCTTTTTCAACTGAAAATTGGTCAAGGCCAAGAAAAGAGGTTGATTTCCTTATAAATCTTTTCAGCGAAGTTTTGGAAAACGAAATTGAAGAGATCCATAAAGATTCAATTAAGATAAAATTTATCGGTGACTTAACCCCTTTTTCAGAGGCTTTTAAAGAAAGAATCAATAGTGCAGAATCTCTTACAAAAAATAATAATTTTTTATTAAATATTTGTTTAAATTACGGAGGTAGACAAGAAATTGTAAAGGTTGCCAAAGAAATAGCATTGAAAACTTCTTCTGGGGAAATTAAGCCAAGTGAAGTTAATGAAGAATTAATTAATTCAGAGCTATTAACACGTGGAATTAAAGATCCAGAATTACTTATAAGAACTAGTGGAGAAAAAAGGATCAGTAATTTTCTTTTATGGCAATTAGCTTATTCAGAAATTTACATATCCGATGTACTTTGGCCAGACTTCAATGATTCTGAATTTCTAAAAGCAATAATTGATTACCAATCAAGAAATAGACGTTTTGGCGGTATAGAATCATTACCAAATGAATCTTTTGAAGATTCTCAATATTCTTCCTAACAAAAATGGCTAATTCGAATAATCAGTTATTAAAAGAAATTAGGTTCGATTGGAATAAAGAGGAGATATTGGAAAAACTTCATATGCCTTTGATTGATTTAATGTGGGAATCACAAATCATTCACAGAAAATTTAACAAATACAATATTCAATTAGCATCATTGTTCAGCGTAAAAACTGGTGGATGTGAGGAAAATTGTTCGTACTGTAGCCAATCAATTTATAGTACTAGCGAAATCAAAAGTCATCCACAATTTCAAGTTGAAGAGGTTTTAGCAAGAGCTCAAATAGCAAAAAATGAGGGTGCAGATAGGTTTTGTATGGGTTGGGCATGGAGAGAAATTAGAGATGGAAAATCTTTTAATGCAATGTTAGAGATGGTTAGTGGTGTAAGAAATTTAGGAATGGAAGCATGTGTTACTGCTGGGATGCTTACAGAAGAACAAGCATCCAAACTTGCTGATGCAGGTTTGACTGCCTATAACCACAATCTTGATACTAGTCCTGACCATTATAAAAATATTATTACTACTAGAACTTATCAAGACAGACTAGATACTATCAAAAGAGTAAGAGATGCAGGAATAAATGTTTGTTGTGGAGGGATAATAGGTTTGGGTGAAACTAATGGCGATAGAGCATCTCTTTTGGAAGTGCTTTCAAACATGAACCCTCACCCTGAAAGTGTTCCTATCAATTTATTAGTAGCTATTGAGGGTACTGCTTTAGAAGATAATCAAGAAATTGATTCTATTGAAATGATAAGAATGATAGCTACAGCCAGAATTCTTATGCCTAAAAGTAAAATAAGATTAAGTGCAGGGCGAGAAAAGCTCTCAAAAGAAGCCCAAATTTTATGTTTTCAATGTGGGGCAAATTCAATTTTTTATGGAGATGAATTGCTTACAACTTCAAATCCATCTTTTCAATCAGACAGAAAACTACTTAAAGAGGTTGGAGTATCATTTAACAAAGATTTTGAAACTTGTGAAAAAACATTATCTTCTTTATGAAAGGCAAAAATTATAAAATAGTTTCTCTTTATTCTTTCTTCCCATTTCAAGAAAACTTAATTCTTGATCTCAAAAATAAATTATTAGAAATCGAAAATGAAAACGATCTTTCAGGTTTATTAATTTTTTCAAGTGAGGGTATTAATGGAACTATTTGTGCTGAGAAAAATGTAATTGATATTGTTATCAATTTACTTAACAAATATGCAGATAAAAGAAATTTGAATATAAAAGTAAACTTCTCAAAAAATAAAGTCTTCAAAAAATTAAAAATAAAAATCAAGAAAGAAATAGTTACCATGGGTGTCCCTGAAATTAACCCTTCACAAGATAACGGGACCTATATTGACTCAGCTAATTGGAATAAGTTAATTAAAAATAAAAATACAATAGTCATTGATACTAGAAATCATTATGAAGTTTCCATAGGGACATTTCAAAATTCTATAAACCCAAATACAAGAAACTTTAGCGAATTCCCCAAGTGGGTCGATGATCATTTAAATACCTACTTAGAAAATAAAGAGTCTTCAAATATAGCCATGTTTTGTACAGGAGGTATAAGATGTGAAAAAGCTACAAGTTTACTTAAAAATAAAGGTTATAAAAATATCTATCATCTGCAAGGAGGGATTCTGCAATATCTTAACGATGTAAAAGGTGAACAAAACTTATTTGAAGGTGAATGTTTTGTTTTTGATAAAAGAGTTGCTTTAGACCATGAATTAGAAAAAGGTTCCTATTCCATTTGTCATGCATGTGGAATGCCCGTTTCAATTCAAGATCAAAAAAGAAAAGAATATAGAGAGGGTATTCAATGTCATTTCTGCATAAATCAATTCAGTGATGATAATAGAAAAAGATTTGAAGAACGGCAGAAACAGATTGACAGATTAAAAGTGGAGAATCATAAAATCTATCAGGATTAATTTTACAAAATCATGAAAGTTGAAGAACTAGAAAAATTAGCAAGTAACATAGGTTTATTAATTAAAATTCAAGTTAGAGAAACTCTTGGATTATGTTTTTTTAGAATCGTTATAGCAGAACAAAAAGATAACATCATAAAGATTTGGGCCGAAATGAAAGGTTGGACTTTTTTAAATAAACAAGGTATTCAGCTTGATACACTAAGAATCCTTAGTAAAGCTCCAGCTTTTGTTTCAGAATTAATATGGGCAACGACTATGGCTTGGGCAATTGAAAAAAAATCAAGCAACAAAGCAAGACTTTTAGCTATTTTTGATAGTGAAGGATATAGTAAAAAACTTGTAAGATATTTCAAGTTAATAGGCTTTCAAATTGTTAAAGAAGTTGGTTCTAACCCAGGAGATCTTTTATTAAGATTGGTCTGGGGAGGTGCAGGTACACTTATGAACGGGGAATGTAATTCGATTTTGAAAAAAATTGAAAAGAAACTATCTTTAATTAAAGATAGTTAACCAGCGTGATAACTACTTCTAACTAAAGGACCAGAAGATACTTTTTTGAATCCTAATTCCTTAGAGAAGCAATATAAATATTCAAACTCTGATGGATCCCAATATTTCTTAACTGCCAAATGATTTAATGAAGGCCTTAAATATTGTCCGATTGTAATTTGATCACAGTCTATTTTTTTAAGATCATAAATTGTATGTTTTATTTCATCCAGTGTTTCTCCAAGACCTAACATAATGCCAGATTTAGTTTGAATATGAGGCGCAAAATCTTTTGACTTTTTTAGTAAACTTAATGATTTTTTGTAATTAGCACCTTTCCTAACTTCTTTTTGAAGTCTTTCAACAGTTTCAAGATTATGATTAAAGCAAATTGGATCTTTTTCTAAAATCATCTTCAATCTTTCTGTTTGAAGATTATTAGTTTCATCAAAATTTTTGCCCCCTCCCCATAAATCAGGAGTCAAAACCTCTATTTTTATAGTTGAATCTATTTTTCTAATCTCATTAATTGTAGATATAAACAAACTTACACCATGATCATGGAGATCATCTCTAGCTACTGATGTTAAAACAACATATTTTAAATTCAGTACTTTTACTGCTTTAGCGACTTGTATACATTCATCAATATTAATTGAACTAGGTCTTCCTTTATTGACCTGACAGAAAGCACAAGAACGAGAACATATCGATCCACCTAGTAAAAAAGTTGCTGTTCCTGAGGCATAACATTCTGCTCTATTTGGACATCTTGCTTCTTCACAAATTGTATGAATATTTGATTTTTTGATCAGTGTTTGTATTTTTTCGAACTCTGAAGCTTTACTAATAGGGAATTTTATCCAAGAAGGAAGTCTTAAGATTTTTTCTTGTTTAGTTAGATTATTTTGTCTCATTTCTAATTTAGTTTTGTTCTTCCTTCTAAAGCCCTAGCAAGTGTAACTTCATCTACATATTCAAGTTCACTGCCCATTGGGAGACCATAAGCAATCCTCGTAACTTTTGTAAAAGGAGTTAACAGTTTTCCGATATAAAGACTTGTTGTATCTCCCTCAACACTTGGAGTCAATGCCAATATAATCTCATCTACTTCAGACTTACTAACTCGTTCTACTAGGCTTCTAATTTCTAATAGTTCAGGCCCAACAGAATCCATAGGAGATATTAAACCACCAATAACGTGGTAGACGCCTTTAAATTCCCTAGCTCGTTCTAAAGCAAGTAAATCTTTTGTTTCTGCAACTACACAAATTAGTTTTTGGTTTCTTTCAATATTTCTACAAATTTCACATTCATCTTCTGAAGTCAAATTAAAGCATTTTTTACAACGACCAACATTACTACGAGCTTCCAACAATGCATTTGAAAAATCTCTTATTGCACTTTCAGGTTGTTTTAAAATAAACAAGGCTAATCTTTGAGCTGTTCTTGGACCTATTCCTGGAAATTTCTCAAAATGACCAATTAATTTTGAAAGTGGTTTGGTATAAGAAATCAAAATTAAACTATTTCTAGGGATAATTTAGACGCAAAATTCTGAATTGCCATAATTGTTTGCTTTTAATGTCTTATTATGTTTTTAGTTAGTAATTTCAAACAAATGAAAAATATTAAATTTAACCCCTTCAAATATTTATTTTTGATTTTTTTGTGTTTTACACTTAGCGCGTGTAGTGGAGGACTCAATGCAGGATTAGAAGCTTATCAAAGTCCCGACGGAAGATATGCCTTTTTGTATCCAACAGGATGGACTAGAGTAAAAGTTGATGGAGGACCTGAAATTATTTATCATGATCTAATCAATAGTAATGAGACCTTAAGTTTAGTAATTTCTGATGTAAATAAAGAGGTTCAATTGGAGCAATTAGGTGGCCCAAGTGAAGTAGGTCAAACATTAATTGATAAAGTAATTGCTCCCGAAGGTTCAGGTAGAGAGGTAAAACTTATAAATGCCAATAAGAGGGAGGCATCCAATCATATTTTCTATGATTTAGAGTATAAGTTAAATTTAAATGAACAGGCCAGACACGAATTAGCTACTGTAGTAATTGATCGAGGAACACTTTATACATTTGCTGTAGGAACAAATGAACAGAGATGGAATAAAGTTGATGGAATGTTTAGTAATGTAATTAATTCATTTAACTTTCTAATATAATTTTTAGAAAATCTAGATTAGATACCTACTTGAACATTCCACAAATCTGCATATGTTTTGTTCTGATCTAATAGATTTTGATGTTTACCGCTTTCGACTATTTTACCTTTATCAATAACAATAATATTATCCGCATTTTTTATAGTGCTTAATCTATGAGCTATTACTATAGTGGTTCTTTCGTTTGTGATTTTAGACAATGATTTTTGAATTAAAGCCTCTGTTTCATTATCAACTGAAGCTGTAGCCTCATCTAATATTAATATTGGAGCATCCTTTAAAACAGCTCTAGCCAAGGCGATTCTTTGACGTTGACCTCCTGAGAGCCTTTGTCCCCTTTCTCCTACTATAGTTTTATAACCTTCTGGCAATTGTTCAATAAATTTATGAGCTTCAGCAATTTTTGATGCTCTAATTATATCTTTAAAACTTGGATTAATTGAGCCATAAGCAATATTTTCTTCTACGCTGCCATGAAATAAATAAGTTTCTTGACTTACTAAAGAAATGCACTTTCTTAAATCCCTCAAATTTATTTCTTTAATAGAAATACCATCCAAGGTTATTGAGCCATCATTACTATCATAAATCCTAAGGAGTAGTTTTATTATTGTACTTTTCCCAGAGCCTGTTAAACCAACAATCCCTAACGTTGAGTTATTTTCAATTTTGAAATTTATGTTTTTTAAAGTTAAATCTCTTCCAGGATAATTAAAATTTACATTATTAAAAATAATTTTTCCTTTAGTATCTTTAGGTTCAATTTTTATTTTTCCATCTTTTATTTTTATAGGCGTATCTATGAGATCAATTACTCTATCAATTGATGCCATAGATCTCTGAAAATCATCCAAAACATGTCCTAAAGTAGTTAAAGGCCATAATAGTCTTTGTGTAATAAATACTAAAAAACTATAAGTACCCACATTAAGTGTCTTATTCCAAGTTTGGAACCCTCCAATTAATAGAATTGCTATAAAAGCAAATAATATTGCAAATCTTATAAGAGGGATAAAAGCTGAAGATAATTTTATTGCAGCCTTATTACTTCTTTGATAAGCGAGACTTTCTTTATTTAATCTATTTAGTTCCCATTTTTCCTTAGTAAAACTTTTAATGGTCAGAATTCCACTTAAATTATTATTAAGTCTTGATGCCAACATTCCAGCTTTATTTCTTACATCTCTGTATTTTGGAGCAAGCTTCCTTTGAAATTTAATTGATCCTAAAAATATGATTGGAATAGGAAAGAAAGCAAATAAAGCAATTTTTGGAGCAACAAAAATCATAGTACCCCCAATTATTAAGACAGTTATAAATAACTGAATAATCTGATTAGCTCCCTGGTCTAGAAATCTCTCGAGTTGATTTATATCATCATTTAAGATAGATAATAGTCTTCCAGTATTATCATTTTCAAAAAAATCCATATCTAATTCCTGTATATGCTCGTAAGCTTTTATTCTTAATTTATGTTGCGAAAGCTGAGCCAAATTTCTCCATAAAACCGAATATAAATATTCAAAGGAAGATTCGCCAGACCAAACTATTCCTGATGCAAATGCGAGGAAAATTAATTGTCCAGGGACTTCTTTTATGCCAAATCCTGCAATCCATGAATTCTGTTCCTTTACAACAATATCCACCGCAAGACCAATTATTACAGGGGGAGCTAAATCCAATATTTTATTGATTATGGAACTAAAAAAAGCAAAAAACAGTAATCTCCTTTCTTCAATAAGATTCAAATAAAGTCTTATTATTGGATTTTTATTGTTCTTGGATCTCATAAAATAAAATTAAATTTTTCCGTTATGATTAATTATTGTTTGAAATTCTAATTTACATTTTTTTTTTGCATTTTGATGACTTGCAGTTTTTATAAATTCTTCGAAGTAACAAGTACAAGTTTCACTCGCAATATCTTCACTATATTCCATTTCTGCTTTCAACATTTCCTCTTTGACACTCTGGAGACAAAATAATTTTATGATTGAATTTTGGTTCGTTTGAGCTAAAAAATAGCTATTAAAAGAATTGAATATGATCAAAAAATTCACAAAAATAAAGAATTCATATTTGCTAGCTTTCATTCTCTATGATTAGTTTCTTACTTTAATTTTTTTTAATTTGTTTTTGGTTTCTTTATGAAGATCTCTAGGTAAATCAACCAAACTATAATCATTAAAGATCTGAATCTTACCTATTGATCTACCATTAATATTAGTTGAATTACATATAGAGGATATAATATTTGCGACTCTAACACCATCAAACTTGCCAAAGTTAAATTTATAGGTTTCAAAAGAATCATTTTGATAATTATTTCTTCTATTTGAATTTCTTAAACGATTATTACCATTTCTATTTGATCTATTACGATCAGTACTATTTTGTTTATGAATCCAAGAATCATCCTCATTAACAAAAAAGGCTTTATTACCTATTACTAAATTAATCGCCGCCATTGCAATATTTGAGTCATCCATAGAGTGTTTTTCTTTTAAATTATCTAGTACATCAATAATCAAAGCTTTATTTTCTTCATTTTCTTCTTGAGCTAAAGAACTCTCATTAACATTCTCTATAAGTTTCTCCATCCTTTTTTCATTTATTATTTTATTACTTGGTATGTTAATTTCTTCAATCTTAGTTCTAGTTGAGTTTTCTAAGTTTCTTAAAAAATGTTTTTCTCTTTGATTAACAAATAAAATTGCCTCTCCAGATCTGCCTGCCCTTCCAGTTCTTCCAATTCTATGAGTATATGTTTCCTTATCAAAAGGAAAATCGTAATTAACAACAAGTTTTATCCTCTCAACATCTAATCCTCTAGCTGCAACATCAGTTGCAACAAGGATATCAATAAATCCTTTTTTTAATCTATCTACAGTATTTTCTCTTTGATTTTGAGGTATATCTCCATTAAGAACTGCCACAGTATGACCTGAATTCTCTAAAGCTTCAGCTATTGAAGTAGTAAGTAGTTTTGTCCTTACAAAAATTATTACTCCTTCATTATTAAGTTCTAATATTCTTTTTAAAGCATCTAACTTATGATGCCGTTGTACATATAGAAATTTTTGCGAAATTAATTGAGTTTCTTTTTTGACACTTTTGATTAATATTTCAGCAGGATCATTTAAATATTTTTTTGCTATATTTCTAATCTCATTAGGCATCGTTGCTGAAAACAATACCATCTGTTTATTTTCCGGGAGTTGATCTATTATCCATTCAATATCTTCAAGGAAACCCATATTTAACATTTCATCGGCCTCATCTAAAACAAGACAATTTATGCCGTTAATTTTAAAAGTCCCCTGCCTTATATGATCCATTATTCTGCCAGGGGTCCCAACTACTACGTCAACTTTTCTTTTCAATGCAGAAATTTGATTTCTATAGTCGGTACCTCCATATATTGCAACTGTCTTAAAATTACTAGATTCAGAACTATAACTTTTGAAAGATTCTGCCACTTGAGTTGCCAACTCTCTAGTGGGAGTCATGACTAAAACCTTGGCATTTAATTCTTTATTATCTGTAAGTTTTTCTATTAATGGTAAAGCGAAAGCGGCAGTCTTACCTGTTCCAGTTTGAGCTTGGCCTAATAAATCTCTACCTAATAATAATTCCGGAATTGCAGCTTTTTGGATAGGCGTTGGATTTTTGTATCCTTTATTTCTTAACGAATTTAATATCGATTGATTAAACCCAAAATCGATAAATCCATTCTCATTATAATTTTCTTTCGATACTTTCAATGGTTGAGATTCGATTTCCGTATTTTTCTCTAAGTTCTTTAACTCAAGTAAGGAATCATTATCATTCTGAGATTCTTCCTGCTCATTATCAAGAGAGTTACTATCTTTTTTTAAAGCCATTTTAAATGCCCAATGATCTTCTGATTAGGCATTCAACAAATATCTAAATTTACTTAAATTGTTGACTAGCCTTGCAGAGCCGAGCTATTAATCTAACATCTTGGGGTTAAGTATTACTAATTTCTCAAAAATAAAATTTAATTTAAATAATATATATTTAAAGATTTTTTCGCTCTTGTAACAGCAGTATAAAATAACCTTCTTTCAAAATTATCTCTGCAAAAGATATTTTGATTATCTTTTTTTTCTTTTACAGCATATTGATTTCTTCTATAATTTTGGGACCACAAAATGTTTACTTTTTCAGATTCACTTCCTTGAGATTTATGAATAGTAATGGCTATTGCTGGTACAACATTTTCTAAATTAGATGGATCAATTAATGCGACAATTTCTTCATTATTATCATTAAATTTTCTAAAAAGATATTTTCTTTTATTTTTTAAACCTATAAGTACTCCGATATCCCCATTTGACAATCCAAGTTCATTATTATTTTTTGTACACATGATCGGAACACCCTCTTTAAGAGTTTTAAAGTCATAGGGTTTTTTTTGACCAAAAACAATTTCATTCAAATATTCAACACTCCATATTCCGGAATTTTTTTCGCATAAAATCAAGTGACTTTGTAAATCCAGAAATATCTTATCTACTAAATCTTTTTCATTAAGCAATAAATTATCAATACTCTCATCAAATATATATTCTTTTTTACTTAAATTTGAAGTTGAAATATTTAACTGTTTTAGATGACTTGTAATCGAAAATAATAGATTTTTTGGAATATCTTTTTCTCTACTCTTTGAAAAAGTAATTTCTTTTGAATTATCATCTTTTTCTAATTCTTTTATCTTTTGATTAAGTAAAGAAAAATCATTATTAAATATTAAACTACTAATTAATGCTATATCTCCAATATTTCTATAAGTTTTTTCTAAATTTACTACACAAGATTTAATTGAACTATTATCGGAATATTCAAACAAATAATTCCATATAGAACAGTTATTTACTGGAGACAATTGATTTTTATCTCCAACTAAAATAATTTTACAGTCCTTTGCTAGCAAATTTAAAACTGATTCAATCAAATCGATATTAACCATTGACATTTCATCAATTATGAAAATATCAAGCTCTTTTAGTTTAAATTTCAACTTAAGAAATTTATTTTGAGAATTTAAAATCCATCTATGTAAAGTTTGAAATTCTATTTGGTCTAGAAATTTGCTAAAGGAAAGATTTTTTTTATCATTAAGAGCTTCTTTTAAACGAGCTGTAGCTTTACCCGTTGGAGCAGACAAACCAATATTTAAAAAGTTATCAATTTGAAGGAGTTCTAGTATTAACTTTATTATTAAGGTGGTTTTACCCGTACCTGGTCCTCCTTGAAGGAAAACTAAGTTTGAATATTTAAATATATTTTTAATTTGATCAATTTTATTATCATCTTTATAAATTATTGAGTTCATTAAATTATCGGAATCTATTTTTTTTAGAAATGAATTAATAACTCTTTCTATCTTTTTTGACCATTTTGATAAGGATAATTTTCTATTTACTAATACGAATGGAGAATGAAGGGAACCAATCAAACCTATATTTTTTAGAACATCTATATGTTTATTAGGCCAGCCATCTTCTAATAATTTAAAGAGTATTAAACTATTATCAACATCAATAATAGTTTCACCATTTTTTTCAAACTCTAATAAAATTCTTATTACATCTTTTACGAAATTTCCATATTTTTTTTCACTAAATTTGAAAATACCTAAGATTAAATTAAATATATGATCGTATTGGAACTTTTCAATATCTGTATTAGTTTTAGTCATTCTAAAAAAGGTTATCTAAATAATTAATTCTTTTTAAAGGTGCTTTGCTAATAAAAATACCTGGAGATATATCTTCAAACTTAGATTTTTCAAATAATTCAAAATCTGGCAATCCCTTTAAAAACAAATAAATATATCCTCCTAAATGTTTATGTGGTTGATAATTTTTAAGTCGCCACTTTAATAATCTATGCAATGCTAATAAATAAAGATGTGATTGCAATGGATAATGATGTTTAATCATTTCATTTCTCATATTTATATAGTTATAGTTTCTCGGTAAACAATCACTATTATCACTATCAGAAATAAAATTACTTTTCCAATCAATTACCCACCATTTACTATCTTCTAATTTATTTCCTACAGGAAAAACACAATCAATACATCCTGAATGAAAGCCTTTATTCATAATTTGAAGATCATTAATTTTATTTGCATATTCTTCACCAAATTCATATTCCTGATCTAAAAAAAAGCAATTTGATATATCATTAGAATTAATATTTCTACCTTCATAAGATAGGGTTAAATCATATTTGAGTTCCTTAATTAAGTATTCATTTGGAATATCAACTAGTTTCTTATTTTGTAATTCTCTCCCTAAAGATATATTTATGATTCTTAAAATCGCATCTTTTACTTTAAAAGCCAAAGAAGTATCGATTTGATGAAAGTTCAATTCCTCAATAATTAAATCAATTAATTCTTGATTATTATCGTTTCTAAATTCAAATCTTTCTATTATTTTGTGCAGGCAAGTCCCAGCAATAGTTCCTTTTGGAAATTCACTTAAGGGATTTGGATAAGAAAAATAATTAGGATAATTCTTTGAATTCTTAAAATTAGAATCTTTGATAATTGAAATATTATCTTCATAATCCTTATATTGATTAATGATTGCATCATTATTTTTATCTTTACGTATCCAAGAAGAATAACTTGAATAAGAAATGTATTGATCAGAATTAAATACATTAGATATTTTTTTATTAACGTTATCGATTTTCCAAAGATTATTATTCAATCGGCTAGTTTGGAACTTAGAAAAAATTTCTTTTATTTTCTCTTTTTCTATCCTGACTTCAAAAGTAGACTTATAAATATTGATATTTTCCAAATTATAAAGCAAATCATTATTTAAAATATTATTTGTATCCTCTAAATCATTAAAAACAATAAGTTTATATTTGCTTCTTGTAAGTGCTACATAAATTAACCTCTCACTCTCTTTAAATAAATCTTCTTCTTCTATTAATTTAAATTTTTCAACCTTCGAGTAATTATTAGAAATATTAATGTATATATTTCTATCAATATTTAATTTCCAAAGAGGACCTTTAATTTTATTTGACTTATTTGAAATAATTGAGAGATATGGACATAGGACTATTTCAAATTCGAGGCCCTTACTACTATGAATGGTAGAAAGATTTATTCCATTTTGATGATAATAATCTCTCGCCACAAAATCTTCTCCAGTAGAAATTCTTAAAATATGATCCAACTGATTTTTATACCAGTTGAAGACTATATTGAGATCAAAATCATTATTTATTAATTCTATTTCAACAATTTCTGAAAGTTGAAATAAATTTGAATTTAAATCTGAATCTTGAATAATCGAGGATGACTTGTAATTTATAAGTAGTTCATTAACAATATTTAAAAAACCTTTTTCTTTTAGTTCTTGGGACCAAGCAATGCATTTATTAATTAAAATTTCTAAATTATTACTAATTCCATTATCAAGTAAATCTTCTAATTTTATTTCTATAAACTTTGAAGTAGCAAGCAAAGTTATTTTTTTTAAAGATCTGGGATTTAATAAACATTCAATGAATAAAAAAAGTAAAGAACTTGCTTCTGTATCAAAAATATTTTGTTTATTTTGAATTTTGCATGGGAGGTTAAACTGATTTAATTTTTTTTTAAAATCTAGGCATTGCGAATTATTTAATGTAAGAATAGCAATTTTATTAATATCAATTTCTTTATTATTTAAAATAAAGTTAACTATGTAATGAGTTACAAGATCCTCTATATCAGTTTCTTTTTTTGAAAATTCTACAATTTCGAATACATCCTTAAATTTAAATTCAGGATTAATATTTTCATTAATTCTTGAGGTTAATCTACTATAGTTTAGTTTTGATTGTTTAAGTCCATTCTTATAGAGTTTATTAAGAACATCGATCAACTTTTTTGAGGATCTATAGTTATCTGTAAGACTAAAAACTTCGATTGCATTAGATCTTGCATCTAAATAAGTTTCAATATCTCCACCTCTAAATTTGTAAATCGCTTGTTTTGGATCTCCTACGCAAAGTAAAAAATGATTTTTAGTATTAAAGAACTTTTTTATTAAATTCCACTGAGTAATATCAGTATCTTGGAACTCATCAATTAAGACACATTTAAATCTTTTTTGAATTTTAGATAGAATATTACTATTACTAATTTCCGAATCTAGAAATGTATTTTCTACAGTCTTTATAAGATCATTGAAGTTGAAAATAGAAAAACTTTTCTTTAATTCAATTAATTTTATATAAGCTAGTTGGGCAAATATTCTTACAAATTCAGTAAAAAAAGCTTCTTTTATTTTATAAATTTTATCTTGTAATAAATTAAATTTAGTAAAATCTAATTTTAGATTATGTTTGTTAATTTCTTTAGATATATTTTCAATGTAAAAATATTTAGATAAAAGATCATCTTTAGAAATATCATATATAAAATCAACCACATTTTTAGAATTAAGCCTTTTGTTAATCTCTTCAATCCAACAATTTATTTGAGTAAACTTATCATTTCTTGGTTTTGCAGAATATATTTGACTTTTTCCACCACTCTCCTTAATTAATTTTCCCAACTCTATGAGTTGTAAAAATAATTCCTTACCTTTCTTATTCCATTCAAAACAAAACTCGCTCCAATTTAAATAAAAAAATTCATTAAAATAATTATTTAAATCAATAATCTTATATTTATTATTTATTTGAAATTTACAGATATTTTCTTGATCTATATTTTTTAACATTTCTACAAAAAATGACTTATTGATCCTACTTCCAAATCTAGAACTTATTTTTTTTTGGTTGACTGCTGAAATAAGCTCAGGATTAAGATTTAGGAAATCATCAATCCACAAATTATCTATTACATCTTTATACAAATTATCTATATTATTTTCAATGCATCGATCTTGATTTACCCCTATTTCAATACTATATTCATCAATAATATTATTGCAAAAAGAATGGAATGTAGTTACTTGTAATTTATAAATTTCATTAACAAAATTATCAATTTCAGATATAATTTTTTCCTTAGATTTTTCCTTCTCCTTAAACTCTAGATACCAATCTTTAAGAGTATTATCTATCTTACTTTCATTATGATTTTGCAAATATAATTTTAAGTTCCGAAATCTCAAAAGTATTTTATCTCGTAATTCAGAACACGTATTTTTTGTAAAACTTAATAAGAGTATCTCATCTGGTTTAATTTTTTTCTCCAGAACATTTCTTAAAACTAAATGAGCCAAAGTGAAACTTTTGCCAGTTCCTGCACTTGCTTCTACTAATTTAAATTTATTGTCTAATTTAATTTGATTAATATCCATATCTTTATTAAATTAATATTTGACCTCATTTTGATAAAGTATGTAATTCTTAAATTTATTTTTTAAATATTGCTCTTCTAAAGCAATCTTAAATTTAATTATTAAAATTAAACCTGTTGATAAAAATAAATAATAAATAGATAACTTTGTTATAAAAACCCCAAAGGAAATAAATATTAAAGAATAGTACATTGGATGACGCGTAAATCGATAAATACCTTTATTAACAAGATTGCTATTTTTTAAAGGTCTTGGGAAAGGGGATAAATTTCTTCCTAAGTCTTTAATTGCGACTAACAATATTATGAAAGAAAATATGATAATTAGAAAACCCACAAAATAAGAAAAAGGAGTTACTTGTATTATTTGTTTTTCTGGAATAAATTTCCATTTAAAAAAATGGAGACTAATAATAAAGAACTGTAAAAAAACAAGGATTATTTCATAAGCAGCTTTAAAAAAAATTTTTAACTGTAATTTTGCCATTAATTATTTTCTTAATGCTTCAATAAGAGGACCATATAATTTGAATGATAATTTATCAAAATTATTATTTCCCAGAAAGAAGTCTGGTTCTTTTTTATTTCCAAAACATAATTTCATTTCGATATTATCTCTTTCTCCTTTAGAAAAAGTTTTATTACCAATCCATTTATCGGTAAAAGCTTTTTTCTCATTTTTTGATTTTATTTTTGCTTCTACATATTTATAAGTACTTTCTGGAGGTAGAGGTAAACATTTTTCAGAATAATTTTTAAAAACATTTATGTATTCCTCCAAAATTAAATTTGACTCGATTGCTCCCGGTGATTGAATAATTTGCGATTTATAATTATTTTCTGTTCTAAAAATTACTTTAGTCTTTTTTATATTCTTATTTAAAGAAGAAATGAAGAGCGATTTGATCCAAGCCTCTATCAAACGACTTAAACTTAGTTTCGCATGAATCAATTCAATTACGGTGTCATCCGCTATGAAATATTCTTCTTTATTTGAATTTAATTTAACATAAATTCTATTAATCTTATTATGTTGACTCAAACTTTTAGATAGACTTTCTAATAAATATTTGATTTCTTTTTCTTTTGTAAAAATACTATTATTTGGAATAATAATCCCATTTTCAACCAATTGATCATTAATGTTCAATTTTTTTAAATCATCAATAACATTATGGTTATCAATCTCTAACTCCTGGATTATTTTTGTAATTATTTGCGACTTCTGCAGATTACTTACATACTCCTCATCTGGATGATGAATAAATATTTGCTTTGGAGAAATATTTTTTTTATTTAACCAATATTTTTGTGGAGTCTTGAACCAATAAATCAGTTCTGATAATTTACAATTTTTAATATCAGATTTTTTTTCAATCCAATCTATATCTTCTACTAAAGAATAATTACTTTTAATTATCTTAGAACTATCAATATCAATTATTTCTTTTTTATTTAAATCAAAATCTCTTATTATTTGTTCTCTTTTGACTTGTTTTAAAAAACTATCAAAAAAAGAAATTAACTCTTTTATGGGAAATGAAACATCTAATTTTTTATTGTTTTTGTCATTCTTTACCCAAGAAACTATAAATTTATCTCTACAAGCAATTAACAACTCAAGAAATAAATATTTCTCTCTTTCAAAAACTGATGGATCGCCAAGGTGATATTTATTATTTAATAAATTAATACTTTCATTCTTTGATAATTTTGGATAATAAACACTATTCATATCTATTAAGAAGATAACCTTATGAGGTATGTGCCTTGCATTCTCAATATCACTTACAAGGATCTTGTTGGTACGAGATTTGCTTTGATATTTAGCTTCATTTATACAAGAAATTAATATCTCTCTAAAAACATTTAACAAAATAAGATCATCAGGTATTAAAGGTATTGAGTAATTATCAAGAATTCTATTTATTTCACTTATTTCTAAATTAAAATTTCCATTAGAATCATAAATATTTTTTAATACAAACTTTATCTTTTCAACCCAAGTTGAATAAGAAAAAGCTCCCCTTAGTAAATTAATATATTTTTTAAAATCAAGTAATAATTTAACCCATTTATTCAAATCCAAACTTATATTTTTCAAACTAAATGGTTTTAAAGTAAAATTATTTAAATTTTCTTCTTTGTCATAAATTAAGCCTAAAGTTATTCTATTTATGCACCAGTCTAGAGTATTTTTTTCTTCGCCTAATCTTTCATTAGCATCTAATCCCCAATGAAAACCAACTTGTGTAAGCAAGGAAATAATTTCATCCTTCTCAGTAATATCAAAATCAAAAATGTTCTGAGTTACTTTTTTAGAAAGAATATAATCTATTTTTCCAAGTGTA
This sequence comes from Prochlorococcus sp. AG-459-A02, assembly GCA_003212055.1. Lineage (GTDB taxonomy): Bacteria > Cyanobacteriota > Cyanobacteriia > PCC-6307 > Cyanobiaceae > Prochlorococcus_A. The sequence continues at coordinate 53,629 of QCQW01000001.1, forward strand.
ATTTTCTCATTTGCTATTTCAGTGATGTCAATTAAAAATTTATAAATGTCTGGAGAATCATAATTATCATCATCAATAAAAAAATAAGGTATCTTTTCACCATTAATTAACTCATTATTGAAGATATATTTTAGATAAGGTTTGATTTGATTAGTTTGTGGAGATAAAACAGCAATATCACCATATTTAATACTCTCGCAAGAATTTATTATTTCTATAATCTTATTTCTTATATATTCTAATTGACTATTCTGATTAAAATGCTCACGAAGTAATATTGAATCATCCCTTTCATTTACAATAAAATCATTACCATTATTATCAATTAGTCTTTTTTGTATTTGATTAAGAAAAGGAATATCTTTCTTCTCATGAAAATTAGCTGTTGGATCAATATATATTAAATTATTTTTTAAATTTATACCTTCTTTATAAATATTTTCCTCAATTAATTTATGAAAGTTTGCTCCAAACTTACCAAATATTTTCTCTATATTTGTATTGTTTAAATTCAATTTACTTTTAAAATTATCAAATTCCAACTCACCTTCAAGAAAATTTATTCTATTCCATAAATCATCTCCTGGAGATAATAAATATAAATTTACCTTAGTAAATTTTGAAAGTTCTGAATAAAAGTTAATATGCAGTTTAGATAAGTTATTATCAGAAATAATATAAATTTGATTTGGTACTTGAAATTGGAGGTTTTTAACTTTTGTTAAATGCTTTATTAATTTAATCATGTATAAACATGAAGGCTTTTCAGATATCTTTTTCTCTAATAATTTATATAAAATAGGTTGCCAATATTGATCTGAATTTAAATTTTTGAATAGATTAAGTGAATTAATTTCATATCTATTCCATTCAGCAATCATTTCAGGTCTAAAAATTAGATAATCAATAAAATTATTCGCGATCTTTTTTGTAAGGTTATATAAGTCTCCATCAATTGTTTTTTCATTATCCAAATATTTATTAATCCAATTTTTAAGTGGAAATGATTCTTTAAAGCTATTTAATTCTTCTAATGAATCAATAATGCCCCATTTAATTGACTCAAAATTCCATAAACCCATATCAATTCCGGGGAAAAAATTTGTCAATAACGATTCCGTGAAATTTGATATTGTCTTAAATTCATAAAGAGCACTTATTTTGTTTTTTATAGTTATTTGTTCACTTAACCACTTCCCCAAAAAATAATTAGGAACAGCAATTTCTAAATTATCAGTTATGAGAGGAGGACATATTTTTAATTCTTCTGCCAACAGCTCACTAATCACTTCAATTTTGTTTGACTTATATAGATTGAGCAATTTACTGGTTGATTATATTACTCAACTTTAAATGGATCAGTTATTTCTGCATTAGGAAATTCGAATTCCCCAACAGCAACAAACTCTAAACGCAGCTTTAAGAAAGTTATAAATTTTTTATCCGTAGATAAAATAGCTGCTGGAGGAGAGGGAATCTTTGCTTTTAGATCAACAAACTGGGTGGTTTGCAAAAATGATGGATTTTTTAAAAGCCAAAAATCTATTTCTTTATTATTTTCTTTGTAGTTCCTCATCCTCTCTTTCAAAATCTCCTCAATTGGTTCTTCTACAATTAAAAACTTTTCACTTGCTGCGACGAAAAAATATGTTGTCATTTTGAAATTTAATTTGATGTAATAAGGGACTTCATTTCACGCACAGACTTTTCTAATCCTATCGCTAAAGCCCTTGCAACAATACTATGACCTATGTTTAACTCATTCATATTGTTAATTGATGCAATTTTTTTTACATTATTATAGTTAAGGCCATGACCAGCATTAACAACTAATCCAAGGTCATTTGCTAAATGTGTAGACTCTATAATCCTTTGGAGCTCTTTATGTTGTTCAGATCCCGATAGTTCAGCATATTTTCCAGTATGTAATTCTATGAAATCAAAACCTATTTCTTTGGAATAATTTATCTGTTCACCAAGAGGGTCAATAAATGCACTTACTTCTATGTTTGAATCCTTTAAATTCCCAACAGCCTTCTTAAGGTATTGCACATTACTTTTTAAATCCAACCCCCCTTCAGTAGTAACCTCCTTTCTTTTCTCGGGTACAAGCGTTACATAATCGGGAAGAATTTTTTTGGCAATTTCTAACATTTCTTCTGTAGCAGCCATCTCTAAATTGAGTTTTGTTTTTATAGTCTCTTTCAGAAGGAATACGTCCCTATCTTGTATATGTCTTCTATCTTCTCTTAGATGCACTGTTATGGAATCTGCTCCTCCTAATTCAGCCAAAAAAGCAAATTGCACAGGGTCAGGCTCGACAGTTTTCCTTGCTTGCCTTACATTTGCAATATGATCAATGTTTACTCCTAAAGTAGCCATAATTTTGAAAATCTTAGTTTCTAGACAATCCACTAACCGCCCAATAATAGCTAATAAAAAAAGGCAACCACTTAAATTATTAATATATAGTAAATAGAACTTGAAGAAGAATTCCTTAAATATTTGGCATAAAATCAACCCTGTATTGGGATTTATTGCAATGTTCGTTACTCAGGACGTTGTTTTGAGATTCTTTTTTAGAAAAAAGAAAATATTAAAAAATGGTTTTTCGATTCCCATAAATTCCTCTATCATTTTGGCTCCCACCCACAGATCAAGATGGGACGGCTTAATACTCACAATGGCAATGGGTAGAAGGGTAACAAAAAAGGATTGTAGATTTATGGTTACTAAATCTGAAATGAGAGGAATACAAGGTTGGTTTTTAAAAAGACTTGGATGTTTTTCAATAAATCAATTATCGCCATCTCTCTCAGCTTTAAGATATGCGATTGATCTTATAGAAAAAGAAGAACAACTAGTTGTTTTCCCCGAAGGAAAGATTAATAGATATGGAAAAAAATTAGTTCTCAAAGAAGGACTATATAGATTAGCTAGATTAGCTACCAAAAAAACAACTTCTATTACTATTATTCCAATTGGAATTGCTTACAGCAAAATACCTCCGAACTTTAGGGGCGAATTTTGTTTATCCTTTGGAAAACCAATACCAATTCATGATTACTCAAACTTTACTATCAAAGACTTTAATAAATTTCTAAATGAAAAAATGACTAAAGAGGAAGAAAAAGCATTAAAAAATGTAGGTAGATGAATCTCCAATAAGTTACTATGAGTTTTAATAATTTAAAAGAAAATGAAATTCTTAAGATTAATCCCAATTTTATTTATATTTTTTGGAAATTTTCCTTACAAAAATGAAGTTCGTGCAGAAGTAAAGAATCCACAAGACTTCAAAGTTCTCTCAAATGAGAGTAAAAAGCTTTCCATTTTAAACGTAGAATATTTCATAAAACAAGGTGATAAGTATGTTAAGGAAGGGGATTTCGAACAAGCTAAGAACTCTTACTTAGACGCAAGAAAATTAGCAAAGCAACTCGCGTCTTTTTATGCTGATCTAAATTCATCTTTTAAAGGAGTTGATGCGAGAATACCAAATGAAATGCAAACGAAAGGTAAGAAAATATTACAAATTCAGGCAGAATCAAATGAGAGATTAGCCTCTCTGTATATAAAAACTGAAAAGCCTGAGGTTGCAGTACCCTTACTTGTTGAAATAATTAGAATAATGTCACCTAATAGTTCCGAGGGTAAAGAAGCTTATGAAAGATTGATTCAACTAGGATTTGTTGAAACAAAATACAAAGGTTAATTAAACTTAACTATTAATTAAACTTAACTATGATTACTAAAGCAGAAGTCATTAATTTAATCACTAAAAAAATTCCAAGCTCTCAAGTTTTTGTTGAAAACCTTAAGGGAAATGATCATTTGCAAGTAACTGTAATTGCACCTGAATTCAATGGATTATCATTAGTTAAACAACACCAGCTAGTCTATTCTGCCTTGAAGGAAGAATTAGCTTCAGAGGCTATACATGCACTGGCATTAAAAACAGAAACTCCAAATTGAATTATGGACAACCTAACAAAAGATAAAATACAAAAACTGATTGAATCTAATCCAGTAATGGTTTTCATGAAAGGGACAAAATTAATGCCTCAATGCGGTTTTTCCAACAATGTAGTTCAAATACTTAATTCCTTAGGGGTAGAATTTGGTACGTTTGATGTTTTAAGTGATTTCGCTTTAAGGGAAGGTATCAAAGAATATTCAGATTGGCCAACAATTCCTCAAGTTTATTTAAAAGGAGAATTTCTTGGTGGATCAGACATTCTTATCGAGATGTACAACTCAGGATCTCTTAAAGAAAAAATAGAAATTGAATTAGCGTCTTAAGACAAATAGTAAGTATAAATACTGAATTGATTAATAAAAATTAATATTTTAAATCCTTTTTTTATCAAAAAACCCTTTATTTCCATCTCCATCTGGATCAATAAAACTTGATGGATCTAAAATCCATCTTTCAATTAATCTTTCTAATTTTTCTTGATCATTTTGCTCTAAACTACTGCAATTCCTTAAGGCTTGAAGATAACCATCACTATATAATTTAAGATCAGATGGCGTATGAAAACGAGTAACTAAGTCCTGGCAAGTATCGCAAATTGATTGAAAATGACGAATTGCCTTGGGATTTTCAAATGATGTCATAATTCGATAGATTCTGATTTTTATTTAGCATTTGTTATACCTTATTAAGGATGATTAAAAATTGCCTGGCCAAACAGTAATTAAGAATGCAATCAACTGAGCAAATCTTAGCTTCAACTCCTGGCAGTTCACAATTGCCTCAGAGCTCTCAAACTCCTTCAAGAGTTCTAGTTGTTGAACCTCACCCCACACTTAGAACGGTCCTTGTGCAAAGGCTTCGCCAAGATGGCCATTTAGCTGCAGCAGTAGGAACAGCTGCAGAAGCTATTGACTTATGCAGAGAACAATCACCTGACCTATTAGTTAGTGCAGAAATACTCGAGCATAATACTGCAATGAGACTAGCCCAACAATTGGGGTCTTCTGTCATAGTTTTAACCGCAAGATCAGGTGTTGAAGCATTAGTAAATCTATTAGATGAGGGGGCAGATGATGTTCTCAGAAAACCTTTTGGTCTCGAAGAGCTTGCAGCACGATGTAGAACACTTTTAAAAAGGGGGAGGATAGGATTACAAGAAAAAGTTGAGGTTGGACCTCTAGAGGTTCATCTTCTTTTAAGGCAAGTTACCCTTAGTGAAAAGCCCGTAGAATTAAGTCCTAGGGAGTTTGCACTGCTTTGCGCCCTCTTAATGCCACCAGGAATGGTAAGGAGCCGTCAAGAGCTCTTAAGGATGGCCTGGCCGCCCTTCAGTGGAGGTCCACGGTCTGTAGATACTCAGGTGTTAACTTTGCGGAGAAAATTAGAACAGGCTGGATTGGGAGAAGGTGGGGGAATAACCACTGTTAGACAACAAGGTTATCGATTCAGTATTGATAATATTTAATTTACAAAAGCAAAAATTTCGCCAATAACCATTAAAACTGATAGTAATGTCAGTAATTTATATGTCCATAGTGGTGATATATATGATATTTCATTAGTAGCAATGCCAGTATTCCTCGAAACAATTAATACAAATTTTTCGAAATTTTCTACTCTTTGCGGGACAAGGAAATTATCACCTTGATAAGTATTAAAGTAATAAACTTTACTACCCTGACTAGTTGGTAAAGATTTGATTAACTTAATATCTTTCCACAAAACCTCCCAATTTTTTTTCCCTAAGGTTTTAGAAATAAAGCTTGTTTTATATGAAATTTTATTATCACAAGTTTCTACATATTCACTCGTTATGTTGATTATTAAATAAAGACCTAAGAAGAATGTAATAATAGAGGGTATTTTTAATCTATCAATTGTGACAAATGGGATAGGAATTGTAAGCGCTAAATATAAAGAAACTAATGAACTTTTCACAAAAAAAAGAGTTTTAAACTTTTCTATCATTTATTTAAAGGGATTCGTTTATTCTGGCAATTTAACACTGTTTATGTTTAATTTTGCACCTATTTTATGAGCACATGCATATCCACTAAAAGCAACTGCATTAAGTCCTTGACCAGGGAAGCATGAATCACCTACACAATAAAGGTTTTTAATTTTTGTAGTGTTGAAAGGCATTGGCAAAAGTCCAAGCAACTTTTTATTAGGGATTGGTCCATAACTACCTTCATATCTTCCAAGAAACTTTTTATGAGTTTTGGGAGTACCAATTTCTTTATGATCTATATTTTGTTCAAGATTAGGAAGAATAGTTGATATTTTTTCAACAAGAAATGAAAAGTATTTTTCTTTCTTTTGCAAATATTCTTTTCTTGATAGGCCTTCCCATTCACGCATTGATGAAGGTGTAAATGCATGTACTATATGTTTACCTTTTGGAGCCAAAGAAGAGTCAAGCAAGGTAGGTATAGAAACAAAAATAACTCCTTTTTCACTTTCTAATTCATCCCAATTTTCAACGATTATATGATGACAATTAAAATTATCGGTTATTAGATTTTTTTCTACCCCAAGATGAATCGAAACAAAAGAAGGTGAGGGTTTATATTTTTCTGACCACTTATATTCACTTTTTGGCACGTTTCTACTCGAAATTAATCCTTTATTGTTATTTTTTAATCCAAATGTATCCCATCTAGTAGAGTTGGATACAATAATGTTGGAATAAATCTCTTCTCCATTTGAAAGCTTAACTCCTACCGCTTTCTCATCCTTTATAAAGATCTCAGTCACATTAGCTTTGTATCTAATTTTACCTCCTAATTTTTGGATCCCAGAAACTAACTTATCTGCTATTGTTCCAACTCCCCCTTTTGGATAATTTATACCTCCAGCATGCCTATCAGTAAAAACCATTCCCGCATTAATCATAGGAGTTTTGAGCGCTGGCATTACAGACCAACAAAAACATTCGATATCGATGAATTTTAAAAGTTCAGGATCTTTTATAAACTTTCTCGCAACATCTCCTGCATTTACTGGTAACCATCTCGCTAACCCTAAACAAGATAATGGAGATTTGAAGAAAACTTTAAAAAGATAACTTGGATCCTCTATTGATAAAAGAGGCATTGAATCTAAACATTTAAATACACTTGCGCAAGTATCGTAGAATTTCTTGATACCCTTTTTTTCTTTGGGGAAACTCGCTGATAATTTATTTATAAATTGCTCATAATTTTTATCTACAGAAATATTAAAATTGTGTGGCAAATGATATTCCAGTTGGACAGGATCAGGGATAGTTTCACATTTTTCATTTACATCTTTCAAAGCACGAGTTAATAAATTGGTATAACCTTGTTCTCCAAATCCAAATATCATTGAAGCGCCAACATCAAAGGTATAACCCTTTCTCTTAAAAGAGCCACCACTTCCTCCTGGAATAATATATTTCTCAAGGACTAAAACTTTAGCTCCCTTAGAAGCTAATTGTGATGCTGTTACTAAGCCTCCTATTCCTGAGCCAATAATAATTGCATCAAAATTTTCCTTATTAAATTTCATTTTTGGATCTTTAATAATTTATCTTAGTAAATTTTGCTGAGTAAATGGTCTTTTTCAAAAAAAGCATCAAGTGTATTTTTAAAATCATTTATGGCTTCTGTAGATCTTTCTTGATAAGCTTTGTACCTTAATCTTTTATCTTTTATTCTTTTTGTTAGTTCGGGAACTAAGCCAAATGAAGCAGGCATTGGTTGGAATTTATTCTTTTTCTGATTAGACAATATTTGATTTTTGTTGCTGATGAAATTTATTAGAGAACCAATCATAGATTCATTAGGAAAACTTACTGTTTTTTTACCCTTAGCTAATAAGGATGCATTTATTCCTGCAAGCAATCCTCCTGCTGCTGCCGCTGCATAACCTTCCGTCCCCGTTATTTGACCCGCTGCAAAAAGGTTTTCTCTTTTCAAAAATTGCAATGTTGGTAAAAGTAATTTTGGAGATTCTAAAAAAGTATTTCTATGCATTACTCCAAAACGTACAAACTCAGCCTTTTCTAAACCAGGAATCATCCTAAATATTCTTTTTTGTTCTGACCATTTGAGGTTAGTTTGAAATCCTACCATATTTAACAATTTCCCTTCTAAATCCTCTTTCCTTAATTGGACAACTGCATAAGGTCGTTTTTTTAATCTATTTTCCCTATCAAATAAATCTCCCCATTTTGGGTTCCACAACCCGATAGATTTCAAGGGACCATACCGCATTGTATCTACTCCTCTTCTAGCAATTTCTTCAATTGGTAAGCAAGCTTCAAAGAAATTAGCTGTTTCTTTCTCAAAGCCTTTTAAATTAGCTTGTTCTCCTTTTATTAGTTCATTTCTGAAATTGATGTAATCATTTTTATCTACAGGGCAATTAAGATATGCCGGATCTCCTTTGTCGTATCTACTAGCTTTAAATACAATCTCTTGATCAATAGTATCTCCATAAATAATAGGACTAGCAGCATCAAAAAAATGACATTCATCGATACCTGTAAAAGCTTGAATTTTATAGGACAACTTATCGGCAGTTAGGGGTCCAGTTGCGAGGATCGTTATATTTTCTTTGCTTGGGAGATCCAATTGCTCAAATCTCTTGATTTCTATTAAAGGATGCTCAGATAAAGCCTCAGTTAAAGCATTACTAAATTTTGATCTGTCAACCGCCAAAGCACCTCCAGCTGGAACAGCGAATTTGTCTGCTGTTTGAATTATCAATGATTTAAAAATCCTAAGTTCTTTTTGCAATAAACCTGACGCTCTATCAGGACTTAAAGCTCCAAAACTATTACTACAAACCAATTCTCCAAATTCACAAGTATGATGAGCTGGAGTTGATTTAATGGGTCTCATCTCAACTAATTTGACTGGTATACCAGAATTTGCCACTTGCCAAGCAGCTTCAGATCCCGCAAGACCAGCTCCAATAACTATTACTTCTTTATCTATCAAATTGGATTAATCCTTGCCCAAAAAGTCTCTATTAAATTGCTCTCTTGCTGGTTTTTGTATATTAAACACAACCCAAGCTAAAGCAGCGATGACGGGGGCAAAAACTACGATTGTTCTGAGCATTTTAGAATTTTTTTTATTTATTAAACCATTTTAACTTTTAACTGCAAATTTAGAGAGAAATTTTAATTTTTTAGTCCATAAGTTAAGAATTGTTTTTCTATTGTTCAACTTGAGATAAAAAGTTGTTTTTTTTACCTTTAAAAGGGATAATTTCAAATGTACTCAATTTTACAAAATGGGTCGCTAGCTCAGCGGTAGAGCATCCGGCTTTTAACCGGCTGGTCCTGAGTTCGAATCTCAGGCGACCCACATTTTCTAAATTGAGTGAAATTTAAAGATAATAAAGATATTCAACAAAAATTAACTAAATTTAAAACAAACCAAACAACTTATTTAAAATGTTGTTTTATACATTTTTCTCGATATTTGTTGTTTGAAACAAATGAAATTTGCGAGTAAAAAAAATAAATCACTATGTTTAAGAATTAATATTGAACCTCAAAATTTATAACTCTTTAAATTATTCATGAATTATTAATTGTGCGGATCAAATTTCAAAAAACATTACTCAAACTTATTAAATCGCAGAGAGATATTGACATAAATTTGTTTTATTTCAAAACTCCAATTCAAATGAGAATTACTTTAATAAAATCCTTAAAGTAAATACGCAAATAAACCATATCAACACATTTATGTATCATTTTTGCTTTTTTTGAAAATTTAAATAATAAAATCTCAAAAAAAAATAAAAATTAAAAAAATACTTTACAAAGCTTCATAAATGCTGTTACAATAATTTACAAATACTTTTTTATTTATCATGACTCCAGAAGCAGAACGTTTTAATGGCTGGGCAGCAATGCTAGGTTTTGTTGCAGCAGTAGGTGCATACGTAACTACAGGTCAAATAATACCAGGATGGTTTTAAGATTTTTTCTTAAACAATTTTTTTATTTTTCTAGCACTCAGTTTTAATTAACTCCCCAATATTTTTAACTTTTTTAAAACTTGAAAAAAGGTTAGATATTGTTTTATTAAAAAGGTTGATATTAATTTTTCTGTTCTAGAAAATTACTTATGATTATTTATAATCTTAAGTTAATTATTGCGAAATCTCACATCATGCTAATTATGTTAGATTTTACTTAAACTGTTTATTTAAAAATACTCCGTCAAAATATTCAAAGTTTATTTATTTTGACTAGTATTTTACTTATTTTTTACCTTGATACTATCAAGGTTTTTTTTTATCTTTATCTATATTGTCTAAGCAAGTTGAACATAAAAGATGACCCCTTTTAATCCAAAAAGTCTTAGTAGATCTCTCAATATCTTTTCTACAAATTAAACACTTAAATATTGGTGACATTAAATTAAACAGCAATAAATTTTTATAGAATTTTACTTAATCTATTTTTGATAGTTTTACTTAAGAAGTTAAATATAACAATATCATCTGTTCTTGCAAATTACTCTTTCAAAAAAAAGACCTGCAATTAAGCAGGTCTTTTAGTGTGTAGGTTTTTTCTAAACTTATTATTTAGAAGTTATTTAGAAACTAAAGCTTGTAGTTACAACTACACCTGTTTCATCATCACCATCAGTTTCAGCAATGAAAACACCAGGAGTGATTGTCATTCCGTCATTTAATGGATATGAGTATGAAAGTTCATACTGATAGTTGTCATCTTCAGCTAATTCTATTGAAGCCATACCTAGACTTACTGATCCAGGGCCAACTTCTTCGAATGTGATACCTACGAAAATTGAATCTGCATCATCATCATCAGTTTCGTAACCAACGCTTACAGATGGGAAACCGTCTGGTGTAAGCGCTCCTTGAAGACTCCAGTAACTAACATCTTCATCATCTGTGTAAGCAACTGAAATACCAAAAGTATCAGTTGTATAAGCACCCTCTAAAGCAAAGCTAGATGCATCTTCTTCTGTGAATAAACCTTCAGTTTGTCCACCAGCAGCACCACCAGCCATGGTAAAGCCATTACCGAAGTCATATCCGACAGCAAAACCAGAGTCGCCAGAACCACCAACGTTTGCTGTACCACAGTCACCTAAAAGATCAGTGAATGCACTGTAAGCACATGCTCCAGTATTCATATCATCAGGACCTACGCCATCACCAACGATAACCATAGCTGAACCTAATGGGAATGTATAGGAAACTCCATCAAGTACTAAAGCATCACCAGTTCCGTCTCCACCCATGTAGCTATCAACAGTTGTGCCATCAGCATTACCACCGATCAAAGCTACATCGAATGAATCTTCACCAGTAAATGATGTTGATAGATCAAGTGCAAAGTCGTAACTGAATGTAGTTGCTTCAGAATCTCCATTCTCAACAGCACCTACATAAAAAGTAGATCCAAATGATGCTGATGTTGTTTCAGAAAATGAACTCTCAACAACAGACTCCTCAACTAGACCTTCCCCACCAGATAAAAGAATAGATTTTTTATCTGAATTTGATTGAAAAGAGTTTGAATCAAGATCAATTGTGTTTTGATTGAAGTTAGAAATAGTACCTAGATCAATCTCATTAGATTTAGCAGTCATGGGTGTTAATAAACCCAATAATGCTGGTGCTACAAGCAGGCTTTTAAAAAGCTTCATAAATTCCTCACACAGAATATTATTGATATAGTAACAAGGATCTAAGAAAAAATTAAGGGTATGTATGACAAATCAGACATAGGCACAAAATCAAAAAAAAGACCTGCAATTAAGCAGGTCTTTTAGTGTGTAGGTTTTTTCTAAACTTATTATTTAGAAGTTATTTAGAAACTAAAGCTTGTAGTTACAACTACACCTGTTTCATCATCACCATCAGTTTCAGCAATGAAAACACCAGGAGTGATTGTCATTCCGTCATTTAATGGATATGAGTATGAAAGTTCATACTGATAGTTGTCATCTTCAGCTAATTCTATTGAAGCCATACCTAGACTTACTGATCCAGGGCCAACTTCTTCGAATGTGATACCTACGAAAATTGAATCTGCATCATCATCATCAGTTTCGTAACCAACGCTTACAGATGGGAAACCGTCTGGTGTAAGCGCTCCTTGAAGACTCCAGTAACTAACATCTTCATCATCTGTGTAAGCAACTGAAATACCAAAAGTATCAGTTGTATAAGCACCCTCTAAAGCAAAGCTAGATGCATCTTCTTCTGTGAATAAACCTTCAGTTTGTCCACCAGCAGCACCACCAGCCATGGTAAAGCCATTACCGAAGTCATATCCGACAGCAAAACCAGAGTCGCCAGAACCACCAACGTTTGCTGTACCACAGTCACCTAAAAGATCAGTGAATGCACTGTAAGCACATGCTCCAGTATTCATATCATCAGGACCTACGCCATCACCAACGATAACCATAGCTGAACCTAATGGGAATGTATAGGAAACTCCATCAAGTACTAAAGCATCACCAGTTCCGTCTCCACCCATGTAGCTATCAACAGTTGTGCCATCAGCATTACCACCGATCAAAGCTACATCGAATGAATCTTCACCAGTAAATGATGTTGATAGATCAAGTGCAAAGTCGTAACTGAATGTAGTTGCTTCAGAATCTCCATTCTCAACAGCACCTACATAAAAAGTAGATCCAAATGATGCTGATGTTGTTTCAGAAAAACTACCAGCTTCGAAATTATTTAGTCTTGCTTCTAAACCGTCTACGCGACTGTTAGTAATAGCAAGTTCTTCAGCAGGGTTGAAGTCATTAATAGTGACTTCGTTTGCAGTAGCGGACATAGGCGCAAGTAAGCCTAAAGTCGCTGGTGCTACTAGCAAGCTTTTAAAAAGCTTCATAAATTTCCTCACACGAAATTTAAAGTACACCTTAAGATAGTGTATTTAGGTATACGAAATCAAGTATTAACGGCTACATTTTCCATCTAATTGTGCCACTTTCTAAAGTTATACAATCAGTTTTTTTTATTTAGTGGTTTATTTCTCTAGTTTACTTATATAGATTATTTTCATAAATTATATTTTTTTTGGAAATTTTGAAAGAAACTTTTTCTGTTTTGTATTTTTTCTTTTTTGTATTATCAACTGAATCAACATACCATCCAGAAGCCAACCTAGTGTCAATTTCCTCGTAGCTTTCTTTTTGATTTAATTTATTTAAGGATTTCTTTTTATAATCCATAAAATCTCTTAATTTTCTTTGATAATAAAAAATATAGCATTTAAAGAGAATTTGAGCAGTAAATCAACTTGCTTAAATTTTTATTGGCATTTTGAAAATTATTTCCTTTTAAGGTTTTATTTTCCTGAAATCTTTAGAAAAAAGAAAAAAAGACTTTAATTTTCCTCAACAGAAAAAATAATTAGTTAGATTTTCAAAAATTTTAAACCTGAGGAGCACAAGGTCAAATGACTCATCTCAATTTATTTGTGAATTCTTTACCTAGAGATTTACTAGAATTCGTTTTTTTTATTGCAGTTGGTTTTACAGCAGGATCGGTAGGAATCATATAAGCATATTCGGATTAACTCTTAAATTCTTTATCAATTTTAAAATAAGGATTTTTGTAATTTATTAATTGATAAAAAAACTGACTAAATTTACTTTATCAAAAAACTTCACTATCCTTTTCTCTCAAAACGTAATCATTGACTGAACTGGAAAATCTAGTTTTAATCTACCTTCCAATTCCTTCAATTCGACAACGGTTATTAAACCTAAAACTTCCTTCCCTTGATCTTGAAGCAACCTTGAGACACAATTAACTGTTCCTCCTGTTGCTAACAAGTCATCTATGATTACAAAAGAATTGAATTTTTTCAGGGCATTATTTTGTATTGAAAGGGAATTTTTTCCATATTCCAAATCATATTCTCTTGTTAATAGTTGTCCTGGTAGTTTTCCAGGTTTTCGTGCAACAATCATGGGTTTAGATGATTCTAGAGCAACTGCAGAACCAAAAATAAATCCCCTCGCATCTATGGAAATTATTGCTTCAGCATTTTTTAAAAATTTGTTTGAAGACATTTTTAAAATTAGCTCTTGAAAAATATCTGGATTTTGAAGAATTTCGAGAACGTCCTTAAAATAGATCCCTTTTTTTTGGAAAATCTTTATATGTGAGAATCAAATCTTCTAATTTTTGCATACTTCAAATTCTCGAAAGAAATTCAGATGGATATCCTTATGGAATTCAATTTATATTATAAATATGTCGTAATTTAATAAAATTTCAAAGGCAACTTTTAAGTAATTTCTTGATTTGAATAAATTAATGTATAGGGTTAATAGAACAAGTTTTTTACTGAAAAATAGTAAATAAAAAATCATTTTCTAGACTTAAAAGTGATTTTTTATAAAAATTTTAGGAAATTAGTCTTTTATAGATGACTGTTATGAACTAAAGTTTTATGAACGGGGCGTGGCGCAGATTGGTAGCGCGGGTGCTTTGGGAGCATACCTTTTTACTAACGAGACTGATTGCAATAACTGACTTTCTTACTTTTATAACAACCCATATAGTGACGCTTAGTGACAAACTTTTACTAGCGCGGGTGCCTTTGCAATTTATTAATTTTTAGGTAATAACAAGTCCTACTGCTCTTGAAAGAGTTAATCCAAAGATATCTAAAACAACAAACCCATTAAGAATTCGAATCATTCGCGCAACATCTGTTTCGCAAACACCGTGTTCTGTAGTATCACTTACAACAACAGATGCAGTTTTTGCAAAATAACTAAATGGAGTAGGCTTTTTATCAAAAGTAATTGCTTCCTTGCCTTTTCCTATTCTTGATTGATGATTTAGTCTCCAATACCACCATGAAAAGCCAATTAACACTATTGGTACAAATAAAACTAATTCAACTAAAAGTAAAACAGGATCTTTTAGAGGTGACACCAAAAGCAAATTCATCGATACAAGTTCCAAAAACCATGCAAAGCTCAAGATAATTCCATAAATATCACTTGCCAGCCTTGATTCTTTTCCTAAAAGTCCCCAAATAATTAATCCAAGGATGAGAATCAAAAACAAAGCTCCAAGTGGATGTTCATAGTTAGTAAATGAATCCAAAATTAGATGAATATTTTCCAAAAGTTTTTTAGCTGGTGATTCTTCAACATCTTCAAGATTTAAATTTCTGTCGAAAGAGACGGAGAAGAAGAAAGCTACTGAGAGGATATAAATCTCAAGCGGCTTAAGAATTCTTTTAATCATTAAAAAATACAATCAAACAAATATAATTCAAAGTATCTAATAAAAAGAGTTAATTAATACAATTTAGAGTTGAGCATTAAAACTGGTAGGACATTTTCCCTTAAAGGTGTCGACAAAGTTAGACATCTTTTTTCTAGTGACAAAACATCAATTTATTTAGTGACAAAATAGTCAAAAAACTCATTTTCCAGCCTAAAAAGTGATTTTTTATAAAAAATTTGGCAATTTGGTCTTTTATAGATGTCTGTTATGAACTAATATCTTATGAGCGGGGCGTGGCGCAGCTTGGTAGCGCGGGTGCTTTGGGAGCACTAGGTCGCAGGTTCGAATCCTGTCGCCCCGACCATTTAAAAACCAAGTCATACTAGCGAGTCTCCCAACTCGCTTTTTTATTTCTCAGAAGTCTCAATAATTTAAATAGCGATTAAATAGCGATTATTTGTATAGCCTTGTATAACTTTGTCCAGTTAATCGCTAATCATCACTAGGTTCATTAAACCTCTAAATAAATAAAATAATCAATAAAGTTCCAATACTGAAAATTAAACTCCAACCCTGAGAATTAATTTTCAATTTAAAAATTATTTATATGTAATGAGTAAAAAACCTAAATAGGTTAAAAACCATTTATTCACAAGACCTTTTACTTGATGATGACTGAATTAAATTACCCATCCAATTTTTAATATCTGATAATACTTCCAAATCTAATTTGTAGTAAACCCATCTACCTTCTTGTCTATCAGAGATAAGACCTGAATCCTTAAGGATTTTTATATGATAGGAAATTTTAGATTGAGATAATCCAGTTACTTTAACTATGTCGCAAACACATATCTCTCCACCCATCATTAATTCAAGAATATTTATTCTAATCGGATCTGAGAGGGACTCCATTATCCCAATAAATTGATCACTATCAATCTTTTTAAGTTGTTCTAACAAAATCAAAAGATCATTAACTTTTTAAATACTAACCTAAAAAATTTAATTACACATATCAAGAATTATTGATATATCAATTATTTTTGATATATATTATATTAGGTTTTGATATTTCTATGAAAATTGGAATTAACGGATTTGGAAGAATTGGTAGGTTAGTTTTAAGAATTTTATGGGAAAGAAAAGATATTGAAATAACTCATATAAATGAAATTAATGGGGATTCTTTAACTGCATCTCATTTACTAGAGTTTGATTCTGTTCATGGTAAATGGAATAAAAAAATAGCTTCGAATGACAACGAAATAATAATTGAAGATAAAAAAATTTCCTTTACATCAATAAAGAACTATCTTGATGTTCCATGGAATAAATCTTCGGTTGATCTTGTTTTGGAATGTACAGGTAAAAACAAAGCTCCTAAAGAATTAAATCCATACTTTGATTCTCTTGGAATAAAAAAAGTAATAGTTGCTTGTCCTGTGAAAGGAATTGTGGGAGGGGAACAAGCACTTAATATTGTTTATGGAATTAATCAAGCCCTTTATAAACCTGAAAAACATAAATTAATTACAGCAGCATCCTGTACTACAAATTGCTTGGCTCCCATCGTAAAAGTTGTTAATGAAAATTTCTCAATTAAACATGGGGTTATAACAACTATTCATGACGTTACAAATACACAATCTCCAGTAGATTTTTACAAAAGTGACTTAAGAAGAGCAAGAGGATGCATGCAAAGCTTAATACCTACTACAACTGGATCAGCTAATGCGATTGCTGAAATTTTCCCTGAATTAGAAGGAAAACTAAATGGTCATGCAGTAAGGGTTCCACTTCTAAACGCCTCATTAACCGATATAGTTTTTGAATTAAATAAGGAAGTAACTGAAGAGCAAGTAAATAATGAATTTAAAAAAGCATCTGAAACATACTTAAAAGGTATTCTTGGATACGAGGAGAGACCCTTAGTATCCGCTGATTACTTAAATGACTGTAGAAGTTCAATAATTGATGGACTTTCAACGATGGTTGTAAATTCTAATTTATTAAAGATTTATGCCTGGTATGACAATGAATGGGGTTATAGTTGCAGGCTTGCAGATCTTACTTCTTATGTAATTGAGAAAGAAAATAAATTTTAGTTTTTATGAAGTTATCTAGCCTTCAACAATATAGTGTCGTTACCGCAAACTATTGGGCATTTACTCTTACTGACGGTGCATTGAGAATACTAGTTGTTGGTCATTTTCATGAACTTGGTTATTCAACTCTGCAAATTGCTTTACTTTTTCTTTTCTATGAATTTTTTGGAATAATTACAAATCTTTTTGGAGGATGGATAGGGGCAAGATATGGGTTGAGACTTACTTTATGGATAGGAACAATTCTGCAAATTCTTGCTCTTTTCATGCTGATTCCAGTCAAAGAGAATTGGTCAATAATCTTTAGCGTCTCATACGTTATGTTAGCCCAAGCACTTAGTGGGGTAGCAAAAGATTTAAATAAAATGAGTGCAAAAAGTGCCGTTAAATCAATAGTTCCAGATTCAGAAGAGAATAATCAAAATAGTCAAAAACAATTATTTAAGTGGGTTTCAATTTTAACAGGATCTAAAAATGCACTTAAGGGTGTTGGTTTCTTCCTAGGGGGTCTCTTATACAAGCTATTGGGCTTTAATAATGCAGTTGGAATAATGGGTTTAGGTCTATGCTTCGCATTCTTTTTAACTTTATGTCTTCCTAAAGATTCAGGGAAAATGAAAAGAAAGCCAATTTTTAAAGACCTTTATTCAAAGTCTAAAGGTATTAATATTCTTTCAAGTGCAAGGTTTTTCTTATTTGGTGCAAGAGATGTCTGGTTTGTAGTAGCTCTTCCAGTATTTTTAGACATTTCTTTTGGATGGGATTATTTAGAAATAGGACTGTTCTTGGGTGGATGGATAATAATCTATGGTTTCTTTCAAGTATTAGCTCCATTACTTAGAAAAGTATGGGGGAAAAATAATAGCCCAACAAAAACTACCGTTCAATTTTGGGGACTTATCTTGACGGTTATTCCTTTATTTATTGCAGGAGCATTAAACGGTGATAAATCATTAGGTCCTGTAATTGTTATTGGATTAATAATATTCGGCTTTATTTTTGCAATGAATTCATCTACTCATTCCTACTTGATTTTGGCTTATTCAGATAATGAGAAAGTAAGTTTAAATGTTGGTTATTACTATATGGCTAATGCAGCGGGAAGATTATTTGGAACCCTACTATCGGGCTTATTATTTATGCTCGGTAAAAATGCCACTATTGGTATGCAGTATTGTTTATATACTTCATCTATTTTGATTTTTATTGCTTGGCTTACTAGTTCTAAATTACCTTCCTATTCTTCCAACAGCTTCAATTGATTTTTTTAAAATTTCACCTTTCAAGGGAACGAAACCCAAGGCAGGCGCTTTATCTTGGTATTCATCGCTGAGCAATTTATAGAATGTATCTTGAATTGCCTTAGTATTCCTTCCATTACCTGTTTCATAAGCAAGTATCCAAGTCAAAGTTGCTATTGGATAAGCTCCTTTAGCAGTAGGATTTGGATTTTTACCAGCCAAGTTCTTATCAAGAGTTATTCCATTTAAAGCTATCGCGCCTGATTCAGTATTAGGGGTAACGAATTCACCAGATAGGTTTTGAAGTGCAGCAGCCTTAACATTACCTTTAATGTATGACTGGTTTACATAACCGATTGCGCCAGGAGTGTTTTGAATAACACCTGCAACACCAGAATTGCCTTTTGCTCCAACTCCCGAAGGCCATTTAACAGATTTACCAGTACCTAGATTCCAGGTTTTAGAGAAGGCTTCCATAGAATTAGTAAAAGCTTTAGTTGTACCTGAACCGTCGGAACGATGCGTCCAAGTTAATTTACCTGACTTACATCCTAATTCCTTCCAATTTTTAATCATTCCCATTGCTACTTGAACAGCTTGTTCTTGTGTTAGTTTCAAGTCGCAATCGTAGTTATATCCAAACGCAATTGTTCCACCTACCATCGGTATTTGCACAAGTCCTCTAGTAACTTTTTTTATATCAGAATCTTTCATTGGATCGTCAGAGGCTCCAAAATTAACAGTTTCATCTATGAAAGCTTTTCTTCCAGATCCAGAACCTACTGCTTGATAATTAACTCTAGGGCCTCCAGATTTAGCTAAGTCAAAAAACCACCTAGTATAAATCTTCGAAGGAAATGATGCACCAGCACCACTCAATCTTTTTGAAGCCATCGCAGATGGAGAAAGTATCAATGAAATTGCAGAAGATAAAATGAGAGTTTTTTTGAAAATACTCATTAGCCACTTAGATTGAAGACAATTTATTTATAGCATCAAACAAAAAGCGAAATACAAAGATTAAGAAATGCATCAAAATATTTTGATATAATCAATAATTATTGATATATACGACCTGTTCGCTCTTTTTAAACGCTTATTACTTTCATAAAAAAGAGGGTTTTATCCCTCTATGTTGGATCGACTGTCAATCAATGATATTTTACAGCTCCTAAAGCACTAGGTCTTTGTTTAGCGATTATTTAGCGATTAATTGTATATCTAAGGATAATTTTGTATAACTTTGGCCTATTTTTAAGACTCGTAATTTTGTAGATATAGCAACTAACAAGCTATAGCCTGACTTGTTTATTTAACCTACTGTCTCAATTTGTCGTATGGGTGCTTTGGGAGCACTAGGTCGCAGGTTCGAATCCTGTCGCCCCGACTCTTAGAATCCAAGTTATAGACAGGTTTCCCAGCCTGTCTTTTTTATTGGTTACATTTTAGAATAATGAGACTGAGCGAGCTTTGAGCGAGATTCTGCTATACCTTGCAATACTTGGCGTAGTCAAGTCTTATATTTTAAAGAATCCAAGAATAAAATTTTTTAAAGTAATTGCGATAAAAATTCTAAAAGATTATATTTTTGATCCTTTTTTATTAATTTAAATTGACCATTTCATAACTATCATTGACTTTGTATAAATGGATGCAAATACTGAAGTTTTGTATCATAAGGTAAGTAATAGTTTTTCTTAAATAATTGTATAAATTATCTCTTACGAAGAAATTTTTTTATAAAAATATAATTTTATTTCCATTAACCTTTCTTGCTCTATTGCCAATATCTGCAGAAGAAAAAAGGGTTCTAAAAGTAGGAACTGTAGATAATTATCTTCCTTGTTCTGACTTAGTAGATGGCAATTTCGAAGGTCTTTCAGTAGATATGTGGAGAGCAATTGCAGAAAAAAACAAAATACATTACGACCTTTCAATTATTCCCACATTTGGTCAGGCAGTAGATGATGCGGCTTCTGGGAAATATGATCTTATTGCTTCCTGTCACAAAATAACTGCTGATAGACTCAAAAAAGCAACATATGCTGTGCCTTATACCGAAGGAACTTTAGGATTTCTCTCAAGAAAAGAACAAAATAATTTATTTATAGTTGATTTGTTTTCAGATTCAATTGTATTAAATTCAATTTTAATCCTAACTGCAGTGAGCTTAACAGGATCAATACTCTTGTACAAAGTTGAAAAAGGTCATCTCGAAGTTAAGGATTTATCAGAACAAAAAAGAACCACAATAATGAACAAATTTGCCAATTTCGTAGTTGGAGAATATGGAGAATTAACTAAAGAAAAGAAAGGTATGTGGATTGTAATCTTTGTCGCTTTCAGTAGGATACTTATAATTTCAACCTTAGTAGGTTCATCCGCATCATTAATTTTCAAAAGAGATGCTCCAAAAGACGCCAATGCTTTAAATGATGAATCGATCAGAAATATTGTTTACACAGGAGTAACTGTTAATAAAGCTACAAAAATGGATGATTGGCTTCAAAATAAAGTCAATCAGAGTGACACTATTGATTCTTCAAAAGTTAAAATCCTTCGCGCAACAGGAGGGGAGCCTGAATTAGTATCTGCTTTGAAAAGTGGGAAGGTAAATCATATACTTTCAGATATTGCAGTTTTAAATAGAATTCTTGCAAATATTGAGAACCCAGATGATTATGTCATCTCAGTTAAAAATCCAAATGTAACTCCTCAAGCCTTTATTTTTGGAGCTAATCTTGAAGATAATTATCGTAAGTCTATAAACATAACAATCTCTGAATTTATACGATCAGGAAAATCAAGAGAATTAGGAATTCTTTGGAATAAGTTAATTAATTAAAAAATTTCCCAAGGATAAGTTCAGCTATTTACTTTAAGAACATTGATATTTAATGAGCGAGATTTGAGCGAGATTCTGCTTATTTATGCATAACCTTGCTGCATGTTTACTACTTTTTGAGACTCAAAAATCTTCTTGTAATAGCAACTAATAAGTTATAGCCTCACTTATTTTTTTAGCCTACTGTCGCAATTTGCGTAGCGGGTGCTTTGGGAGCACTAGGTCGCAGGTTCGAATCCTGTCGCCCCGACTCTTAAAAACCAAGTTATACTAGAGAGTTTCCCAGACTCTCTTTTTTATTGTTTTCATTCTCAGATGAGAAAAGGTAGCTAGAAGGGTAGCTAGGGAGTGACTACAAGTACGAATAGGTGCTCAAGGTGTAGCTAAGTAGCTCCGAAATTTTTAGGAGGCCGCATCACAAGATGCCAAAATCTTTATTAAGTAATTGTTTGTGATTGCAATATTAATCAAATCATATTACCTAGCATTCTGAATCATTTTCTCGGATATAAAAACTACATTGGCGCGTCGCAAGTTGGGTTTACGTTCTGGCCATTCCCTAACTTGCTCGTAAATTCCAAAAATAAAATAATTATGACCCTCTAAAAATTTCTTTAGAGCTTCAAATGGAACATGGTGCTTGTTATTAGGATTCATTCCAGCTTCTACCTCAACAAAGTCAACGATTTTTGTACTTAAAATATTTTTGGAACCTTTTAGTACATTGAGGTCTCCACCCTCAGTGTCAATTTTCAAGTAGCTTATGTTATTGATTTCATTAGCGTTACAGAATTCGTCAACAGTTGATATATTAACTGATTCTATTTTTTGTGTATCACCAAAAGATTCTATTTCTTCATGAACCAACCTATTCATTGTTGACGTCCCATTTGAAATCATATTTCCTTTACGGGAAAAATCGCCAAAAGCCAAGTTAAAGCAAAGAACCTGATTTTTATTATCAACATTCTTTAAGAGTTGATCGTAAGATTCTTTGATCGGTTCAAAGCAATAAATGACAGCAGACGGATATTTGGATATGTAATTTAAGGCTGACTGACCTACATTTGCCCCTACATCAAAAATAGTTTTGAGGTGATAGTTCGGAAATCGATTGGAAATATCTCGCGTAAGATTGTACCCAAAAGTCTTATTTAAGGTTCGTTTATATTTTTTTTTGAGTTGATTTTTATCTATTAAGAGTTGTTCATAATTTTTGTTTAGTTGATCAAAATATTCTTTTCTCAAAATTATTATGCCTGCAATATTTTCTACAATATTTTTTATCTTTCTTTTAATTCTTCTAAACATCTTCCACTAAATTGGTAACTTTTTATAAACATTACCATTAATTTTTATTTTCTTGCTGCTTCGATAGTTTCTATTCTGCTTCCCTTCATAACTAGTTTACTACTTCTCTTGTAAACGCAACCATATTCATCTCCATCATCGCCTTAGCTTGCTCTAAGCAGCTCTTAAAAGGTTTAAAAAATTTTTTTATATAGATTTTAATCCCGATTTTTTTAATTTTTAGATATTCAAAATAGGAAAATATTTTAAAACTAAAAATAAATTATTAAAAAAAAATACTTA
>QCQW01000002.1 GCA_003212055.1 Prochlorococcus sp. AG-459-A02
TATATTTATGAAAGAAAATAATCTTGAAATAGTTGCATCCTTATCTACAGATTTAAGTACACGAGAAAATATTACGATTGAACTTGAGGAATTGCTCATCGCGGGAAATTATGATGAGGCAAAGTTACTTTTAGAACCTTCCCAACCTGTTGACATTGCAGATGCTATTGGAAGCCTTCCATTAATATTACAGGCCTTAGCATTTCGATTATTAAAGAAAAACGAAGCGATTGAGGTTTATGAATATTTAGATGCAGTAGTTCAGCAAACTTTATTAGAAAGACTTCGTTCAGGAGAAGTCTTAGAAATAGTTGAAAAAATGTCCCCTGATGATAGGGTTCAACTCTTTGATGAATTACCTGCAAAAGTTGTACGAAAATTTTTGTCTGCTCTTAGTCCTGGTGAAAGGAAAGTAACAGCTGAATTACTCGGATATGAGCCTGAAACTGCTGGAAGATTAATGACAACCGAATTTATAGACCTTAAAGAGATGCAAACAGCAGCTGAGGCTCTTTCTTTAGTTAGAAAAAGAGCACCATTTACTGAAACTATTTATAGCTTATATGTTACAGATAAAGAAAGACATTTAACTGGCATTCTCTCCTTAAGAGACCTTGTAACTGCGGATCCTTCTAAGCCAATTGGAGATGTTATGACAAGAGATGTAGTTAATATCTCCACTAATACTAATCAAGAAGAGGTTGCTAGAGCAATACAAAGATATGATTTTTTAGCTCTCCCGGTTGTTGATAAAGAAAAAAGACTTGTTGGGATAGTAACTGTCGATGATTTAATTGATGTCATAGAACAAGAAGCAACAAGAGATATTTATGCAGCTGGGGCAGTACAACCTGGAGATGAAGATGATTATTTCCAAAGTAGTTTGTTTACTATTGCTAGAAGAAGGATTTTATGGTTATTAATTTTGGTTTTGGCAAATGGTTTAACGACAAAAGTTATAGCTATGAATGATCAAATATTAAAAGAAATAGTTTTATTAGCAGCATTTATTCCACTACTTATAGGTACTGGGGGCAATGTTGGAGCTCAAAGTTCAACGGTTGTCATTAGGGGTTTAAGTACTAAAAAATTGAAGTCTCTTGGTGCAATTAAAGCAGTAGTTAAGGAGGCAATAACAGGGGCTCTTTTAGGAGTTTTCATGATGCTTGTAGTATTTCCCTTCGCTTGGTGGCAAGGAGAAGGGCCTTTAATCGCCTCTGCGGTGGGAATAAGTTTAATATCCATAACAACTTTAGCTGCTACAACAGGAGCGATCCTTCCTTTGTTGTTTGACAGAATGAAATTGGATCCAGCCTTAATGTCTTCTCCTTTCATAACAACTGTTACTGATATTGCTGGTGTATTTATTTATCTCAGTACAGCAAAATGGCTACTAAACGCTTCATTAGCCTAAATTGACTAGGTATTTATTCTCATTTTTGTAAAAATGTGGATTTTTTTGTTTAACTTTACATTTCTTAATGGTATTGTTTACAAAACATCATTCAACTTTCATGACTTCTGAAACAATAAGTGAAAATAAACTAGCGTCAATCGCAAGTATCAAAGCTAGTAATGATGTAGATCTTGTTCGATCATATTTGAGGGATATAGGAAGAGTTCCATTACTATCGCATGAGCAAGAAATTACTTTAGGTCGACAAGTTCAAGAGTACATGGAAGTTGAAAGAGCAGAATTAGAAATTATTGAATTAACAGGAGATAAGCCTAGTATTGATGAATTATCGACTAAGTTAAATTTATCTATTTCTACAATAAAAAAAAGATTGAGAGCTGGACAGAGAGCTAAAGAAAGAATGGTCGCAGCAAACTTAAGATTAGTAGTAAGCGTTGCAAAAAAGTATACAAAAAGAAATATGGAACTTTTAGATTTAATTCAGGAGGGAACTATAGGACTGGTTAGAGGAGTTGAAAAATTTGATCCAGCTAGAGGTTACAAGTTTTCAACGTATGCATACTGGTGGATTAGGCAAGGTATTACAAGAGCAATAGCTGAAAAAAGTCGGGCGATAAGGCTACCAATTCACATTACTGAAATGTTGAATAAGTTAAAAAAAGGTCAAAGAGA
Organism: Prochlorococcus sp. AG-459-A02; assembly: GCA_003212055.1. Lineage (GTDB taxonomy): Bacteria > Cyanobacteriota > Cyanobacteriia > PCC-6307 > Cyanobiaceae > Prochlorococcus_A. The sequence goes on from QCQW01000002.1 coordinate 2,090, forward strand.
ACTCAGTCAAGAAATGTCTAGAACTCCAACGGTAAGTGAACTTGCGAAATACGTAGAACTTCCTGAAGATGATGTTAAAGATTTGATGTGTAAAGCTGGTCAGCCAGTTAGTCTTGAAACTAAAGTTGGAGATGGTGAAGATACTGTTTTATTAGATTTACTAGCAGGGGGCGAGGATTTGCCAGATGAACAAATAGAGATGGATTGTATGAGAGGTGATTTGCATTCTCTTCTACATCAATTACCTGACCTTCAATGTAGGGTTTTAAGAATGAGATATGGAATGGATGGTGACGAGCCAATGTCTCTTACTGGTATAGGAAGGGTACTAGGGATAAGTAGAGATCGAGTAAGAAACCTAGAACGAGATGGATTAAGAGGTTTAAGAAGACTTAGTGAAAATGTTGAAGCTTACTTTGTTTCTTGAATAAATTCATTTATTAATTGATTTGTTTTTTCAGGTTCTTCATCATGAGGACAATGACCAGCACCATTAATAATATCTAATCTCTTAATATTCCTGAATTGTTTGTTCCACTCTCTTGCTTCATTTAAAGATTCCCAGGGATCTTTTTCACCCCAAATCAATTGGATTGGAGCATCAACCTTATTGAAAAGGTCAGTAGCAAGATAATCATCAAATAAGTTAATAAAACCACGAAATGCTTCTTGAGAGTTTTTCCTTTGAGAGGGTTGATAAAGTATTTCAATCAATTCTCTATCGATATTTTTTCCTGAAGGGTAAGCTTGTTCAAGTATTTTCTTTATAACTTTTCGATTAGCAGCTCTTTTAAAAAGAGTATTGCTAATTATTCTTTGTCTGACTATAGTTTTAAGGACGGGTCTCAGTAGATTCATTAATATATCACTTTTTTTTTAAACGTTTATCATCCATAGTTCTTTGTGCACAATCAATCAAAATGAGACCCTTGCATTTATCTTTGAGGATTTCAGCAGCTTTTAATGCAATAACTCCACCAATTGAATTTCCTACCAAGTAAACAGGAGATTTTATTACCTCTGCACAAAATGTTGATATTTGATTACCCCATAAGTCGAATGAATATTTAATTGAGTTTTCTTTTTCAGTTTCATAATTTAATAAAGCACTAGGTTGACTGCTTTTTCCAAATCCTAATAAGTCAATTGCGTAGCAGTTGGAAAATTTACCAAGAAAATCTTGATTATGTCTCCAGTGGTTTTTTGAGGCCCCAAATCCATGAACTAATAAAATTTTAATATTTTTTTCAGACGTAGATTCTTTTGATAAAGACCAAGAAATTTCCCAATTTTTCCAATTCCAAGTTTCAGATTTATTTAAAGACACTATGAATATGCTTTTAATTAAACTTTAATTCAAAAAAAAATTATTTGTTTTTAATAAATTATTCTTAGTTAAGAAAAAGTGTTCTTTTTATGAAAAAGAAAAAAGTCATATGTATTGGAGAGGCTTTAATAGACAGAATCAGAAATAAGTCAAATCAAGGATTTACAGATTTTTTGGGTGGTGCGCCGGCTAATGTTGCCTGTGCATTAAGAAAATTAAAAATAGATTCAATATTTATAGGAAGTTTGGGTAGTGATGATTATGGAAAGAAATTTATTACGCAATTTAATGAATTGGACGTTAATTTAGATTTCTTGCAATTAGATAATGATTCATCTACTCGCGTGGTTAATGTAGATAGAGATCAATTTGGAGATCGTTTTTTTTCCGGCTTTGAGGAAAGTTCTCATTCATGCTTTGCAGACGAAGTTCTTAGTAAGAAATTAATCGAAAAAGAAAGTTTAAGTTTGGATAAATTTTTTCTAGAAACAAAATATTTGGTTACTGGAACGATCTTATTATCATCTCCAATATCAGCAGAGACTATTTTTTTTCTTCTTAAACAGGCAAAAAAATTTGCAGTCAAAATAGTTATTGATTTGAATTGGAGGGAGGTCTTTTGGGATCATTCAAGTTTTTCATCAAAAATTAGTAAAGCCGCGAGAGTTAATTTAATCAAGAAATTTTTAAATCATGCAAATGTTTTAAAACTTGCTAAGGAAGAAGCGACTTTGTTTTTTGAGGATGAAAATCCCTTGCTAATATCTCAACAATTGTCTAATAAACCAGATGTAATAATAACTGATGGAAAAAATCCAATTGCATGGTATATCAATGGATTGCAGGGAATTACCGAAACTCCTACTTCACAAAAAATAATTGATACAACTGGCGCAGGCGATGCTTTTCTAGCTGGCTTAATTTCAAAATTAATTTCTTCTGGCTATCCTTCTAATGAACTAGAGATAGAAGCTTGCATTAAGTTCGCAGGTGTTTGTGGATTATTAACTTGTCTTGGTGAAGGCGCCATCGAGCCACAGCCATGTTACGTGAAGGTTAATAAATTTTTGGGATCTTTTATTTCGTAATGCCTTCCATAATTTTTTGCGTAACTAATTTTTATTTTCCAGAAATTATCAACAACTGGTTCTATTAATTCTGGCCATTCAATAATTAAAATAGCTTGTTTTTGTATTGCCTCTTCTTCTTCTGAAAAAAAAACTTCTTTTGCTGAAGAAACATTTTCTAACCTGTATAAATCAAGGTGAATTAGTGGAATTCTTCCGGAGTTATAGTGATGCGATAAAGCAAATGTAGGGCTTGTAATGTCATCAGAGATTGATAAGCCTTTAGCAATCCCTTGAACAAATGAAGTTTTCCCAGCCCCAATTGGACCCTGTAATAGAACAATTGATTGTGGATTTAATTTGTGTGAGAGTTTTTTTCCTAAATTTAAAGTCTCTTTTAAATTCTCAACAAACACAAAACTATACAATAATCATTTATAGTTTAATAAAGAAAGTATTTACTAGATATGGTTATCGCAAATTCAGTTAAAACCTCAACACCTAATTACATAATTTCCGATATCTCTTTATCAGATTTTGGTCGTAAAGAAATTAAAATTGCCGAAACAGAAATGCCTGGATTAATGGCACTTAGAGATAAATATCAATCTGAAAAGCCCCTAAAGGGTGCAAAAATAGCTGGAAGTCTTCATATGACTATTCAGACAGCAGTCTTAATAGAAACTCTTGTCGATCTTGGCGCAGAAGTGAAATGGGCTTCATGCAATATTTTTTCAACTCAAGATCATGCGGCTGCAGCTATAGCAGATCATGGCATTTCTGTATATGCAAAAAAAGGTGAGACTCTTGATGAGTATTGGCAATATACCCACTATATCCTTGATTGGGGTTCAGACTCTCCAAATATGATTCTTGATGATGGTGGAGATGCAACTGGTTTATTGATACTTGGTAGTAAAGCAGAAAAAGATTTATCTGTTTTAGATAATCCCGATAATGAAGAAGAAATTGCTTTATTTAATTCTATTAAGTCTAAGTTAGAAAATGACAGTGACTTCTATTCTAGAATTAAGAGTAATATTATTGGCGTCACTGAAGAAACTACAACCGGAGTTGCAAGACTTTATCAACTGCAAAAGCAAAATGCCTTACCTTTTCCTGCTATCAACGTTAATGATTCTGTAACTAAGAGCAAATTTGATAATTTATATGGCTGCCGAGAATCTCTAGTTGACAGCATAAAGCGTGCTACTGATGTGATGATTGCTGGGAAGGTCGCTTTAGTAATGGGTTTTGGAGATGTAGGTAAAGGTTCAGCACAGTCTCTAAGAGGACTTGGTGCAATTGTAAAAGTTGCTGAAGTTGATCCAATTTGTGCTCTTCAAGCGGCAATGGAGGGTTTTAGCGTTGTTACATTAGACGATGTTGTGGAAGACATAGATATATTTGTTACAGCAACTGGGAACTATCAGGTAATAACAAACAAAAATCTTGTCAAGATGAAAGATGAGGCCATAGTCTGTAATATCGGACATTTCGATAATGAAATTGATGTTGCTTCATTGAGAGATTATCCATGGGAAAATATTAAGCCGCAGGTTGATCACATAACTTTACCAAGTGGCAATAAAATAATTCTTTTAGCTGAAGGTAGATTAGTTAACTTAGGTTGTGCAACAGGACATCCAAGTTTTGTTATGAGTAATTCTTTTACTAATCAAGTACTAGCTCAAATTGAACTTTTCAATAAATCAGAAAAATATGCTAAGGAGGTTTATGTTTTACCAAAACATTTAGATGAAATGGTAGCTAGATTACATCTTGATAAAATTGGTGCAAAATTAACAAAATTAACTAAGAAACAAGCTGATTATATCAATGTATCCGTCGAAGGACCTTATAAACCAGAGCTTTATAGATACTAAGTTTGAGCTTAATTTTTGTTAATTTTCTTACTTCAATCCCCGACTATATCAATTTGGCTGTTGAAAAGAATTCAACAATTGCATACCTCACTATTTGTTTGGCTATGTTTTTAGAAAACATAATACCTCCAATTCCTTCGGAAATAATAATGCCATTAGGAGGGTTTTTCGTTTATCAACAAAAATTAAATTTCTATATTTTAGTCTTTTGGGGATTAATTGGAACTATTTTGGGATCATTGCCTTGGTATTATTTAGGTAGATTAGTAAATGAAAAAAGACTTTCAAATTTTCTAGATAATCAAGGAAAATATTTTGGTATCTCTTCTAATGATTTAAGTAAAAGTAAAAAGTGGTTTGATAAATACGGGGTTTCTTTAGTTTTTTGGGGCCGATTAGTACCAGGTATAAGAACCTTAATTTCAGTTCCCGCAGGCATAGAACTTATGCCATTAAAAAAATTTTTGATTTGGACTACATTTGGGAGCTTGATTTGGGTAGCACTTCTAACTTATGCAGGTTATTTATTTGGTGAAAATTATCCAATCATTGAAACTTACTTAGATCAAATCAAATATGTTGTAAAGCCAATTTTAATTTTAATTTTCTTATATTTTTTTATACGAATACTTATTAGATTTTTCAAAAAAAATAGATCTTAAAAAGGAATTTGACTGGAGTTACCACTATTAGAATATTGGTTATTATCAGACTCTTTTCGGGAGCCTAGTAAGTTTAACCTATCTACCCTAACAACTGGTTTATATCTATCTTCCCCAGTATTTTTATCTTTCCAACTATCAATTTTAAAGCTTCCTGTAATTCCAATTAAGGATCCTTTTTTAATGTAATCTGCGGCTATTTGTGCTTGCTTGCCCCATATTTCTAAATTAAACCAGTCGGGCTCTTCATCTCTACTTCTTCTATTAACTGCAAGTGTGAAATTTGCTACGATACTGCCAGATTCAAAATATCTGACATCTGGTTCTCTTCCTGCTCTGCCAACTAGGTTAATAGTGTTAATTTCCATAATTTTTTTTTTTTTTAATACTACTCATATTTCCAGTTTCTGCTCAAAGTTTTGCGTGCTATTCATAACTAAACGACAGAATTCTGAGAGCTTACTAAAAAATAGATATATTATTTATAAAAAGAATTCTTATTGTGATTTTTAACAGATTTAAATTTTCTAGAGATATTGGTATTGATTTGGGAACAGCCAATACTCTGATACACGTATCAGGAAAGGGAGTTGTTTTACAAGAGCCTTCTGTTGTAGCTATGGATTTAGAAGAAGGCATTCCACTAGCTGTTGGTAAAGAAGCAAAATTAATGCTTGGAAGGACCCCTGGCAATATAAGAGCTGTGAGACCACTAAGGGATGGGGTGATCGCAGATTTTGATGCCGCAGAACAAATGATAAAAACATTTATTCAAAAATGTAACGAAGGCAAGGGAATAGTAGCGCCAAGAATAGTGATTGGTATCCCAAGTGGAGTTACTAGTGTTGAGCGAAGAGCAGTAAGAGAAGCTGGATTAGCTGGAGCTAGAGAAGTTCATTTAATTGATGAACCTGTTGCAGCAGCAATAGGCGCATCATTACCAGTAACTGAGCCAATTGGAACTATGATTGTCGATATTGGTGGAGGTACTACTGAAGTTGCAGTATTAAGTTTAGGTGGCACCGTATTGAGTGAATCTGTTCGAATAGCTGGGGATGAAATAAATGAGTCAATTGCGCTATATCTTAAAAAAGTTCACAACTTAGTTGTTGGAGAGAGAACTGCAGAAGATATCAAGATTAAAATTGGATCTGCATTTCCAGATGATGATTTTGATAAAACTACTTTAGAGGTTAGGGGCCTACACCTTTTATCTGGTCTACCTAGGTCAGTCACTTTGACATCAGGAGAAATAAGAGAAGCCATGGCTGAAACACTTAGCAAAATAGTAGAAGCTGTAAAAAGAACTTTAGAGCGAACCCCCCCTGAACTTGCTGCAGACATTGTTGATAGAGGGATAATGCTTGCAGGAGGTGGAGCTTTAGTAAGAGGCATTAATGATTTATTAAGCGATGAAACAGGAATTTTTACTCACATAGCAGAAAATCCATTGCTTTGCGTAGTTAATGGTTGTGGAGAGGTTTTGGATGATTTTAAAAAACTGAAAAGAGTTGTTGACACTCCTGAATTTATAAGGAATGCCATAAGAGATTAATATTATGTTAGGTATCCGACGAATATCTACTAATCGTTGGTATAAAAAGAAAAATTGGATACTGTTTGCAATTTTTTTGTTTTTAGTTTTTGTAAGGATATCAAAAGGATCTTTTTATAAGGATTTGTATTATTTTATTTCAAAGCCTTTTTGGCCTGGTCAATTTCAAAAAGAAATACTTCTTGAGAGTATAGACCAAGAATATTTAATAAAGTTAAATCTTCTTAAAAAAGATAATCTAAGATTGCGGCAAATCTTATCTCTTCAAGAATCATCTAATAACGAAAATATTTCAGCTGTAGTTATTTCTAGAAAAACAGGTAGTTGGTGGAGACAAATTATTTTAAATAAAGGTTCTAAGGATGGAGTAGAAATTGGTAATATTGTGGTTGGTCCGGGCGGATTATTAGGAAGAGTAAAGAATACTTCTTTATTCACTTCGTCGGTAACTTTAGTAACTTCTCCAGAAAGTAAGTTAGGCGTTTGGGTGGATAGAATTCAAATTAATGGATTACTGGTCGGTTTAGGAGATGATTATCCGAGCCTAATACTTTATTCCAAAGATGCTGATATTAAAGTCGGAGATTTTGTATCATCATCTCCTGCTAGTACGTTATTACCTTCAAATATTCCTATTGGGATTGTCCAATCTATAGATGAGACATTGAAATCAAAAAAAACAGCAAAAATTTCACTTTTGGCAAAACCTCATGTAATTGATTGGGTACAAATTTTAAAAGTAAATATTTAATGAATAAATTTTTTTTTAAAAAATTATCTATAGTAAGTTTTATTTTTATCCCAATTATTTTTTTGTGGCACCCTAACTGGATTGGATTTTTTGGTGTTCAGCCATATTGGCCATTATTTTGGTTATTACCTTGGTCAATGATTAATGGATCAATCAATGGATTAATATTTGGTTTGTTTTTAGGTCTAATTTTAGATTCTCTAACTTTAGATGATAGTTTTACTCAAATACCAGGCTTAATTTTTTGTGGGTTTTTGTTTGGGAGAATTAAATTTCATAGTGATATTCTGGTGGGACATTTTAGGTATGGTTTAATTTGTTCTTTTGGAAGTTTTTTATGTGGGAGTCTTTATTTTTTACAAATTTTGTTTAGAAATTTTACAGATAGTAATTTTTTGATATTAATTCCCAGTTTTAAAAATATCTTAGCTGAAGTTTTTTTGACAGGTTTTTTTGCCCCCTTTTTTTGCTCCCAACTTTTAAGAATGTTTAAATTTTCAGGAAGAAAATTGCAGTAATAAATTTTTCCTAGAATTTAAAGTGTTTGAAAAAATTTTTTATCTTCAAATTATTTAAAAAATTTGTAAACCTTAGGAATATCTCTTTGAGGGTTCGTAATGTTATATTTTTAATTGTTAGAATAAACATTCAATGCAATAGTTCTTTGCTTTGAAATATCGAGAAATCTTTTTTAACTATGTCAAAAGCAAGAATTTTAGTTGTTGATGATGAACCAGCAGTTTTGAAGGTATTAGTTACAAGGCTTCAACTAGCTGGATATCAAGTTTATTCAGCCACTAACGGAGAAGAAGCTCTTGAGTCATTTCACAGGGATTCTCCAGATTTGATAGTTCTTGATGTTATGCTTCCAAAAATGGACGGATTTGCTGTTTGTAGAAGAATTAGAGCTGAATCAGTAGTACCAATAATATTCTTAACTGCTCTAGAAGCTATTTCAGAAAGAGTTGCAGGTTTGGATTTAGGGGCTGATGATTACTTATCAAAACCATTTAGCCCAAAAGAGTTAGAAGCTAGAATAGCTACTATTTTGAGAAGAATGGGCCCAACTGTATCAGTTACTGAAACTAAAGAAGTGCCCTCAGGCAAAGGAGTTATGAAATTTGGAAGTTTAGTTGTTGATACAAATCGCAGGCAAGTCTCTAGAGCAGGAGATAGAATTAGCCTAACGTATACTGAATTTAGCCTCCTCGAATTATTGTTTGACGAGCCTGGTAAGGTTTTCCCTCGAGCAGAAATTTTAGAACAGCTATGGGGTTATCCTCCTCGTAGAGCTGCAGACTTAAGAGTTGTAGATGTATATGTAGCTAGATTAAGAGGTAAATTGGAACCAGATCCAAGAAATCCAGAATTAATACTAACTGTTCGAGGGATTGGTTATGCATCGCAAAGAGTTGGCGAAACAGCAACAACTTTGGCAAGTTGAACCATAGTCTGATAATTTTATTAAATAAAACAAATATATTAAATAAATTTTGTCTGAAATAAAAGAAGCACGCTTACAAAAAGCTAATTCACTCGTTAGTAAAGGATTTGCTTCTTATGCACAGAGTTTTAATATTTCACATACTACTAAATTTCTTACTCAAAAATTTGATTTTTTAGAGAATGGTCAAGAGGAAGATTTCAGTGTTTCTATTGCTGGTAGAGTGATGGCCAAAAGGGTAATGGGCAAAATTGCCTTTTTCACGATAAGCGATCAAGAAGGTCAGATTCAGCTTTATCTGGATAAAAAGATTATTAATTTAAATTTAGAAGAACAAAAATTACTTTCTTTTGAAGATATCAAGGAAATGGTAGATATTGGTGATTGGATAGGCGTCTTTGGAACTATTAAAAAAACTAATAAAGGTGAGCTTTCAATTAAAGTTGAAAAATGGGAAATGTTATCCAAATCATTACAACCTTTACCAGATAAATGGCATGGATTGACTGATATTGAAAAAAGATATAGACAACGTTATTTAGATTTAATAGTGAATCCTCACTCTAGAAATGTATTTAAAAAAAGAGCAAAATGTATAAGTTTTATAAGAAAATGGCTGGATAATAGGAATTTTTTAGAGATAGAGACTCCAATTCTGCAATCTGAAGCTGGTGGTGCTGAAGCAAGACCATTTATAACTCATCACAATACATTAGATATTCCGCTATATCTAAGAATAGCTACAGAATTACATTTAAAAAGAATGGTTGTTGGAGGATTTGAGAAAGTATACGAATTGGGAAGAATCTTCCGTAATGAGGGAATAAGTACAAGGCATAATCCAGAATTCACTTCAGTCGAAATTTATCAAGCTTTTTCTGACTATATCGATATGATGAATTTGACAGAAGAATTGATTAAAGATGTTCTGTATGATACATGTGGATCTTTAACTATAAATTATCAAAATAAAGAAATTGATTTTTCTAAACCTTGGACAAGAATTTCGATGAAAGATATTGTCAAAAAATATACAGGTATTGATTTTGATTCTTTCAGTGGAGACTTTCAAGCAGCAAAACAAGCAGTTGAAAGTATAAATGTTGATTTATCTAATAAAGTTAATACTATGGGAAGACTTTTAAATGAGGTCTTTGAGCAAAAAGTAGAATCAAAACTTATAGAACCCACTTTTGTTATCGATTACCCTATTGAAATTTCTCCTTTAGCGAGGCCTCATCTTGATAATAAAGAAATGGTTCAGAGATTTGAATTATTCATTGTTGGTAGAGAGTTAGCAAATGCATTTAGTGAGTTGATAGATCCAGTAGATCAAAGAGAAAGAATGCAATTACAGCAATCTCTTAGAGATGAAGGAGATCTTGAAGCTCACTGCATAGATGAAGATTTCTTGAATGCCTTAGAGATTGGTATGCCGCCTACTGGAGGATTAGGCATAGGTATTGATAGGCTAATTATGTTAATTACTAATAGTGCATCAATTAGAGATGTAATTCCCTTTCCATTGTTAAAACCAGAAATAACTTCCAAAAAAAATGAAAAACTACCCTTGAATGAAGTAAAATAAATAAATTATTCCAATACGAAATTTTTAAATGAGTGGTGAACGTGTTGGTTTCCGTTTTAAACACGCGGATGCAGTAGTAAAAAGAAATCCTCAAGGCCGATCAAGAAGAGGATGGGTTATTGAACCAGTTGAGCAAACGACAAGTAGAGGTACAAAAATGCCTGCATACAAAATTCGATGGAGAGATAGTGAGAGGCCTGAAACTGTCTTACAGCATATGTTAATTGCAGATCCAGATCCTTCTCCACCTCCTACCTCAGTCAGTTTAGATTCATAATTTTAATAAGTCTGAATAATATTTTTATCTTTTTAGTGCAGAGCTAATTTCTTTTTTTATACTTTTTTGTTTTTCATCTTGGCGTTTGTCGTGTAAATTTTTTCCTTTTCCGACTCCGATAGTTAGTTTTATCCATGAACCTTTTAAGTAAAGAGATAATGGAACAATAGTCATTCCTTTTTTTTCAGTATTGGATTTCATTTTTATTATTTCTTTTTTATGTAGTAGCAACTTTCTATTTCTTAATGGATCATGATTAAAGAAAGACCCCACATTTTTATGTGGTGAAATGTGAACATTTAATAATAAGATCTCACCATCTCTAAATGAACAGTACCCATCTCTTAAATTTGCTTTTCCGTTTCTGATGGACTTTACTTCAGTACCTAAAAGCTCAATTCCAGCTTCGATTGTTTCAGATATTGCATATTGAAATTTTGCATATCTATTTTCAGCTAGAAGTTTAAAATTAATTTCTTTATTAGTATTTTTTTTTACTTTGTTTGAATTTTTTGCCATTTTAGTTGTAAAAAATCTTTCTACTCAGAACAATTGCAATTAACCTTTCATTATGGCAATAATTTCTTCTAATATAGGCGATAATGAGTTTTCTCTTCGCAAAAAAGAGCTTAGGCTAGTTGATTCAAAAATTATTCCAGAAGAAAAGAGAAATAATAATCTGAACTTAGCTCGGCCTCTTACTTTAAAAGAATTTATTGGCCAAGAACAACTTAAATCTTCTTTAAGAATAGCTATAGATGCTTCAATTTTTAGAAAAGAACCTTTGGAGCATACTCTTTTATATGGACAGCCCGGTTTAGGTAAGACTACTCTTGCTTTTTTAATAGCTCATGAATTGAATACAAAATGTAGGATAGCGACTGCACCAGCAATCGAAAGACCTAGAGATATTGTAGGTTTACTTCTTGGATTAAAAGAAGGTGAAGTTTTATTTATCGATGAGATACATCGCTTAAATAGGTTAACTGAAGAGTTGTTATATTCTGCAATGGAAGATTTTAGACTCGACTTAACTATGGGAGCTAATAGAGGAGCTCGTTGCAGAACAATTAATCTTCCTAGGTTTACTCTGATTGGTGCGACAACAAAATTAGCCTCAATAAGTGCACCTCTAAGAGATAGATTTGGTATTTCTCAGAAAATTGAATTTTATACTTATGATGAATTAAAACAAATAATTATTAATTTTTCCCGATTAATAAACCTCAATTTAGATGATAATGCATCTTATGATTTAGCAAAGATATCTCGAGGGACTCCAAGAATTGCTTTAAGATTATTAAGACGAGTGAGAGATTATGCTCAAGTTATTAAGAAAACTAATACGATCTCCGTTAATTTAATAAAAAAAGCTTTAAATTCTTACCAAATAGATGAAAAAGGTTTGGATACTTTAGATAGAAGCTATTTATCTTTTCTTAACCAAAACAATAATATTCCAACTGGCCTTGATTCTATTGCAGCTGGCTTGGGTGATGATTCTTCAATGTTAGAATTTGTAGTTGAGCCATATTTAATCAAAATTGGTTTCCTCATAAGAACTCCTCGAGGAAGATTACTTACTGCTTTAGGAAAAAAGTACATTGATTCAAAAAATGATAACTTTTAAAAAAGTTAAGGTTTGTTTTTTATTAATTTTTGTTTTTTTGAATATTTTTTATATTGCACCATGCTATTCATTATCTTTGAGAGAAGATTTGTTTAAAAATGCATTAGACCTAAGTTCAGCAGGGGAATTTAATCTCGCTTTACAAGAATGGAATCAATATCTCGATTCTTATCCTGATGATGCTGCAGGTTTGAGCAATAGAGGAAATGTAAGACTTGTTATAGGAGATGTAAAGGGATCAATAGATGACCAAAATAAGGCAATAAGTTTGAATCCTGCGGAAATAGATCCCTACATTAACAGGGGTATAGCAGAAGAAGCATTGGGTTTATGGCCGCAAGCGAAAAAAGATTATATGTTCGTTATTTCGCAAGATAGTCAAAATTTCTCTGCACTATATAATTTGGCTAATGTAGAAGGATCTACATCACATTGGAAAAAAGCAAGAGATTTATTTTCAAAAGCTGCTTTATATAATCCTGGATTTGCCATGGCTAGGTCGAGTAAGGCGTTAGCAGATTTCCAGTTGGGAAACATTGATGAATCAGAAAAAGAATTAAAAAAATTAATTAGACGTTATCCAACTTTTGCAGATGCCAGGGCGGCTTTAACAGCTTTGAATTGGTCTAAGGGTGAATCTGGGAACGCAGAGAGTAATTGGATTGCTGTAACTGAATTAGATCCTAGATATAGTGATGAAGAATGGTTAAAAGAAATAAGAAGATGGCCACCACAACCAATTAAAGATTTAATGAACTTTATCGATTTAAAATAAGTAAATGAATAGAGATCAGTTTTATAAAAAAATTGATTCGTTTAATGATGAATTAATTAAATTAAGAAGACATATTCATGCACATCCTGAATTAAGTGGTCTTGAAAATCAAACAGCGATCTTGATAAGTGGTTTTTTAAAAAATATTGGTTGGAATGTTAGGGAATCTATAGGCAGGACAGGAGTTGTAGCTGATTTTGGCCCCTTAGATAAAGGCATTATAGGTTTAAGAGTGGATATGGATGCTTTGCCAATATTTGAGGAAACTAAATTAACTTTTTCTTCAAAAGTAGATGGTGTGATGCATGCCTGTGGTCATGATTTGCATATATCCATTGGATTGGGTGTGGCAAAAATTATTAAGGATTTAAAACTAAATTTTGGGACTCGGATAATTTTTCAGCCTGCTGAAGAAATTGCAAGTGGTGCTAAATGGATGATTAAGGATGGCGCAACTAATGGTTTAACCCATATTTTGGGAGTTCATGTCTACCCCGATTTATCCGTAGGGACTATTGGCATTAAAGAAGGAAGTTTAACTGCAGCTGCGGGAGAACTTAAGGTAGAGATTAAAGGAAAATCAGGCCATGGTGCTCGACCTCATGAAGGAGTTGATGCTATTTGGGTGGCCTCTAAAGTTATCTCAGGAATTCAAGAATCGATAACAAGGAAGTTAGACCCTCTAGATCCTGTAGTAATAACTTTTGGGAAAATAAATGGTGGCAATGCATTCAATGTTCTTGCAGAAAAGGTTAATTTAATTGGTACGGTTAGATCCACTAATTGTGAAGTATTTAAGAATATTGGTAATTGGCTCGATGAAAATATCAATTCTTTAGCCAATAGTTGCGGAGCTGAAGCAAAAGTAATATTTAGAGAAATCACTCCAGCAGTTAATAATAATTCTGAAATTAATAGAGTCATAAGAGATTCTGGAATTAAGGTTTTAGGTCTAGAAAATGTTATTGAATTACAAAAACCATCATTAGGAGCTGAGGATTTCGCTGAATTCTTAAATGAGATTCCAGGAGCAATGTTTAGGCTTGGCGTTTCAAGTACAAATGGATGTGAGCCTCTTCATAGTTCTAAATTTGATCCAGATGAAAGAGCTATTGCTGTTGGGATTAAAGTCATAACAGAATCCATAGTAAAATTAAACAATGAAAGAATTCATACAATTGGTAAATGAAAATTAATAAAAGATTTATTTTATCTTTTGTGGCTCCTATTATGATCCTTATATCTGCGATAGGATTGATATTTAGGGACAATTCCAGGAAGATTTTTTATTTACCCGTTGGCTTGATGGGGATTGTAATAATTTTGGAGAAGGTTATAAGCAGACAATTGGATAGGAAAAATATTTTAAAAAAGATAAAGTCTTATCAAAAAGTTAAATAAAATCATTTTATATATTTTACGCAATATGAGATGACTATTTTTTAGAAAAGAGCTATTAATAAGATTAATACTAGGGGTGCTAGGAAATTTAACTTAGCTGAGATCATACCCTTTGAACCTGAATCATTTATCTTGATGCAGGGAAGTGGAGATTTGATCAAACTTTAGTAATAACACTTTTAAAAAATTTGTAAATTATGAGAAGTTCTTGGATTAAGCCGCGCCTTGGGAAAGAAAATGTAACTCAGATGAACTTTGCTAGAAACGGTTATATCACTGAAGAAATGGATTTTGTTGCTAAAAAAGAGAATCTTCCTTCTTCTTTAATAATGGAAGAAGTGGCTAGAGGAAGATTAATTATTCCAGCTAATATTAATCATTTGAATCTTGAGCCAATGGCCATAGGTATTGCTTCTAGATGCAAAGTTAATGCGAATATTGGTGCTTCTCCTAATGCAAGTGATATCAATGAAGAAGTGGAGAAGCTAAAACTAGCAGTTAAATATGGGGCTGATACGGTTATGGATCTTTCTACAGGAGGAGTGAATTTAGATGAAGTACGGCAAGCAATTATTCACGAGTCTCCTGTTCCAATAGGAACAGTTCCTGTTTATCAAGCTTTAGAAAGTGTACATGGTTCAATAGATAGACTAACTGAAGACGATTTTCTTCATATTATTGAAAAACATTGTCAGCAGGGTGTAGATTATCAAACTATTCATGCTGGGCTATTAATAGAGCATTTACCCAAAGTCAAAGGAAGAATTACTGGAATTGTTAGTAGGGGGGGAGGTATTTTAGCCCAATGGATGTTGCATCATTTTAAGCAAAATCCTCTTTACACAAGGTTTGATGACATTTGTGAAATTTTTAAGAAATATGATTGTACTTTTTCTCTAGGAGATTCATTAAGGCCTGGATGCTTGCATGATGCTTCTGATGATGCTCAGCTGGCTGAATTAAAGACATTAGGCCAGCTTACTCGAAGAGCATGGGAACATAATGTTCAAGTAATGGTTGAGGGTCCTGGTCATGTACCTATGGACCAAATTGAGTTTAATGTGAGAAAGCAAATGGAAGAATGTTCAGAAGCCCCCTTTTATGTGCTTGGTCCATTAGTGACAGATATATCTCCTGGTTATGACCATATATCAAGTGCTATTGGGGCTGCGATGGCAGGGTGGTATGGAACTTCTATGTTATGTTATGTGACCCCAAAAGAACATCTAGGTCTACCAAATGCAGAAGATGTAAGAGAAGGCTTAATTGCTTATAAAATAGCTGCTCACGCTGCTGATATAGCAAGACATAGAGCTGGAGCTCGTGATCGAGATGATGAACTTAGTCATGCAAGATATAACTTTGATTGGAATAAACAGTTCGAACTTTCATTAGATCCGGAAAGGGCAAAGCAGTATCATGATGAGACACTACCTGAAGAAATCTTTAAAAAGGCCGAGTTTTGTTCAATGTGTGGACCTAAACATTGTCCCATGAATTCAAAGATTTCTGATGAATCTCTTGATCAGCTAAAAGATAAGCTTGAAGAATGTAATACTTCAGTGTAATTATTAATTAATACTTATAGAATTTCTTTAGTCTTATTAACAACGTTTTCGACTGTAAATCCAAAATTTTTCAAACATTCTCCACCCGGTGCAGATGCACCAAATCTATCCATAGTAATACAAATCCCATCAAAACCTGTATATTTATGCCAACCAAATGAATGGGCAGCTTCTACTACAACTCTCTTTTTCACACTACTAGGTAAAACACTTTCTTTGTAAGATTCTTCTTGTTCTTCGAAAAGTTCTACACAAGGCATAGAAACAACTCTAATTTTTTTACCTAAACTTGAAATTTCCTTACTTGCTTCAATGCAAAGATTCAGTTCGCTTCCAGTACCAATAAATATTAGATCTGGTGTTCCTTCGCAATCGGAAACTACATATCCTCCTAGAGCAACTTTGTCGATAGAAGTATTTTCTTGATTTGGCATTCCTTGTCTGCTTAAACAAAGGGCAGAAGGTCTTTTGCGATTTTGAATAGCAAGCTTATAAGCTCCACTAGTCTCATTGCCATCTCCAGGCCTGAAAACTAGCATGTTAGGCATAGCACGAAGAGAAGGGATAGTTTCAATAGGTTGATGTGTTGGACCGTCTTCCCCTACACCAATTGAATCGTGAGTTAGTACATAGATTACTCCTAATTCGCTGAGTGCTGAAAGCCTCATTGAGCCTCTCATATAATCAGCGAATACAAGGAAGGTTCCTCCATAAGGAATAAGACCACTATTGTGATAGGCAATACCATTAAGTACAGCTGCCATTGCATGCTCTCGTACACCAAAATGTAAATATCTTTTTTCAGGGCTATGTGGCTGGAATGATCCAGTTTCTCCTTTGATATCTGTATAATTAGAGTGAGTTAAATCTGCAGATCCGCCAATTAATTCAGGCAGGTTAGGTCCTAAAGAACCTAAACATATTTGTGAATGCTTTCTGGTTGCTAAACCTTTATCACTAGGTGTATAAGAGGGGAGATCTGAGTCCCAATTCTCAGGTAATTGGCCTTTTAACATTCTGGTTAACTCAGCTCCTTCAGAGGGATATTTTTTTTGATATTCTTCAAATTTAGAATCCCATTCTTTCTCTAAGTTTTCGCCTTTGTTTATTGATTTTCTAAAATGCTCATAAACTTCATTTGGTATTTCAAATGGAGGATATTCCCAATTGAGAAACTCTCTAGTTAATACAGCTTCTTCTTCTCCAACAGCTGCTCCATGAATTCCAGCAGTATCTGATTTATTAGGCGAACCATAACCTATTGTTGTAGAAATTTTTATAATTGAAGGCTTGTCTGTAATTAATTTTGCTTTTTCGATAGCTTCAGTTATTCCTTTAACATCATGATTCCCATCTTCAACATGTTGTACATGCCATCCATAAGCTTCGTATCTTTTTAAGACATCTTCAGTGAAAGAAACGTCGGTTCGCCCATCAATTGTAATTTGATTATCGTCATATAGTGTAATTAATTTTCCAAGCTTAAGATGACCAGCTAGTGAGCATGCCTCTGATGCAATCCCTTCTTGATTACAGCCGTCACCCATTATTACGTAGGTATAGTGATCAACAATCTTACAATCAGGCTTGTTGAATTTAGCTGCTAAGTGAGTTTCAGCTATTGCTAAACCAACAGCATTTGAGATTCCGGCTCCAAGAGGCCCAGCTGTAACTTCAACACCTTCAGTTTCGAATGTTTCTGGATGTCCAGGAGTTTTTGATCCCCATTGCCTAAATTGTTGGATATCTTCTATGGAAACTGATTTGTACCCTGTCAAATGAAGCAAGGAATATAACAGCATACAGCCATGACCAGCTGATAATACGAAACGGTCTCTATTGAACCATTTTGGGTTATTGGGGTTGTGATTAAGTATGTTTTGCCATAATGCATAACCCATAGGAGCACATCCCATTGGTAATCCAGGATGTCCACTATTAGATTTATTTACTGCATCTACAGCAAGCATTCTTATACTATTTACACAAAGTGATTCTAATGAAACAGATGCAGCGACCATTGTTTTAAAGTAAGTTAAGTTGGAAATACAGAATTGGTTGTCTTCAATTCATTTTGCTGAAAGCAAGGCAAACATTGTGACCACCAAAGCCGAAGGAATTAGAAAGAGCAACTCCTACTTGAGTTTCTCTTGCATTATTTGGTACATAATCAAGATCACATTCAGGATCTGGATTGACGTAGTTAATTGTAGGAGGGATAAAATTATGTGTCAAAGAAAGTATACAAGCTACAGCTTCTATACCTCCTGAGCCTCCTAGGAGATGACCAGTCATCGACTTAGTAGAGCTTACAGGAATGAGGTAAGATCTGTCTTTAAATATAGATTTAATTGCAGAAGTTTCATTTTTGTCATTAGCCGATGTACTAGTTCCATGAGCATTGATGTAATCAACTTTTTCAAGGCTAAGAGAAGCGTCCTCAATTGCTAGTTTGATTGCTTTAGCACCTCCAACCCCGCCTGGAGATGGAGCAGTAATGTGATGAGCATCACATGTTGTTCCATATCCAATAATTTCTGCATAAATTCTTGCATTTCTTTTTTGTGCATTTTCTAAAGTTTCTAAAACAAGAATTCCAGATCCCTCTCCAATAACAAAACCATCTCTTTCTGCATCAAAAGGCCTGCTAGCAGTTTGGGGACTTTCATTTCTGAAAGAAAGAGCTTTGGCACTAGCAAAACCAGCTACTCCTAGAGGCGTAATACTTGCTTCTGCTCCTCCACAGATCATTGCATCTGCCTTGCCAAGTTGAAGTAATCTAAAAGAATCACCAATTGCATTTGAACCGGCAGCGCAGGCCGTTGAAACAGAGGAGCTTGGCCCTTTTGCACCCAAAGCAATAGCAGCTAATCCAGTTGCCATATTTGGAATCATCATTGGGACTGTAAATGGACTTACTCTTTTAGGTCCTTTATGACTCAGAATTTGAGCTTGACTTTCCATAGTTAGCAAGCCTCCAACACCAGAGCCAATAATTACTCCAATTCTTGATGAATTAGCTTCAGTAATTTCAAGTCCGGAATCATAAAAGGCTTGCTTTGCAGCTATGACTCCAAACTGGGAAAAACGATCCCATCTTTTGGATTCTTTAGCTTCAATAAATTTTTCAGATTGAAGATTTTTTACTTCTGCTGCAAATTTGCAAGGATGTTGTTCGGGGTTAAAGAGAGTAATATCTGAGACCCCGTTAGTACCTTTTTGCAGTCCGACTAAATATTCATCAATGTTATTACCAATTGGAGTTACTGCTCCGATACCGGTAATAACAACTCGATGGAGATTTGGCATTCTTTACTAACCTTTTTTTTCTTCGATGAATTTTACTGCATCGCCAACAGTTGCGATTCCTTCCGCTGCTTCATCAGGAATTTCAATATCAAATGCTTCTTCAAGAGCCATTACTAATTCAACGGTATCTAGAGAATCTGCGCCTAAATCATTTTGGAAATTTGAATCTGATTTAACTTCTCCTGCTTCAACACTTAATTGTTCTGAAACAATAGAGCAAACTTTTTCGAGGATTTCTTGTGACATAGTTTATGGAATTTACTAATTATCTTTATGATTTTATGCCCTAGAGTTAACAAGAGTGAAGCATATCTTAATTTTTTTAATTTCTTTGTAAGACAATAGTATTATAAAACGAGGTTCAAAAGACAATTTTTACATGTCACACGCAGTTAAAATTTATGACACTTGCATTGGATGCACCCAATGTGTAAGGGCTTGCCCACTCGATGTTTTAGAAATGGTTCCATGGGATGGCTGCAAAGCTGGCCAAATTGCCTCTTCGCCAAGAACTGAAGATTGCGTAGGTTGCAAAAGATGCGAAACAGCATGTCCGACAGATTTCTTAAGTATTCGCGTTTATTTAGGAGATGAAACTTCTAGGAGCATGGGTTTAGCATACTAAACTTATATAGTGCAGTTTTAAGAGAGTCCATGTTTTAAAAATACTTATTTTTTTTCAAATATAATTGAAGAAAAATTTTAGTATGTGTGGAATAGTTGCTGTAACAGGTTATAAAAAAGCTTTACCATTATTGATTAATGGCTTAGAAAAACTTGAATATAGAGGATATGATTCCGCAGGTATTGCAATAATCAATTCTGAAAAAAATTCTATTACTTGTAACAAGGCAGAGGGAAAACTAAGGAACTTAATAAATAATCTTAACAATGAGATTATTCCAGGAACTGTAGGTATAGGTCATACTAGATGGGCAACACATGGAAAACCTGAGTTTAAAAATGCTCATCCTCATGTCGATAGTTCAGGAACCATAGCAGTTGTTCAAAATGGCATTATTGAAAATTTCCAAGACTTAAAAAATAAATTAGAGAAAGAAGGTATTATTTTTAATTCTGATACAGACACCGAGGTAATTCCTCATTTAATTAAAAGAGAATTAAATACATTAAGTAAACTTAACCTTGAGAATAATGGCTCAACATTATTAGTAGCTGTGAGAAATGTAATATCTGATCTGGAAGGATCTTATGCCTTAGCCGTTTTATGGGCTGATGCTCCAACCTCTTTGGTAGTTGCAAGAAAACAAGCGCCCTTGATTATTGGTTTGGGCGAAGGAGAATTTATTTGTGCAAGTGATACGCCAGCTATTGCAAATTTTACAAATATTATTTTGCCTATGGAGGATGAAGAAATAGCTTTGATGACTCCTCTTGGAATAGAAATATATGACAAAAACAATGAGAGACAATATCGAAATCCAGTTTCTCTAAAAGTCTCAGAGCAAATAATGGATAAGATGAATTTCAAACATTTTATGTTAAAAGAAATATATGATCAGCCAAAAACTGCAAAAAACTGGTTGGATAATTACTTATTTCAAAACTTAGAAGAGGGCCGTTATCAAATTAATTATCCTTTTGATACAAAGTTTTTCGAATCAATAGAAAGAATTGAAATTATCGCTTGTGGTACAAGTAAACATGCTGCAATGGTGGGTAGCTTTTTACTAGAACAATTTTCAGGTATCCCTACAAATGTCTTTTACGCAAGTGAATTTCGGTATTCACCACCTCCATTGCTGCCAAACACATTAACCATTGGAGTCACTCAATCTGGAGAAACTGCTGATACAATTGCAGCTATCGATATGGAAATTAAAAGACGCTCCTCTATTCAAGATAAAAATTTTAAACCCAATCTTATTGCAATAACAAATAGAAAAGAGAGCTCAATAGGGAGGCAGGTTTCAAATATAATTGATATCTGCGCAGGAATAGAAGTGGGAGTTGCAGCAACAAAAACTTTTTTTGCTCAATTACTTTCTTTTTATGGATTAGCTATAAAATTTGCGGAAATTAAAGGAAGTCAAAGCTTAGATGAAATAAGTAATTTAATAACTGAACTTATAAAACTGCCTCCAATGATAGAAGATCTTTTAGAGCAGCATCATAAATCTTCAGAAAAGCTAGCACATGATTTTTTTAATATTAAAGATGTTATCTTTTTAGGACGAGGTATAAATTATCCTATTGCTCTTGAAGGAGCGTTAAAACTAAAAGAAATTAGTTATATTCATGCGGCTGGATATCCAGCTGGTGAGATGAAACATGGTCCAATAGCTTTGTTAGACAAAAAAGTACCTGTAATTTCTATTGCTTCCCCTGGTGAAGTTTTCGATAAAGTTATTAGTAACGCTCAAGAAGCAAAGGCTAGAGATTCATTTTTAATTGGAATTGCTCCTGAATGTAATGGAACTGAAATTTTTGATTATTTAATGAAAGTTCCTTCCTATAACAAATGGGTTTCCCCCTTACTAAACATAGTGCCTTTACAATTATTGAGTTACCATATTGCGGCTCATAGAGGACTTGACGTGGATCAACCAAGAAATTTAGCTAAAAGTGTAACTGTGGAATGATGCGTTTCTTATAAATTTTGATTTTTTAAAATTTATAGCTCTAAAAGTCCATTTGGAGGATTGATGATTAGAAAATTATTTTTTATATCTACTAATGGGACGATTTCTTTAACAAATGGTATGAGAACTTTTTTTTGATTTTTCAATAGTTCAATAACAAGTAAATTATTTTTTTCATTTTCTAAATTGATAATTTTCCCAATTGTTTTTAATTCATTATTTTCTAAAGTTTTGACCTCCAGATTTCTAAGTTCCAATAAGTGGTATTCATCCTTTTTTAATTTGGGTAATTTATCTGTTTTTACAAGTATTTTAAATTTTTTTAGTTGCTCTGCGTGATTTCTCGTATTAATTCCCTTAAGCTTAACTATGAAGGTTTCTCTACCAGGCTGTTTGAAACCAGATATAAGTTCTATTTTTGAAGGAGGTTCATTTTCTTTTTGCAACCATCTCATTCCCGGTTTTAAAAATCTTTCTTCAAAATCACTTAGAGATTTAACCTTTACCTGTCCATTTATTCCATGACATGATGTTATCAATCCAACAGTCAACCATTCATTTTTATTTATCATATATTGTATTAGTAATAGTGTTTTATGGAATTATCTACTAAACCCATACTCCCTGGTTCTTTTGTTGTTGTAAAAGACACGAACTCTATATATAGAGGATACAAAGGTTTTGTACAAAGAGTTACAAAAAAAAGAGCAGCAGTTCTGTTTGAAGGGGGTAATTGGGATAAACTCATAACTTTTCAGCTAACAAATTTAGAAATTGTATAAAAATTAGATTTTACCTATAGTTATAAATTTTTCTATCAAAATTCTTGCTGCATTTGTTTCTGCTTGTTTATGAGACTTGCCGAATGCTGATGATTCTTTTAATCCTTCGATAAATATATCGCAAGAAAATCTGTTAGGGTCTCCATTTTTTTTTGAGACTTCAATTATTTTATAGACTGGCAAATCAAAACCTTTACTTTGACACCACTCTTGCAATACTGTCTTAGATTTGAATTTATATGGAGCTTTTAAAAATATTTCTGAATCTTCTTCCCAAATATCATCTAACCAAAGATTTACTTCCTGAATTGAATTAAAGCAATTGTAAATAGCACCGATTAAAGCTTCTGTAGCTTCACCAATAATAGTATTTTTTGAATTTTCATCACCAAGAGCTTTAGGTCCTTTTATTATTAATTTCTCAATATCAATTTTTTCCCCTAATTTAGTTAACCATTCATCACTTACAATTTGTGCTCTAAGCTCTGATCTTTCTCCTACATTCATTTGAGGATATTTTTTTTCAATAAAATTAGAAGCCGCCAATCTGAGTACTGCATCTCCGAAAAATTCTAGTTTTTCGTAATTTTTTATTTTGTCCTCCGAGGAATGGATAAATGCTTGATTAAAATCTTGAATAACTGAAATATTTTGAGTGCTAATTATTTCAGAAAATCTTCTTGATTTAATATTTAAAGACCTTAAAAAAGTAGTAATTTGATCAATTCTCTTTGCGTTAATTATATTTGTCATCTAATTTAATGATCACAACAATTAGAAAGCAGGTCATAAGCCGGGTTCTGTTCATCTTAATTAAGATGGGCAATCATCTATCTAGAACTGGAATTACTTCACAGTCTCAAGCGGCGCTTAAAAGTAGATTGTGTAATGGTCATAAATCTACTAAGCCTTGCTCCCAGCCGGGGTTTACCTAGCCAACACTTCTCAATGTTGCTGGTGCGCTCTTACCACACCCTTGCACCCTTGCCATACATAAAAGTATTAGGCGGTATGTTTCTGTGGCACTATCCTCACGGTTGCCCGCACTGGGAATTACCCAGCAAGCCTGACCAAGTGGGAGCCCGGACTTTCCTCAAGAAAGTTTTATTTTGGAAACAAAATAAAACTTTCTTGCGATTGCCTCTCCTGCTTTCATCTAGCATAATGCTTATTACTCCAAAAATCATCTATTGGGGCTGTAGCTCAGCAGGATAGAGCAACGGTTTCCTAAACCGTAGGTCGTGGGTTCGACTCCCGCCAGTCCCGTAAATATAAAAAACTATATGTAGTATGTGTGCAAACTTGCTACTCTCTAGCTAGCGTATAGTTAGTAGTAAATCTTTTATGGCTAAGTTGCATGATATGCGTTTAAAGCTCTTAATTCAACAAGAGCATGAACGCATTTCTAAATCCCGACCTAACGATTTAGATCTTTCAATAGTTCAAGCAAGATGCTTGTGCTGGCTTGCTCTATTGGCAGAAGCTCACGAAGATCAAGCAAATGATGCAGAAAAAAGAGGCGATGCCGAGCAAGCGATGGGATGGTTTGCTGATTCTATGAGACTAAGAGATGTTATTAATTTGGTTACTAGTATTGAGATACCTTTGCCAGATAGTCCAGATTCACTCGATGAAAATGACGAATTATTGGATGGCCCTACAATTTTGCCCAAATAGTGAGATGATATAAAAAGAATTATATTTCCTTTTGGCTGAAGAACCATGTCAATGCTCTGATTGTCAGAGATTTTATAAAGAGCATGATCGTCTTATCAGAGAATTTCCTACTTTTAAGCAGCAACAAGAATTGAATTGGGCATCTATTCAATCGTTCAGAACTCTTTGCACTAAGATTACTGATGAGTTGCAGAAAGAATTATCTGAAAGAGAATCAAATAAAGATATTAGTTCAGAAGAAAAACATATTTCTGATACAGAAATTACCGAAGCTTTAGATGAACTTGAAAGTGTTAATGCCTATTTATATTCAATTGAAGCATTAATGGAAAGAATATTTGATACAAAAATTTCAAACAATATTGAATCAAAATTTAAAGAAATTGCTAATGAATTAGCTCCAGACCCATTGAATATGGATCGATTAATATTGAATAGATTATTTCATCAAACTCCAGATTCACCAGACAAGAAAAATCTTAATTAGTTAATTTTTCGACGTCGCAAGTAATTTCAACTGGCATTGGAGAGACTTTCCAAATAGATTTACAGTATTCTCTAATAGATCTATCTGAAGAAAAATATCCTGATCTAGCAGTATTTAATAATGCCATTTTATTCCAAGATGTTTTGTGATTCCAGCATTCACTGACCACATCCTGTTTATTTAAGTAGTCTTCAAAGTCAGCCATAACAAAAAATGGGTCATGTCCAGTCAAGCTATTTAATAAAGGTTTAAATAATTCTTTATCCCCATTGCTAAAGTGGCCAATTTCAATTAGCCGTATAACCTCCTTAAGCTCTGGACATTTATCAATAAAAGTTTTGGGAGAGTAATTATTATGTTTTAAGTCCATAATTTCGCTTTCAGTTTTACCAAAAAGAAAGAAATTTTCTTTTTTCACAAGATCTCTTAATTCCACATTAGCTCCATCTAAGGTGCCAATGGTTAACGCTCCATTCATGGCAAACTTCATATTTCCAGTCCCAGAAGCTTCTTTTCCAGCAGTTGAAATTTGTTCTGAAAGATCAGTTGCGGGATAAACTATTTCACCAAGTTTGACGTTGTAGTCTGGTAGAAAAACAACTCTTAATAAACCATCCATATCTGGATCTGAGTTAACTACATCAGCAATACCATTAATAAATCGAATCATTAGCTTTGCCATAAAGTAACCTGGCGCGGCCTTACCTCCGAATATTATTGTTCTTGGAACTTCATACTTGTTTGTACCATTTTTGATTCTTAAATATTGAGCAATGATTTGTAAGGCGTTTAAATGTTGTCTTTTATATTGATGAATTCTTTTTACTTGAACATCAAATAAACTTGATGGATCTACAAGTATTCCAGTTTTTGAATGAATAAAACTAGCTAATTTTCTTTTGCCATTTAGTTTAGTTTCCTCAAATTTTTGTAAAAAATTGTTGTCATCTTTTTTTTCTTCTAACTTCTTCAGAAGTTCCATGTTTGTTATCCAATTTGGACCAACTTCTTTTTCTAGTAGGTTTGATAATGATGGATTAGACAGGGCAACCCATCTTCTTGGGGTCACCCCATTAGTTACATTTGTAAATTTTTCGGGCCATAGAGCTGCAAATTCTGGAAGAAGTTGCCTTTTTATTAGATCTGAGTGAAGAGCTGCAACACCATTGATATGATGTGCTCCAATTGTAGCCAAATGAGCCATCCGAACTGATTTGGAACCTTCTTCATCAATAATCGAGAGTTTTTGAAGGATCTTGTCATCACCTGGATAACGTAGTCTTAATTGTTGTAGAAATCTCCAATTAATTTCATAAATAATTTCTAGATGACGAGGAAGAAGATCATTAAATAAACCTAAATCCCATTTCTCTAAAGCTTCTGGAAGTAGAGTGTGGTTGGTATAAGCAACTGAGGAGGTTGTTATATTCCAAGCTTTATCCCAACCTATTTGATATTGGTCAATAAGAAGTCGCATTAACTCTGCAACTGCAATAGCAGGATGTGTATCGTTTAATTGGACTGTCCAATGTTTAGCGAATTCTGTGATTGGTATTGATCTTTTTTCAAGGCTTCTCAACATATCCTGAAGAGAACAACTTACAAAAAAGTGTTGTTGTTTGAGTCTTAATCTTCTACCTTCGTCAGTTCCATCATTTGGATATAAAACTTTTGAAAGAGTTTCAGATGCAACTTTTTCTTCTACTGCACCATAATAATCACCAATATTGAATGCATAAAAGTCAAAACTTTCAGTTGCATCAGCTCTCCATAATCTTAATCTATCACATGTGTTTACTCTGTATCCTAAAACTGGAACATCATGAGGTACTCCAATCGCATGTTCTGAAGGGATCCATCTTGATCTGTAATTCCCTTTATCATCTCTATAACTTTCAGTTCTGCCTCCAAAACCAACGAAACATGATTCATCCGGTTGTGGAAGTTCCCATGGCCATCCACCCTTTAACCATTTGTCAGTTACTTCTACTTGCCAACCATCCCTTATTAACTGATTGAATATGCCAAATTCATATCTAATACCATAACCAACTGCTGGAACTTGTAGAGATGCTAATGATTCCATATAACATGCTGCAAGTCTGCCAAGTCCACCATTACCTAATCCAGGCTCTTCTTCTACTTCAAGAATTGTTGCCAATGATTCAATGCCGAATCTTTTTAAAGCATCTTCTGCCTCTTGAGTTATTCCAAGATTGAGTAGATTATTACTTAATTGAGGGCCTATTAAAAATTCTGCTGATAAGTATGCGACTGTTTTTTGTGGTTTTTTTCTTATTACTTCTTGACTGGCTAAATATCTTGTCATTAGCCTATCTTTAACAGCATAACTTAAAGCCATATATAAGTCGTGAGGACTTGCAGAAGTAGCTAATTTGCCGAGAGTATAAAAGAGATGCGCTGTCATCCCTTGAAAAACAGCATCAGAATCCATTCCAGCTTTCTCAGGATCTAAGTAGCAGCCTGGGGTAGGCAAACGTAGATCAAAGGGTTCGTTGGTATTCATTGGATTAGACATATAATTGACAATAGCCATTTTTTTGAAAATTTCTTTGTTGTAACTTCAGATCCACACTTGTTGAGTATTTTTGCTTTTTTCTTACATATTTCTTAAAGTGGGCCCTCAATAAACTATCTTCCAATTAGGTAGTTTATTTTTTCTCTCATTTCATATGTATTCTTTACTTGCTGAATTAAGTGCACATGATTTAGAAGTTGCTGAAACGTTGATAGGAGTTATAAGGTTTCTATTGATATTTTTAGCTGCAAGAGCATTAGCAGAAGTATTAGTAAGACTAAGTTTACCAACCATAGTAGGCGAGCTTCTTGCAGGGGTTGTAATAGGGGCATCAGGATTCCATTTGTTGATACCGCCCTCAGCAGGAACCGAATTAAATGAAGGACTTGTAAATGTTATCAGCTCATTAGCTTCGATCCCTCCAGAAGCTGTACCTGATGTTTATTTCGAAAGTTTTCCATCCCTCCAAGCAGTAGCAACTCTTGGGTTATATGCTCTTCTATTTTTGACAGGATTAGAAAGTGAGTTAGAGGAATTAGTAGCTGTAGGAGCTCAAGCTTTTACTGTTGCTATGGCTGGTGTAATTTTACCGTTTGCCTTTGGCACTTTAGGATTAATGTTTATTTTCCAAGTAGATCTAATTCCAGCAGTTTTTGCTGGAGCATCTATGACAGCAACAAGTATAGGAATTACTGCAAGTGTTTTTGGTGAGTTGGGATATTTAAAAACTAGAGAAGGACAGATTGTTATTGGAGCGGCTGTTTTGGATGATATTTTGGGTATTGTTATTCTCGCAGTTGTAGTCGCCCTTGCTGCAGGAGGTTCTTTAGAAATTGCTCCTATCGTTAAATTAGTTGCAGCAGCTGTAGTATTTGTTATTGCTGCTATTGCATTAAGTAGAACAGCTGCACCCGGCTTTGATTGGTTATTAGATAGATTAAAGGCCCCTGGAGCAGTAGTTGTAGCTTCTTTTGTAATACTTGTTTTGTGTTGTTTTGTCGCAACAGCAATTGGATTGGAAGCAGCTTTAGGTGCTTTTGCAGCTGGACTAATTCTTAGTAGTTCTAAAAATAATCACGCAATTCAACAATCCGTTTTACCTTTAGTATCCTTATTCGCAACTATTTTCTTTGTACTAGTAGGAGCTGGAATGGATTTATCAGTTATCAATCCACTTGATCCAACAAGTAGGTCAGCACTTGTAGTTGCTGGATTTTTATTAGTTGTAGCAATTATTGGAAAAATTGCAGCAGGATGGGTATTTTCAAGTGATAAACCTACAAATAGATTAGTTGTAGGTTTAGGTATGATGCCTAGAGGAGAGGTTGGTTTAATTTTCCTTGGATTAGGAACAAGCGCTAAGTTGTTAACTCCTTCTCTTGAAGCAGCTATTTTATTAATGGTCATTGGAACTACATTCCTTGCACCTGTTCTCTTGAGAATTGTTCTAAAAGATAAGCCTCCAAATGATGGTAATAAAATTTCAGATGATGTTGCAGCTGATCCTGTCGGTCTTCTTTAGGAAATAAGTTTATTAGAATCAGTCAACATAGAACTTTCAATAAATGGAAAAGTCAGCTCTTATAGATAGTGATGTAAATTATGACTGGAATTTTTTAAATTACCCAATACATACTGTTTCTGCTAAGCCTGAGAAAACATCAAAAGATTGTGCAATTTTATTAATTCATGGTTTCGGAGCCTCCACGGATCATTGGAGGTTCAATATCCCTACTTTGAGTAACAAATACGAAGTTCATGCTATGGATCTTCTTGGATTTGGAAAAAGTCCTAAGCCCCAAGATGTTGAATACTCAGGATCTTTATGGAAGGATCAGGTTGTAGCCTATGTAAAAGAGAAAATAAAAAAACCTACAATTGTTGTTGGCAATTCATTAGGTGGTTATGCAGCATTAGCAGCTGGTTCAGAATTAAATGAGCTCAATGCAGGAGTGATATTACTTAATGCTGCAGGATATTTTAGTGAAGAAAAAACTATCAAAAAGAATATATTGCAAACTTCAATTGAAACAGTTGCTGGAATATTTTTGAAAAATGTTGTTCTTCAACGTTTGATTTTTGAGAATATGAGAAATCCAAAAAATATTAAAAAAACTTTGAATCAAGTTTATGTTGATAAAAAAAATGTTGATGATTTTTTAGTTGAGTCAATTAGAAAGCCTTCTCTAGATTATGGAGCTTTTAATGTTTTTAGAAGTGTATTTAACCCATCAGGTCCTCAGGGATTGCCGTTGGATAAGTTATTCGCAAAACTCGATTCACCATTATTACTACTCTGGGGAGGCAAAGATCCATGGATGAATACTCCAAAAAAAAGAAATCTTTATAAAAAATTTACACCAAAGAAGACAAAAGAAATCATTCTTGATGCTGGACATTGTCCTCATGATGAAATACCTGAATTAGTTAATCAGCATATTTTGGATTGGGTTGATTCGCTTTAAGTAACAATTGTGCAAATTAACTTACTTAATAAGGACCAAGGAATTTTTGTCTTTCAATTAGATCAAAATAACTATATTAAATTTTGCCCTGAAAGAGGAGGTGTTATTACAAATTGGGTTTCGGATGGTAAAGAGATACTTTATTTCGATGAAAAAAGATTTATGGATAAGACAAAAAGTATTAGGGGTGGCATTCCAATATTGTTTCCAATTTGTGGAAATCTAAATACGTCTACTTCAGTTTTTGGAGCAGATTATTTGCAATTAACACAACATGGTTTCGCCAGGAATGTGCAATGGAAATATTCCTTTAATGAAAATGCAAAATCTTTATGCTTATTTTTAAATGAATCTAAAAAAACAAAAAAATATTATCCTTTTGATTTCGAACTAAGAATAGAAATTATCTTAAAGATTAATTGTTTAGAATTTCAAATTATGATTTTCAACAAAACAGATATTGCTATGCCTATAAATTTTGGATTGCATCCTTACTTTAATGTTTCAGATTTCAAAAATTTAGAATTTATTGATAATCCACTTAATTGTCAGAATCAAGAAAAAAACATAATAAGTAATACTTTGGATGAGTTAAAAAATATTAATTTAGGAGTTGATCTACTTATGTATACTTTCGGAAGGAGCGCTTTTAGGGATAAAATTTTTAAAAGACAAGTAACTTTAAATCATCCATATCCTTTTGACCTAGGCGTTATTTGGAGTGATCCTCCAAGAAAAATGATATGTCTTGAACCTTGGACTAGTCCCCGAAATTCTTTTGTTGATGGATTCAGAAACATTATGATTCCTTCAAATGATAATCAAAGGTTTGATGCCTCAATACAAATAAAATCTCTTAAGTAATTATGCAATACTTATGAAATTTGTTGTTATTGATGATGATCCAACAGGCTCTCAAACTGTTCGTGATTGCTTATTACTTCTTAAGTGGGACTGCTCAACTTTAGTCAAAGGTTTTGAATCTAAATCTAATTTATTTTTTATTTTGGCTAACACAAGGTCACTATCGGAAAATGATGCAAAATCAACAATAGAGGAAATTTGCAAAAATCTTAAATCTGTAATTGCTTCTCAAGCCTATGAAGAAGAAATTATTTTTATAAGTAGAGGAGACTCTACTCTTCGAGGACATAACTTTTTAGAGCCAAGTGCCCTAAATAGTTGCTTAGGTCCTTTTGATGCTACTTTTCATATTCCAGCTTTCATAGAGGGTAAAAGATTAACAATTAATGGATCACAATTTGTTGATAAAACTCCTATAAGTCAAACAATTTTTGCAAGAGATAAAATTTTTGGATATGAGACCAGTAATGTCAAGAATATTTTATTTCAACAGAGTAAATCGCGAATAAATTTTGAAGATATTCAAAATCTTTTATTGTCAGATATCGAGATTTTAAATGATGAAGAAAATAATATTATTTTTAAAACACTAAAGAAATTGAAGAATAATAAACATGTAATTGTAGATGTAGAAAACTATTCTCAACTAAAAAAATTTTCTTTAGTAATTAAAAAATTAATTAAACAAAAAAAATTTCTTTTTCGAACTGCAGCAAGTTTTATAAGTTCAATTTCTGAGAAAAAAAGTGTCTCTCATAGTGAAATATTTTTCTCTAATTTAAGAAGAAGAAATAAAGAAAAGAGTTTTCTTCCAGGACTGATAATTGTTGGATCTTATATAGAACTTTCAACAATACAATTGAATAATTTATTAGAGATAAGTAATTGCAATCCAGTTGAATTAGATGTTGTTGAATTCTCTAATATTATTTCATCAGAAAATAATCAAAAGCGAAGGAATTTGTTTAAAAATGAATTTTTGAAAGAAATTAGATTCTCTTTTGAGAAAGGAAAAACTCCTGTTTTGTTTACTTCAAGAAAATTTATATCTTTAGATTCTTCTGAATTATTTAATTTTTATAATTTACTTGCTTGTTTTATTGCTGAATTAGTCGCAGATTTGAAGCATGAAATAGGATATTTGATTTCAAAAGGTGGAATAACAACAAATTTGATTCTTAGTAATGGACTTAATGCAGATTATGTTTATCTTGAGGGACAGATTTTAACAGGCATTTCAGTGGTGACTTATAACCTGAAAAATGATGAAAAACTTCCTATTGTTACTCATCCTGGAAACATTGGCACTAAAGATTCACTGGTTAATATTTGGAAAGTTTTTGAAAATAAAAATAATTTTTAAAATTAGAAATTTGAGATAATTTCTTCAGCAAAACTGCTGCAGGATAGGGGTTCTACTTTCGGTTCCATTAAGCGTGCTAGATCATAAGTTACTTTTTTTTGCTCTATTGCCTTACTTAAACCATTAGTAATTAACTTAGCTGCTTCCTCCCAACCAAAATATTCAAGCATCATTACACCACTAAGAATCACTGAGCCTGGATTAATCTTGTTTAAGCCTGCATGTTTTGGAGCGGTACCGTGCGTAGCTTCGAAAATTGCTGCATTATCTCCAATATTTGCACCGGGAGCCATACCTAGGCCTCCAACAATTGCTGCAGCTGCATCAGAAACATAGTCTCCATTAAGATTCAATGTTGCAAGAATTGAATATTCTTGAGGTCTAGTTTGAATTTGTTGAAATATACTATCAGCTATCCGATCATCAACAAGAATAAGTTCTCTCCATTTTCCATCTCCGTGAGAATTTGATATTGATGCAATAACTTCTTTAATTTCTTCGCAAATGAATGCTTTTTTGTTATTTGTAAGCTTGTCAAAACCTGGTTCGATTTTTCGAGCATTATTTTCAATTGTAATTTCCGGATTTTTCTGAATATTATCTAAAATCCAGCTTTCTCTTTCTGTAACGCAATCTTCTCTAAATTCATTTACTGCTAATTCATATCCCCAATCTCTAAATGCCCCTTCTGTATATTTCATAATATTCCCTTTATGTACAAGAGTCACATGCCTTTTATCTCCTGATAATCTTTTAGCATGTTCAATAGCTTTTTTAATATGCCTTTGGCTACCAGATTTACTCACCGGTTTTATTCCAATACCTGATCCGTTTGGTATGGATCTATTTTTTAAATTTTTACTTTTTGGAATGACAATGTTATTTAAGTGATTAATTAATTCAAGACAATTATTATCCTCTGCTTCCCATTCAATTCCCATGTAGATATCTTCAGTATTTTCTCTATAAACAATAACGTCTAAATTTTGGGGATTTTTGTGAGGGCTTGGAGTTCCTGAATAATATTTGCATGGTCTAACACAGCTATATAAATCAAAGATTTGCCTTAATGCAACATTAAGAGATCTAATACCTCCACCAATGGGAGTCGTTAAAGGACCTTTGATAGCTACACCAAAGTATTTAATTGCTTCAATAGTATCTTGAGGGAGATAGTTATATGTTCCATAAAGTTCACAAGCTTCATCACCTGCATAGACTTTAAACCAATTAATTTTTCTTTCATCTCCATAGCTTTTTTTAATCGCTGAATCAAGAACGATTTGAGTAGCAGGCCAAATATCAACTCCAGTACCATCACCTCTAATAAATGGGACTATTGGATTATTAGGAACATTAGGTTTGCCTTGATTAAAAGTTATTATCTCGCCTTCATTAGGTAAAGTTAATTTTTCAAATTTTGGCATAGCATTGAATTAATAAAAGATAACTCATTGAAATTCCTTGTATTGTAATTTGTGATGAGTTATTTTCTTTAAAACCTAGAAATTTATTATTCAAATGTGAATAGAGAATACTCTATTGATCAGCATTTCAACATCTTTATTAAAAGAAAAAGTAGTTAATAAGCAAGTTAATGCAAATTATGTCATTTTCAAAAAAATACTCAGCTACTTATGAATGCGAGTTCAAATGTAAGTAATGTTCAAATAGCTAATAAAATTGCTTCTACTGCAGCTTTGTTTAGGAAATATTTTCCAGATGCGAGCGTAAACTTTAGTCCCTGGGACAATTCAAATAATGAATCTATGCAAGATTCTATTGATTTTGCTTTTCATTTTCCTGGTTGGAGTCCTCTTATTGAATGTAGAGCAATACTTTTACAATTAAGAATTGAAAATGATAATAATGACAGAGTCCCGAAATTGTTGGGAATAATAATGCGAGGTATGATTGTTCCTTCCGAGAGATGGAGAGTGGCTACCATCGGTGATTGGGAAATGACTGGTACTCATCTACCGCAAAAGGAACAAAAAGATAACCTTTTTTTGGTTTGTAAAGAACTTTATAAACTATTCTCTACAACATCCGCTGGTAACAAAAATTAGCTGTTTTATGTATTTTCCTTGTAGATTAAATACACTTACAAAAATAATTCAAAATACATGGCAGTCGCTCTTGCAGGACAATTAAGAGAAGGGACAAAAAAATCCCACACTATGGCAGAAAATACTGGCTTTGTGGCTTGTTTTTTAAAAGGAGTTGTTGAAAAAAAATCTTATAGAAAATTAATTAGTGATTTATATTTTGTTTATGAAGCTATGGAAGAAGAAATTGAAAGATTAGTTAATGAGGAACATCCCGTAATAAAACCTATAGGTTTTAAATCATTATTCAGGA
Organism: Prochlorococcus sp. AG-459-A02; assembly: GCA_003212055.1. Classification (GTDB taxonomy): domain Bacteria; phylum Cyanobacteriota; class Cyanobacteriia; order PCC-6307; family Cyanobiaceae; genus Prochlorococcus_A. The sequence goes on from QCQW01000002.1 coordinate 36,471, forward strand.
AAGAAACTCTTGAAAATGATCTTAAATTTTATTTTGGTGAAAACTGGAAGAATGAAATTAATATTTCTCACTCGGCAAAAGAATACGTTGATAGAATCAGAAAGGTCGCAAAAAATTCACCAGAGTTGTTGGTTGGGCACCACTACACTCGCTATATAGGAGATTTATCTGGGGGCCAAATTTTGAAAAGAATCGCTAAAAAAGCACTAAATTTGCAAGGAGATGATGGTTTAAATTTTTATGAGTTTGAATTAATTGCTGATGAAAAGAAATTCAAGGAAGAATATTCCCTTACTTTGAATCAACTTCCAATAAACCAAAAGACTGCTGATCAAATTATTGATGAAGCTAATCAAGCTTTTACTTACAATATGAAAATGTTTAAGGAGCTTGAAGGTAACTTGATTGCTGTTTTAGGCAAGATTGTATTTAATTACATTACAAAAAAAGTAAGGAAAGGAAGCACCGAGACCTAGTAATTTATGTTTGATTCATTAGTTGATTTCCTTAAAACCAATATTGATGAATTAAATGGTCATGAAGTACAAATATCTAGCGAATTTAAAGAACATCACAATGAAGACTCAAAATATATTATTAAAAATTGGCTTTTTTCATCTCCCGAATATAGAAAGTGGCGAATAACAAGATTAGACGGTGGAAAAAAACTACAAGTGTTTAATACGGTCGCATATCCAAATTTTGATAGTGAAATACCTATTTTAGGAGCTGATATTTTATGGTTTGGAAATTCTCAAAAGTTATTAGCAATACTTGATTATCAACCTTTAATTCAAGAAGGAAACTATCTTGAAAAATATTGTTCAAGTTTAGGTAGTATTAAGAAAAAATATTCTGCATTTGATAATAATAAAATGAAGAATATATATGATTCAAAAAAGTATTTTTCCCCATGGGTGATTATATGTAGAGGAAATAAATTAAATCTTGAAAGAGATTTAAATAATATATTCCATTTATTTGTAAATAATTATTTGAACATTTATAAATCGAATCCAGTTAATCATTTTTTAAATACAGAGGAAATAAAGATTAATCAAATTAAATATGATAAGTACAGTTTTGAAAAAGACCCTGCAGATAAATTGTTTAAATCTTTTTTTGGAGAAAAATGGACAAAAAAATTTATCAATAAATTTCTTTTTACATTAAATAATGAGATTATTCATTGAATGTTAATACAAGATACTATTTTTTACAGGCCAGATTGGAGATGGCATAATTTTCTAAAATATTTAACTAATAATTTAAGTAAATATAATTGTTTAGAAAAAATAATACCCTCGGAATATTCTTATAAAGATTCAACTTATGGTTCAAAAAAATCAAAAAAAAATGTGAATCTCTCTACTTGGGGTGTAACGCATAAAAAAAGAATTCAATTCGCAAGAGCTGTGTGTATAAATAGTCCAAATTATTCTGTTTTAAATTTTTTAATTATTCCTAACACTATTTATAATGTCCCTTTTTTTGGAGTAGATTTTGTTTCTCTACCTAATAGTCATTTATTAGTATTAGATTTTCAGCCTTCATTAAAAATACAAAATCAATACAATAATCAGTTATTAGAAAAACTTATAAAACTCAAAAATCATTGTCATTCATCACTCCCATTAGCTGAAAAAATGTCTGCAGATGTAGCTAGATTTTTTTCTCCAGGAGTAATCTGGTCAAAATTACCAAAAGAAGAAAGAAGTGATTTTTTAATTGCTAATCAGCTTTATACCTCATTTAAGGAATACCTTGATTTATATTTGGAAATTCTTTTTGAAAGTAAAGAAGCCAATATGGAACTGCAAAAAGAATTAATAAATGGTCAAAATAATTATTTGAAATATAGAAGAGATAACGATCCAGCAAGGCCAATGTTGTCGAGTTTGTTTGGTAAAGAATTTACTGAATCTTTAATTAAAGAAGTTTTATTTACTACTTAAAAGTCTTATAATTTATTGAAATTTGAAATTATATGAAAGAAATTTCTGTTCTTTTTGTATGTTTGGGAAATATTTGTAGGTCTCCTGCAGCAGAAGCCATCTTTATAAGTCTACTTGAAAAAAAGGGATTAACCGATGGCTTTATTGTAGATTCTGCTGGAACTGGAAGTTGGCATATTGGAAAAAAAGCTGACTCTAGGATGAGAATTGCGGCAGAAAGAAGAGATATAAATATTTTAAGCAGGGCTCGTCAAATTACTAGCAAAGATTTTGACGAATTTAACTATATCCTTGCGATGGACGATTCAAATTTTAGAAATATTCAAGATCTTAAAAATAGAACAGCTTCAACTGGTCTTGCATCAATTAAAAAAATACAAGATTTTAGATCAGTTTTTAATGAGCAAGAAGTTCCTGACCCATATTTTGGAGGTGATGAAGGCTTCGATTATGTCCTTGATATTTTAGAAGACTCTGTAAAAGGTTTTTTGGAAAGTATTTATTGAATTTATTTGATCTCAGCCTCTTTAGGAATCTTGTCATTGTAAAGATTAATGATTTTGTCCACTACTTCATTAATTGAATATCCATCCGTAATAATTTCTAATGCGTCATTTGCTTTTATTAGAGGTGAAATTTTCCTATTTGAATCTTCAAAATCTCTTTTCTTTATAAGTTCTTTTAATGTATCAAGATCTATTTCTTGTAAGTCTTTACTATTTTTATCCGATTTTCTTCTTTTTGCTCTTTCATCGATGCTAGCAGTTAAAAAGATTTTAAGTTCTGCATGAGGAAAAACAGTAGTTCCTATATCTCTTCCCTCAGCTACAAGACCGCCTGATTCGCCAATTTTTCTTTGTTCTTCTACTAAGAATTTTCTTACTTCTTTTATTGAAGAAATTTTAGAAACTATGGAACTTATCTTTTGCGATCTAATTTCTTCAGTAACACAGTAGTTATTAACATAAACATCCTGATGTGAATTTGTATTTGACTTGAAAACAATAGATATATCTTTAAGAATATTCTGTAATTTTTCTTCTTTTTTATAATCAATGCTTTCTTTTATCAGGAGCCAACTCAATGCCCTATACATTGCTCCAGTATCTAGATATAAAAGTTTCAGTTTTTTCGCTATTAACTTTGTTACTGTACTTTTACCTGACCCTGCAGGGCCATCGATTGCAATAATCGGCCTTCTTTTCATGAGAAAAACGTGATCAATTAATCTTGTCTCTCCACATCTTATCGCACCAGCCAATAAAGAAATATTATCCTCAAGTCTTGCTTTTTGGAGTGTATGAGGGTGTAGATGTTCTAAATATTCAATTGAAATTTTTTTTGCTGATAGCTTTTTAATTATTTCGTTTAAATTGATCTTTTTTTCTTGTTGAAAATTTTTTTTTGCTTCTAATAACTCACTTGAAAAAAAACTAATCAATTTTCTTTCGTTTTTTGATAAATGTAAATTACGTGAACTTAAAGGAATTCCATCATAATCTCTTTGTGTAGGAATAGATTTAATAGCAACATTTAATTTCTTTCTTAAGACAAGATTTTTTAAAATTAAAAGTTGTTGCCAATCTTTTTCTCCTAAGTAAAGATTTTTTGGCTTTATGAGATTAAGTAATCTATAAACTACTGTACAAACGCCATCAAAGTGTCCAATTCGATTTAATCCACATAATGCAGAAGATAATTCTATTGGAGCTTTTAGGAATTTAATATTTTTATTATTCGGTGGATATATATCTTCATTACTTGGGATGAAGATGGCATCTGCGCCATTTGAAAAGGATATTTTTATATCGTTATCAATTGTTCTGGGGTAATTCTCTAAATCTAACTTGTTATCAAATTGAAGTGGATTAATAAAAATACTTACCAAATTAACATTAGAATTGTCATTTTTTGCTGTTGATATTAGTTTTATATGTCCATTATGAAGATTACCCATTGTTGGAATAAAGTTAATTTCACTATTTATATTTCTCCTCCAATTTTCTATTTCTTCAGTTTTCCTTATGATTACTTTCTTCACTTTGTTTTTAAAAAATAAATCTATTTGATAAATAATTACTGGACAAAAGCAATCTTAGGAGGAATATCTATATAGGGAAAGTCTATCATTTTTATTTCATGGATTACAAAACATCAGGTGTTGATATAGAAGCTGGGCGAGAATTTGTTTCCGAAATTAAACAGGCAGTGGAAGGAACTCATACTTCTAATGTGATTGAGGGTATTGGTGGGTTCGGAGGTTTGTTTAGAATTCCTATCGATAGTTTTAAAAAACCAGTTCTAGTTTCAGGAACTGATGGTGTTGGAACAAAATTAGAATTAGCTCAAAGTAAAAACTTTCACTTTGAGGTTGGTATTGATTTAGTTGCTATGTGCATGAACGATATCATCACTAGTGGGGCAAAACCTTTATTTTTTCTGGATTATATTGCTACTGGTAAACTTGATAAGAAACAATTATTGAGGGTTGTTCAGGGAATTTCACATGGCTGCGGAGAAAATAACTGTTCATTACTCGGCGGAGAAACTGCTGAAATGCCTGGATTTTATTCAAAAAATAAGTATGATCTTGCAGGATTTTGTGTTGGAATAGTTGACGAGGATAAGCTTATTAATGGAAAAAAAGTATCCGAAAATGACTTAATAATTGCTTTAAACAGTAATGGAGTTCATAGTAATGGCTTTAGTTTAGTAAGAAAAATTATTCAAAACAATAATCAAATAGATAAAGAATTTGAAAAAGTTTCTCACTTAAATTTTTATGATGAGTTATTGAAACCTACAAAAATTTACAATAATGCGATTAACCAAATGTTATCTGAAAATATAGAAATTAAAGCAATGTCTCATATTACTGGAGGAGGAATTCCAGAAAATTTACCAAGATGTATGCCCTCTGATTTTATTCCTTATATCAATACCAGTTCTTGGGAAATACCTATTTTATTTAAGTTCCTTAAAGAGAAAGGATCGATTCCTGAAAAAGATTTTTGGAATACTTTTAATCTTGGAGTGGGATTTTGTTTAATTATTGATAAACAATTTAAGGACGCGATATTAAGTATCTGTAAAGATCATGACATAGATAGTTGGGAAATTGGAAAGATTGTTCGAAAAAACGATTCAACAATTAGTAAATTTTTGCCAGAAATTTTAACTTAAATTTTTTTATCTTTTTTAAATGAGTTTTAAAAAATTATTTTTTATACCCAAATGAAAAAGTTAGGTGTAATATAATAAAATTACCGCCGAATTATATCGGAAGTTTAAGTTTTAAGAATTAACCTTTATTCAATGCCTTTTGCAAATAATCAAAGAATTACACGTAGACGTAGTTCAGCTGGCCCTACACCTCCAAAAAGACCAATAGCTAATAATTCCGAATTGAGTGGTAGACAGGCTCAAGGCCCAAGACCAACTTTCTTGACACTAAGGGATCACGGGAAAGTTTTTGTCGCTGATTTACCTAATTTGTCCGATGGTCAATTAGCGCATATTAGTAAAGAAGCTAATGAAGTCTTAAATAGTTTGGAAAAAAGACTTAGTGATCTTGAAAATGAACCTAATGTTAGTAATCCTGAAAACGATACGCTGATAAAAGCCTCTACCAAAAGAGATGTCACACTGAGGTTTATTAAATCAATAGAAGAAGAACAAGATCATAGAAAGAATAATCCTGCTTTACGAGATGCTGCATCTGAATCGTTACCGAGAACTTTTCTTGAGGTTGCTAGACATAGATTACCCGGAGCAACTTTTGATTCACTACTTCGAGAGGCTCTTGAAGCTTGTGCAGTTGATGAGAGCACTGATGTAAATCAAGTTATTGATGAACCTAAAGAAACTGTAAAAATTATGGATATACCCTCTTCAAACACAAATGCTTCACTTGTTGTTAGTATCGATTCAAGTGATGAGCCCAAAAATGACTCTATTTGATGCAACACAAGAATTAATAAGTTTTAAACACCAAGATAATTCAAAAATCAACCTTACTTCAGAGAAAGATCCCATTTTATGTAATCATTGCAAAAGGACTGCATCAAACGGCGTTAGATGTTTAGGAATGTGTGTAGCAGATAATGATTACTAAAATTTAAATTTATATATAAATAATCTGATAAAAATAATTAATAAATTTATTTAATTTTATTTATTAATGGATATAAGTTATTATTTATCAATAATAAAGAAAAGATTATTTTTCTATATATCAATAAGTAATTGAAATTTTATAACCTTTATTTGAAATTAAAGTTCTTCGAAAACTTAATAATTAAATGCGTAAAACAATTAAACAAGGCGGCACCCAGATTCGAACTGGGGATAAAGGATTTGCAATCCTCTGCCTTACCACTTGGCCATGCCGCCGGAAAAGATTCGATTGAGTCTTTTTATGATCTTAACAGTAAGGTGTCTCATTCTATATTATTTATATGCAACGGTCATGGAGAAGATGTAATCGCATCGGAAATAATAAAAAGATTACTAAAAAAAATAAAAAATAAAAATATTGAAGTTTTGCCTTTAGTAGGAAATGGAGATGTATTTAATTCCATAAAATCAAAGAATTTTCGTAAAATAGGATCTTTAAAAGAGCTGCCTAGTGGAGGTTTTAGTAATCAAAGTCTGAAGGGATTTGTGCTTGATTTGTTTGCAGGATTTTTAATCGATAATTTGAGAAATTTTCTACTTGTAAAACAGAAGTCAAAACATAACTGCAAAATTATCGCAGTAGGCGATTTCTTGCCGTTACTTTATGCTTGGAGTTCAGAATGCGAATTTAGTTTCATTGGAACTCCCAAAAGTGATCATACGTGGAGTAGTGGGCCAGGTTGGGATTTAAGCGATTTTTATCATAAGTTGAAAGGTTCTGAATGGGATCCATGGGAAATGTTTTTAATGAAATCTCCAAGATGTAAAAATTTAATTATGAGAGATAAAATTACAGCTAATAATTTGAATAGAAAAAATATTGATGCAAAATACTTGGGTAATCCAATGATGGATTTTGTTAATCTAACAAATGAGAAGATATCAAATATTATTTCTTTTAAAAGGATTATTTTATTAGTTGGAAGTAGATACCCTGAAGCTCTTAAAAATCTTGATAATTTTCTTAATTGTTTGCAAGATTTTGATTTATCAAAGGATTTGGTAATACTTTTGCCTTTGAGCATTAATGCGAATTTGATTCAAATTCAAAGTTATTTAAATAAATATGGTTTTATAAAACAGAGTAAAGTTAAATTCATAATTGATGAAGATTCAGTATGGAAAAAGAAAGGTCAATATGTAGTTATTGGAAAAGGTAAATTCAATTCATGGGCCAATATGGCAGAAGTTGGGTTGTCTAATGCAGGAACTGCTACAGAGCAAATTGCTGGTCTTGGAATTCCATCTCTTTCTCTACCGGGAACTGGACCACAATTTACAAAATCATTTGCAAAAAGGCAATCAAGATTATTAGGAGGTAGTGTTTTAGTTTGCAAGAACAAAAAAATTCTTTTAAAAAGTTTAAGTTTTCTTTTGAAAGGAAAAGTTGGCAGGTTAAAACAAGCAAAAATTGGGAAAAAAAGAATGGGGAAATCCGGAGCAAGTGAGAAAATCGTAGATGCCATAAACCTTCATTTGTTATCTTAGTAAATGGCACTAGCTTATTAATTATTAATTTTTTATATGTATCCAATAAATGATCGGCAATATCTAAAAATTTGTGCAGAGATTGCAAAACTTATGAGTATAAGCTTATCTTCTGCTAAGAAGAAAGTAGAAATTCAAATTGCAAAAGAAGGCTCGAAAAATATTCAAGAAAAAATACAAGTTGCGCAAGATGTCTTAAAAATTTGTGAAAAAAATGATGGAGATAAATTAAGTTCTTCAAAGATACTTGATAAGCTTATGGAAACTCTTGATGGTGAAGATAATTTTTTGACTGAAGATTGATCCTTAATGTTCAAATATATTTGTAAATTTTAGGATGTCTAAATCAGCATGTACAGAAACTGTTTCGAAACATTTTTGAGCTAATTCATATCTATTCTCTCTTTCTAAGATAACTTTTAATTTATGCATAGCTTCAATTAAATATCTAACATCATTTGCTGCATAATCTAATTGATCTTTGGTTAAATCATGGTTGCTGCCCCAATCACTGCTTTGTGAACTTTTGTCTAATTCTATACCTAATAATTCATTAATTAAATCTTTTAAACCGTGTTTATTTGTATAAGTTCTTGCTAGCTTGCTAGCAATTTTTGTACAAAAAATATTTTTTGTATTAATTTCAAGATTACATTTTAGAGCCGCTACATCAAATCTCGCATAATGAAAGATTTTAGTAATTTTGTCATCTTCAAGAAGTGCTCTTAAATAAGGTGAAGAAGATGTGTTAAGTTCGATTTTTATACAGGATGTTTTTTTAAATTCATTACATATTTGTACTAAACAGAGCCTATCTCTGCCATGAATTAACCCCATTGCTTCAGTGTCAATAGCTAGGAAGGATGATTTTTTATAAAGATTATATAAATCTGCTGTTAAGTCATTGTAAAGAAGATCAATATTTTTATTTTCAATAGTCATTTTTAATAATTATTTAAAGTAATTTAAGATTTTGAATATTGCTTAAGATTTGATTAAATTAAGAATTTTTATCTAATAAGATTATTTTACAGAATAAATTTAAAAAATTATAATATGATGTAACTTTAATTTTTATTCTCGAGTTACTAGAAAAAAATTATTTAATGTCCTATTACTTAAATTCAACATTATTACTGACAATTCTTTTAGCCATAGGATTATTTTTTTTTCTTAGAGCTTCGAGTAAAGATAGAACAACAATCGTTGAGATTTCATCTTCTCAAAAGCCAGTTAAGGTTTTAAATGGTTTATGTGAATGGCTTAATTTGAGGGGATGGAAGCAAACGGGAGGAGATTTTGAACAAAGAATCTTAATATTTAAGGGACAAGTTGTTTCTAGTAAATTTTTAGCAATTTTTTTAGGTCTTCTAGGCGGTTTTGGTTCTTGTGCTTTGGGATTAGTAATTATTCAAATATATCCTGAATTAGGTTGGTGGCCTATTCTTTTAGGATTAATTGGTGGCCCTTTGTCTGGAATTGTTTATTTTAAAAAATCAGCAAGAGAGGAGAAATTTGAATTAAGATTGATCAACGAGAATGAAAATGATTCAACTTTCATGAGATTAAGGGCGCACAGAGATGAATTAATCTCTTTAGAAAATGAACTTGGAGAAAAACTTCAATTAAAAAGTGACGGTTCTTTATTTAAAACACCTATTTAATGTACTTTAAAAAGTTATTCGATTATTTTTAATCAAAGATATTATTCTCTACACAGAATTTCTCTAACTCTTTATCGTTTAACCAATCTTGGGGTTTTGTAAAAATTGATGTGAGAAATTCCTCTCGAGAACCCTTTTCAGCTTTATATCCATATTCCCATCTAGCTAAAGGCGGTAAGGACATTAATATAGATTCAGTCCTGCCGTTTGTTTGTAGTCCAAAAATTGTCCCTCTATCCCAAACTAAATTGAATTCGACATATCTACCTCTTCGATATAGCTGGAATTCTTTTTCATGAGAATTATATTTTTGAGAAGCTCTCTTTTCAACAATTGGCAGATAAGAAGGTAGGAATGCTCTCCCACAGTTTTCTGCTAAAGAAAATAAGTCATCCCAATTTAAATAAGATTTGCCAATATTTTGTGAAGCTTTTGATGCCTCTCCATTTTTATTATTTCCTTTATAAATACTTTCTGACCCATCTTGATAATCATAAAAAATACCTCCTATGCCCCTAGATTCATTTCTATGTTTTAAGTAGAAATATTCATCACACCAAGGTTTGAAAACTTTATGTAATTGTTTATCAACTTTTTCACAAGCTTTTTTATGCTCCTTATGAAAATTTCTCACATCAGAAAGATAAGGATAAAAGGGAGTTAAGTCTGCACCTCCGCCAAACCACCAAACAGGACCAGCTTCGAAATAACGATAATTCAAATGAACTGTAGGGATATAAGGATTCTTGGGATGCAATACCATAGAAGTTCCTGTGGCAAACCATTCATGACCTTTTGCTTCTGGTCTTTGAGAGATTATTGATTGAGGTAATTCTTTCCCTTGTACTTCAGAGAAATTTACTCCAGCTTGCTCAAAAATAGAACCGTTTTTAAATACTCTTGATCTTCCACCACCACCTTCATCTCTTATCCAGGATTCTTCCATGAATTTCCCTTTGCTATCTACATTTTCAAGGCCTGAACAAATTTTGTCTTGTAGAGTTAATAAGAGATTTTTAGTTTTTTCTCTCGAGTTTTTAGGAGGTTCTCTGAACATGTATTTAGTAAATCTTGAAGAAAAAAATTTCTGGTTAATTATAAGTTTCCCTTTATAATTTCTCTTAGGGGGTCCTTATTTACTATTATTTGATAGTTCGACATAGTTCTTAATCTTTTAAACAGTCGACTACTTTGTCAAAATATTAAAAAATTTAATGACCACAATAGAAGATGCGAATTTTGCTTTACAAAAAGTTCTAGATGCTGGATCAAAGAAAAATGTAATTGAATTAGCTTGGATTAAAAATGTAAGGGTAACTATACCAAGGGTAATCGTAACACTATCATTACCATCATTCGCAAATTCTCAGAGAGATAGAATTGTACAAGAGGTCCGAAAAGTACTGCTTGGTTTTGAAGATATTGATGATGTTCAAATAGAGATAGATAATAATCCTTCCAAAACAGAATCTAAAACTCAAGGAAATGCTCCTGAGTTGCAGAAGATTGATGGAATTCAACACATAATAGCTGTTAGCAGTGGTAAAGGCGGAGTTGGAAAAAGCACCATCGCAGTTAATCTCGCTTGTTCGTTAGCTAAATTAGGCTTAAAAACTGGTTTGCTGGATGCGGATATATATGGACCCAATACTCCTTCAATGATGGGGGTTGCCGAACAGAATCCAAAGGTTACAGAGGGTAGTGGGAGTGATCAAAGATTAATACCAATAAATAAATATGGAATTTCATTGGTATCAATGGGTTTTCTTATAGAAGAAGGTCAGCCAGTTATATGGAGAGGACCAATGCTTAATAGTATTATCCGTCAATTTCTGTACCAAGTTGAATGGAATAATCTTGATTTTTTGATTATTGACTTACCTCCAGGAACAGGAGATGCTCAAATATCCCTTTCTCAATCTGTGCCTATTTCTGGAGCTATTGTTGTCACTACTCCTCAACAAGTATCTTTGCAAGATGCAAGGAGGGGATTAGCAATGTTTAAACAACTTGGTGTGCCTTTATTAGGAATCGTAGAAAATATGTCAGTCTTTATCCCACCAGATATGCCAAATAAAAAATATGAAATTTTTGGTAAAGGTGGTGGACAAACATTAGCTAAAGAAAATGATTTACCATTATTAGCTCAAATTCCTATTGAAATTCCACTTGTTGATGAAAGCAATAAAGGAATACCAATCTCAATAAGTCAGCCAAATAAAGAAAGTTCTGCTGAATTTGGTAATTTAGCTCAATTAATTAAGAATCAATTTGTTAATAAATAATTGATGTTTAGGAGAATTTCTTTATTAAATAAGAGAGGATTTTTTCCAAAAAAAGACAACTTTAGTAGAGGTTTTTTATTTTCTCCACTACTTTTAATTCCACTGTTTTTAGTTATTATTTCTGGTTTATTAATAAAAAGTATTCAGGGAGATTTAATTGCATCAAATTATTCAAGTCATATTTTAACTGGTTTTTTAGGTTATTTTTTAGCATTTTTTATTTCTTATATACCTTTAGAGAGAATTAGAAAGTATTTGATTCCATTCTATTTTTGTACTTTAATATCCTTATTTTTAATTTATTTTTTTGGGATCTCAGTTTCTGGAGCTCAAAGATGGCTAAATTTGGGTATCTTTTCTTTTCAGCCTTCAGAAGTTGCCAAATTAAGCACTGTATTAACTCTTGCTTTGGTACTCGACAAAAAAATAATTTCAAAAATAAGAGATTTAATATTTCCTTTAATTGTAGTAATTGTTCCTTGGTTGTTAATTTTTTTTCAACCTGACTTAGGTACTTCTTTAGTTTTACTTGTTTTGACAGGTGTTATGCTCTATTGGTCGCATATGCCCATAGAGTGGATTTTGATATTAGTCTTTTGTATTATCACTTCCATATTATATTTAACCTTACCAAGTCTTCTTATTTTCTGGATTCCAATTATAGGATATCTTGCTTATAGATCTTCGAAAAATAAAATTATTTTTTCTGCTCTCTCTATTTCTGGCCATTTATTTGTTGCAAAATTGACACCAATTTTGTGGCAATATGGCTTAAAAGGATATCAAAAAGATAGATTAGTTTTATTTTTAGATCCAAATAGAGATCCATTAGGTGGTGGATATCATTTGATACAGAGTCAAATTGCTATTGGTTCTGGCGGATTATTTGGGACTGGTTTGCTACAAGGTAAGCTAACTAATTTGCAATTTATACCAGAACAACATACTGATTTTATATTTAGTGCTTTAGGCGAAGAATTGGGTTTTGTGGGGTGCATAGTAGTTTTATTTTTGTTCTTTTTTTTGATTAAAAAACTTATAAATACTGCAACAATTGCTAGGAGTAACTTTGAATCTCTAATTGTTATTGGAATAGCCTCAACTTTTTTATTCCAAATAATTATTAACTTATTTATGACTATTGGATTAGGACCAGTTACTGGAATTCCCCTTCCTTTTATGAGCTATGGTCGAACGTCATTACTGACTAATTTTATATCTATTGGATTTGTTTTATCTATATTGAAACGATCTAGATCACTCAGAAATTGATGAAATCAGAAATAACTATAAAAAAAATTCAAAACCTTTTGATTAAAGGAGTTCAAACTATATTTGTGGATGATGATACATCCAGAAGAATGTGGTGGGCTTCTTTAGAAGTTATTCAAAAAGATTTCCTATCTAAGAATTATAAACATGGGGGGATATGGGTTGCCTCGCCTTTGCCAGCTTTTAATGATAAGAAATTTTTGAATCAACTTCATGGATGGCTTTGGTCTCCTGAGGGGTTCCCATACTTTCAAAATGAGAATGCAGGTTTTTTACCAGTCAATAATTCAGACAAGATAAAAAAAAATTTAGATTTAGTTAGTAATTATAAAGTATTAAATCTTAGTCAAGAAGATGGTTATGAACCTTTTTTGATGATAATCACCCCAAATTTTCAATGCATACTATCAATCTTAGGAGAAAAAGACAAGAAAATCCTATTGATGAAGTGTGATGAAGAAAGCCTAAAACTTTCGATTGAATTAATGCATGCAAAACTAAATCAAGAAAATTACGAGGAAGGAGTAAAATTTCGTAATGCAATTAATAATTTAGGTAATCTTAATATTAATAATCAATTTGAAAAATTATTTTGGCCAATATTATCAGCAAAATTAGCAAATATTTCACCAAATCATAATATACAGAATTCACTAAAAAACGATGAAAAAAAAGTGCAAATAACTGAAGCAAAATTATTACGTGCAATATCTCATGAAGTAAGAACGCCTTTGGCAACAATAAGAACCCTCATAAGTTCTACTTTAAAAAAATATAAGATGGACGAATCTATGAAAAATCGTTTAATTCAAATAGATAATGAATGTAATGAACAAATTGATAGGTTTGGTTTAATCTTTAATGCAGCAGAATTAGTGAGTGATGAAGTTCCGTCATTAAATAACTTGGCAAAAATTAATTTAGCCGAAATTTTTAAAAAGCTTTCTCCTTTATGGAATAAACAATTAAATCGACGCGGGATTTCTTTGAAGATTGATATCCCCAATCAACTTCCGCAAATTTTGAGTGATTCTGAAAAATTGGAATTAATGTTAAGTGGATTAATTGATAAAAATACTAGAGGATTAAAAGAAGGTAGTACATTAATTTTAGAATTAAGACCAGCTGGTCAGAAACTTAAACTTCAATTAAAAGTACAAAAATTAGAAAGTAATCAAAAAGAAATTCTAAAAAAAGATAATGGTTCTGATATTGGTCCTGTTTTAAATTGGAATCCTCAAACAGGTAATTTACAACTTAGTCAAAATGCTACTCAAAAGTTGTTAGCTAGTTTAGGAGGGCATGTCACACAAAGGCGTGATACTGGTTTGACAGTATTTTTTCCGATTTCAGATTCAAAATAAAATGAGAAACAAGTTTTAGATATATTAAATAATGTAGAAAATTTCTTATAAATTTCGAAATATGCAAAATATGAATGCTAATTTCTTATTAGAAATAACTTTAAATCAAGGATGACTGAAACTTTAGTTGGTCAATTTCCAAAGCATATAGGAAGTACTGGGGGTTTATTAAACTCAGCAGAAACCGAAGAAAAATATGCAATTGTATGGAAAAGTACGAAGGAACAAGCATTTGAATTACCCACCGGTGGAGCGGCTATTATGCTTGAAGGTGATAATTTAATGTACTTTGCAAGAAAAGAACAATGCCTTGCATTAGGGACACAATTAAGAGCCTTTAAACCAAGAATTGAAGATTTTAAAATCTACCGAATTTTCCCAGGTGGCGATATTGAATTTTTACACCCAAAAGATGGTGTTTTCTCTGAAAAAGTAAATGAAGGCAGAGAAAAAGTAGGTCATAATCCTAGAAGAATAGGTGAGAATCCTAATCCAGCTGGTTTGAAATTTACAACTAAGAATACTTTTGATTAACTTCCTTGAAAGTTGATATAAAAGAAGAAAATAATTATAATTTGGGTTGAGATTATTAGTATGATCAGCTCTCTGAAAGATAGTTTTTTAAAAGCTTACAAAGAAGGTAAAAATTTTATACCTATTATTCAAACTTGGCCAGCGGATTTAGAGACTCCATTGTCAACTTGGTTAAAATTATCCTCAAAAGATTCCCATGGTGTTTTTCTTGAATCTGTTGAAGGTGGCGAAAGTTTGGGTAGGTGGAGTATTGTTGCAACTAAACCTCTTTGGGAAGCCGTTTGTTATGGAGAAGAAATAGTTAAAACTTGGAATAATGGCAAAACTGAAACACATAAAGGTGATCCTTTTGATATTTTAAGAAGCTGGACAAAGGAATATAAGTCAACCATGCTTGATGGCTTACCATCAATTGGACAGTTATATGGTTCTTGGGGTTATGAATTAATAAATCGAATAGAACCAAGCGTTCCAATTAATGAAATACCAGAAAACAATATCCCCTATGGTTCCTGGATGTTTTTTGATCAGTTAGTTGTTTTTGATCAAATAAAAAGATGCATTACTGCAGTGGTTTATGTAGATACAACTTCTTCAAAAAAGTCTTCGATTGAAGAGTTGTATCTAAACTCAATTTCTAAAATTCAAAAAACTAGAAATCTAATGAGAGTTCCTCTAAAAGAAAATGAGTTTTTAGATTGGAATGAAAATGAAAATTTGAATTTAGATTTAGAAAGTAATTGGAAGAAAAAAGATTTTGAGAATGCAGTTCTCTCTGCAAAAGAATACATAAGAAAGGGAGATATCTTCCAAATAGTTATAAGTCAGAGATTTCAAACTAAAGTCAATAATGATCCCTTCAATTTATATAGAAGTTTGAGGATGGTTAATCCATCTCCATATATGTCATTTTTTGATTTTGGCTCATGGTATCTGATAGGTTCAAGTCCTGAAGTAATGGTTAAAGCTGAAAAAAATAAAAATGGTCAGATTGTTGCAAGCTTAAGACCAATAGCTGGAACAAGACCTAGAGGTATTGATAATCAACAAGACTTGGAATTAGAGAAGGATTTATTAAAAGATCCAAAAGAGATAGCTGAGCATGTAATGTTAATTGATCTTGGGAGAAATGATCTTGGAAGAGTTTGTGAAATTGGGACTGTTAAGGTTAAGGATTTAATGGTTATTGAGAAATATTCACATGTTATGCATATAGTTAGTGAAGTTCAGGGAATCTTAAAAAACAATGCTGATGTATGGGATTTACTAAAAGCATCTTTTCCCGCTGGGACAGTAACTGGTGCGCCAAAAATAAGAGCTATGCAATTAATTAAGCACTTTGAAAAAGATGCTAGAGGACCTTATGCTGGTGTTTACGGCTCTATTGATGTTAATGGCGCATTAAATACGGCAATTACCATAAGAACTATGATAGTAAAACCTTCAAGAGATGGGAAATATGATGTTTCAGTTCAAGCAGGAGCTGGAATTGTTGCTGATTCTTTTCCTGAAAATGAATATCAAGAGACGATAAATAAAGCAAAGGGGATATTAAAAGCATTAGCCTGTTTGGATCAATAAATGAGTCAAAATAATCTTTATAAGGGTTTTGAGGTGGAACTTTTCACAGGTTCTTTAAATTCTCATATTGGTGTTTCGGCTGAAATTGAGAAAAAATTTCCTGATTTTGTCAAAGAGCCAGATAATAGAAATGTTGAATACATAACAACACCTGAAAAAGACTATAGTAATTTATATGAGAAATTAATAGCTCCAAGAAAAAAGTTAAGACGATGGCTAAACAAAAAAGAGTTAACAATCATTCCTTCGTCCACTCTTTGCTTTAAACACGATATTCAATTTCAAAGATCTGATATTGAAAATATTTATCATCAATTTATACAAGATAATTATGGAACCTCTATTGCAACTTCAAGTGTACATATAAACTTAGGAATAGATGATTTAGATAAGCTTTTTGCTGCTATTAGACTAATAAGATCTGAGGCTGCTTTATATTTATCCCTAAGTGCTAGTTCACCTTTTTTAAATAATAAAATTACGGGGAATCATTCTCAGAGATGGATTCAGTTTCCTAAAACACCAAGTAAAGTACCCTTCTTTATAAATCATAATGCTTATATCGATTGGATTGAGGAAAATATAGCAAATAAAAATATGCAAAATATCAGGCATTTTTGGTCTTCAATCCGACCAAATGGTCCAAAAAGACCTTTAATGCTTGATCGTTTGGAATTAAGAATTTGTGATTTTGTTTATGATATTAACTTGCTTTTAGGGATAACGGCCATGATAGAACTAAGGATTTTAAATCTTTTTGAAAATATAAATACTTTAGATCCTCTTAATGCCAGTTTTTTTTCTATTGACAAATTATCAGAAATATGTGATAAAAATGAAACTAATGCGGCTAAAGATAGTCTGAATTCAGAATTAATTCACTGGCAAGATGGCAAAAAAATTATTTGTAGAGAGTGGATTCAAAACTTATTAGCAGATTTATCATCCACAGCAGAACAATTTGGTATGAAACATCTTTTAAATCCTATTTGTAAAGTACTTGAAGAAGGTAATCAATCTATGAAATGGATAAATCAATATGAAAAAGGTCTTTCTATTGAGCAAATAATGAAAATTTCTATCGAAGATATGATTAGGATTGAAGGCGAGAATGTTTGATTATTTAAATAAACATTTGATCTGAACTTTTTTACTTGTGACATAATGATTATATGGAATCTTTTAGACAGATAAAAAATAATAACGTGGATCTGATAAGTAACAATGATCCACTTGATAAAAATCGTCTTTTAATAGAAGATCTGTGGGAATCTGTACTCAGAGAAGAATGCCCAGATGGTCAAGCAGAGAGATTGATACAGCTTAAAGAATTAAGTTATTCAAAACAAATTGATGGTGATAGTTCAAAAACTTTTAAAAATGAAATAGTTGATATTGTAAATTCTATGGATTTAGCAGAATCCATTGCAGCAGCAAGGGCGTTTTCATTGTATTTTCAACTTGTGAATATTTTAGAACAAAGAGTTGAGGAAGATAGATATATTCAAAGCTTTACGAATAAGGATGTTCAAAAATCGCCCGACAATCTTGATCCTTTTGCTCCAGCATTGGCTAGGCAGAATGCTCCAGTAACTTTTAGAGAATTATTTTACAGGCTGAGGAAATTAAATGTACCACCAGGGAAATTAGAAGAGTTATTGCAGGAAATGGATATCCGTTTAGTTTTTACTGCACATCCCACTGAGATAGTAAGACATACGATTAGACATAAGCAGACAAGAGTAGCAAATTTGTTAAAAAAAATACAGATTGAGCAATTTTTAACAAAAGAAGAAAAAAATTCTCTAAAAACCCAATTAAAAGAGGAAGTAAGACTTTGGTGGAGAACAGATGAATTACATCAATTTAAACCATCAGTTTTAGACGAAGTAGATTATGCCTTGCATTATTTTCAGCAAGTACTATTTAATGCGATGCCTCAATTGAGGGGCAGGATCGCTGAAGCACTCACCGAAAATTATCCAGATGTTCAGTTGCCCTCTGAATCTTTTTGTAACTTCGGTTCTTGGGTAGGCTCTGATAGGGATGGTAATCCATCAGTCACTCCTGAGATAACCTGGAGAACTGCTTGCTACCAAAGGCAGTTGATGTTGGAAAGATATGTAATTGCGACATCTAATCTTAGAGATCAATTAAGTGTCTCGATGCAATGGAGTCAAGTCAGTTCTTCTCTACTAGAGTCGCTCGAAACGGACAGGGTTAAGTTCCCAGAAATCTATGAAGCCAGGGCTACAAGGTATAGATCAGAACCTTATAGATTGAAATTAAGTTATATTTTAGAAAAATTAAGGTTAACACAAGAAAGAAATAATTTATTAGCTGATAGTGGGTGGAAATTTGACTTAGAAGGAGAAATTGATAACAAAAATCAAGATAAAGTTGAAAACTTATATTACAAGTCAGTAAACGAATTCACTTATGATCTCGAATTAATTAAAAATAGCCTGATTAGTACAGATTTAACTTGCGAATCTGTAAATACCTTACTTACTCAGGTTCATATTTTTGGATTTTCTTTAGCAAGTTTAGATATTCGTCAAGAGAGTACAAGGCATAGTGACGCCATACAAGAGCTTACAAATTATCTTGATTTATCTGTGCAATATGACCAAATGTCTGAGGAAGAAAAAATTAAATGGCTCATAGACGAATTAAATACAAAAAGGCCCTTAATTCCATCTGATGTTAATTGGACAAAAACTACAGAAGAAACCTTTTCAGTTTTTAAAATGGTTAAGAGGCTACAGCAAGAATTTGGAAGTCGCATTTGTCATTCTTATGTAATTTCAATGAGTCATAGTGCCTCTGATTTGCTTGAAGTTCTCCTACTAGCAAAAGAAATGGGACTTCTTGATCAAAATTCACAAAAGTCAAAATTATTAGTTGTTCCTCTTTTTGAAACTGTAGAAGACCTTAAAAGAGCACCTGAAGTAATGGAAAAGTTGTTTAAATTAGATTTTTATAGATCATTATTGCCAAAAGTGGGAGAATCTTTCAAACCATTGCAAGAATTAATGCTTGGATACTCTGATAGCAATAAAGATTCGGGGTTTGTTTCTAGTAATTGGGAAATTCATAGAGCCCAAATAGCTCTTCAAAATCTTTCAAGTAGAAATAACATATTGCTAAGACTTTTTCATGGAAGAGGTGGTTCTGTAGGGAGAGGAGGAGGACCAGCTTATCAGGCAATATTGGCCCAACCAAGTGGCACTTTAAAAGGACGAATAAAAATAACAGAACAAGGTGAAGTATTAGCGTCTAAATATAGTCTTCCGGAACTGGCTCTTTACAATCTTGAGACTGTCACTACAGCGGTAATTCAAAATAGTTTGGTAAATAATAGACTTGACGCTACTCCAGAATGGAATCAATTAATGTCTAGGTTGGCAGAAACATCAAGGTCTCACTATAGAAAATTAGTGCATGAGAATCCTGATTTGTTAAATTTCTTTCAAGAGGTCACTCCAATTGAAGAAATCAGTAAATTACAGATATCTAGTAGGCCTGCTAGAAGAAAAAAAGGTGCAAAAGATTTGTCAAGCTTAAGAGCTATTCCATGGGTATTTGGTTGGACACAAAGTAGATTTCTTTTGCCAAGTTGGTTTGGAGTAGGTACTGCATTGTCATCTGAATTAGATTCAGATCCACAACAAATTGAATTATTAAGAGTTTTACATCAAAGATGGCCATTTTTCAGGATGCTTATATCTAAGGTAGAAATGACATTGTCTAAGGTGGATTTGGAAGTTGCTAGATATTATGTTGATACTCTTGGCAGTAAGGAAAATAAAGATTCTTTTAATGATATTTTTGAAGTAATTTCTAAAGAATATAGACTTACAAAATCTTTAATACTTGAAATTACTGGAAAAAATAAGCTACTCGAATCTGATAGGGACTTGAAATCATCAGTAAGTTTGAGAAATAAGACAATCATCCCATTGGGCTTTTTGCAGGTTTCACTTTTAAGAAGACTAAGAGACCAGACAAGACAACCCCCAATAAGCGAATTTATTATTGATAAAGATGAATCTAGAAGAGCTTACAGTAGAAGTGAACTATTGAGGGGGGCACTTTTAACAATTAATGGGATAGCAGCTGGAATGAGAAATACAGGTTGATAATTGCAATATTTTTCTAAAAAAAAACTTGTTCTTCCAGAAGGTTATTTTGTTAACTCTTCGCAAATTCCATTAGCTAAAGAAGTTAATAAACTTTTAGCGAATTGTGGTTGTGAGACATTTCCAATAAAACCTCTTTCTGAGGCTATTCAGAAAAGTAATTTCTTTTTTACTATACAGAGCGAATTAAAAAATAAATTATATGGCTTTGTAAGGGTTACTTCCGACAGGGGATTAAATGCTAACTTGTGGAATTTAAGTGCATTGCCAGGTAATAATCAGCAACTTTATTATTCAATATTGCTTCAAGTAACTCTTGAGAAAATAAATAGAGAAATGCCTGGATGCAGTATTTCTGTACAGGCTCCAGTTTCTTCGTTTCTAAGTTTAGAGGAAAATGGATTCATACTAGATCCAAATGGAATAAGAGTAATGGGATATAAACTTTAAAAATTATGTTACGAGCATGGAGGGAATCGAACCCCCGACTCTCAGAACCGGAATCTGATGCTCTATCCAACTGAGCTACATGCCCTTTAATTTTTCAATTTCTTTAAAGAAAATCTAAATACTTTAAATTTAGCTAATTTAATTATTGAGTGCACAAAAAAAATTTTTTTAAATAAATTAAAAATTAAAAATTTTCGGAATCATAAAAGTTTTGAAATTGATTTAAAAGAGCAAAGAGCAATTGTTCTTGGCTGTAATGGTATTGGCAAATCAAATTTACTTGAATCGGTTGAATTTTTAAGTCAATTAAAATCTAATAGAGCATTGAGCGATAAAGATTTAATAGAAAATGGTAGTGATATGGCTGTTGTTATAGGACAGATAAATTTCAAAGACGATTTAAAGTTAAATTTATTCCGAAAAGGCCCCAAAAGAATTTACGTCAATGAATCAATCTTAAAAAAACAGAGTGAAATAAAGAATTATATTCGGAGTGTATGTTTCTGTTCTAATGATATAGATATTGTTAGAAGTGAACCAAGTTATCGAAGAGCATGGATTGATAAAGTCGTATCTCAGCTTGAACCAGTATATTTTGACCTGATAAGTAGATTTAACAGGCTTTTAAAGCAAAGAAGTCATTTTTGGCGTTCGGAAAGTTTCTTAAAAACCCAATCCTCAGATATTGTTGAAAGTTATGATATTCAAATGTCAATAATAAGTACAAGAATTTTTAGGCGTAGAAGAAGGGCTTTATTAAAAATAAAACCATATGTTGAATATTGGCATAATCATTTAAGTAAATCTAAAGAGCAAATAGATATAAATTATCTTTCGGGTATACAAAATATAAGTCCAGAAGAAGAAGAAGAAGAAGTTATTAGTAAAAAAATAGCAGAACAACTCTTAAATCAGCGTTCAATAGAAGCATTGACTGGTAAATGTAATTTTGGCCCTCATCGTGATGATGTTGAGTTTCTAATCAATAATGTTTCAGTTAGAAAGTATGGTTCATCAGGACAGCAAAGGACTTTTATCTTGGCTTTAAAGATGGCTGAACTAGATTTATTAACAAAAACATTAAATGTACCCCCAATACTTATATTAGATGATGTCTTGGCGGAATTAGATTTAACTAGGCAAAATTTGTTATTAAATTCTGTTGGCAAAGATAGTCAATGTTTGATAAGTGCGACACATTTGGATAAATTTAATCAGTCTTTTTTAGGCTCGTCACAAATGATTCACTTATAATTTTAAATAGGCATGATTTTAGCTAATCTTGAATTTATATAAATTTCTTAAATGGAAATCTACAAAAAAAGCCAAATTTTAAGTTCGTTTAGTGATGAGCAAAAATTAAGTCATCAAAGTAAACACCTTTTGTTGGAACTTTATAGATGCAATTGCGAAAAATTAAATGATGAATCCTTTTTGCGCTGCATTTTAAACAGAGCTGCTAAATTAGCAAATGCAACAGTTTTGAATTTGATAAGTAATAAATTTGAGCCTCAGGGGGTCACGGCAATTGCATTACTGGCAGAATCTCATATTTCAATACATACTTGGCCTGAATCTAATTATTCTGCAGTCGATATTTTTACATGTGGTAAAAATATGATACCTGAACTGGCTAGTCAATTTTTAATTGAATCTTTGATGGCTAAAGAGCATTCTTTGCGTGTAATTGAGCGAAATCCACCTTCAACAGTAACTAAACAGATTAGAACGGCTGTTTAAATACAATGTTGAATATTACCTATTTAATTTTCCGCTTATTAGTCCTTCAAGATCTAAGCTTGTGCAATTAAATCCTAAATTAGAAAAATATTGAACCAACTCATTAAAATTATATTTATTAAAAAAATGCTTTAATTCATCTTTTGGAATTTCTATTCTTGCAGTTGAGCCTTGGCATCGAACTCTAACCTCCGATAAGCCACCTTCTTTAAGGTATTCTTCTGCTTTTTCAACCATTTTTAGCCTTTCACTACTTATTTCATGGCCATAAGGAAATCTTGATGATAAGCAAGGTTGAGCAGGCTTATCCCACCAAGGAAAACCTAATGCTCTTGATATGTCCCTAATGTCTTGTTTTGAAAATTTACATTTTGCAAGGGGAGAAATAACTCCTGCCTGTTTTGAGGCTTGTATACCTGGTCTGTAATCTTTAAGATCATCGAGATTAACTCCATCTAGAACAATCTTGTAATTAAGTTTTTTAGAGAGGTAGGTTGTATGTTTGTGGAGCTCTTTTTTGCATGCAAAGCATCTATCCTTAGGATTTTTACTGTAACTCGATTGGTCTAATTCTGATGTTTTAATTTCTAAATGCTTTACTCCAATCCATTTTGCTTGACTTCTTGCTTCTTCTCGAAGAGTATTGGCTAATGCAGGAGAAATGCCAGTTATTGCAATTGCTTTGCTACCTAATTGCTCGAATGCTAATGCTGCTACTAATGTACTATCAACTCCTCCGGAATAAGCAATACAAACACTTTCAAGATTCTTAATGTATTTTCTTATTGTATAAAGCTTTTCACTTTGTTCATCAGAGAGAATTTCTAGTTGATTGAACATGTTAATTACTTTAAAATTCAAATTACATATAAATAGGTTGAATTTATTATTAAATCTTTAATAATATCCTTATTTATATATTAGATTAAATCCAACAATTTTGTTCAATTGGCTAATACAACTAGAAATAGAGGAATTGGAATTGTCACTGCCAGTGACAGTCAAGAGAGATCAAAAGGTCAATTACATATTTATGATGGAGAAGGTAAGGGAAAAAGTCAGGCTGCTTTGGGAGTAGTTCTCAGGACAATAGGATTAGGAATATGCGAAAAAAGACAGTCAAGAGTCCTACTTCTAAGATTTTTAAAAGGTCCTGAGAGGCCATATGACGAGGATGCAGCTATAGAGGCTTTGCAAAGAGGCTTCCCACATTTAATTGACCATGTTAGGACAGGAAGATCTGAATTTTTTACTGCTGACCAAGTGACAAAGTTTGATGTTGGTGAGGCTGAGAGAGGTTGGAATATTGCTAAAGGAGCAATTGCTAGTTCTCTTTATTCTGTAGTTGTACTAGATGAGTTGAACCCAGTTCTTGATTTAGGAATGCTTGATATCAAGGAAGTAGTTGACTCTCTTCAAAATCGTCCAGATGGATTAGAAATAATTATTACCGGAAGGGCAGCCCCGTCCTCTTTGGTAAGAATATCTGAACTCCATTCAGAAATGAGACCACGTTTGACAGGAGATTTATCAATACCAACCAGACAAAGTAGTTCTAGTGGTGGAATTGAGATTTATACAGGTGAAGGAAAGGGTAAATCTACAAGTGCACTTGGTAAGGCTCTTCAAGCTATCGGTAAAGGAATATCTCAAGATAAAAGTCATAGAGTTTTAATATTACAGTGGTTAAAAGGTGGAAATGGTTATACCGAAGATGCTGCCATAGAAGCTTTAAGAGAGAGTTACCCACACTTAGTAGATCATTTGCGTTCAGGCAGAGATGCCATCGTGTGGAGAGGTCAGCAACAACCAATTGATTATGTTGAGGCTGAAAGAGCATGGGAAATTGCTAAAGCTGCTATTTTGTCTGGTTTGTATAAAACAATAATTTTAGATGAATTGAATCCAACTGTTGATTTAGAGCTGCTACCTGTGGAATCAATACATCAAACGCTCTTAAAAAAACCAGCAGATACAGAAGTTGTCATTACTGGTAGGTGTAAAAATGAACCTTCATACTTTGAACTTGCTGATGTCTACTCTGAAATGGTTTGTCATAAGCATTATGCAAATGTTGGAGTTGATTTGAAAAGAGGTGTAGATTACTAAATATTCTTAAAATTATTAATTGAAAAATATTTTTTTAACTTTTCAATGCCACCTTCAATAGATCTTGACTTAATTTCGAATTGAGACAAGATTCTTGAAGCTTCTTCAGAACGTTTACCCGATTTACATATAGTAAAAACCTCTTTACTTAAACTTTCTTTTTGAATAAATATTAAGTCAGATTCTTGGTTCAAATGCCCTAAGGGTATTGATATAGATCCTTCTATTGCAGAAGTGGAAAATTCTTCATTTTCTCTAACATCAATTAAAAGAATTTTGTTGGGTTTTGCTTTGTATAAACTATTAAAGTCATTAGCATTAATAGTATTGATTTCATTAGTTTTCTCACAATATTCATTGCTATTATAAAAGGCCTTAAACTGAGATAGATTTTTTATTCGTTTATTTATTTGATCACTTGTTAGATGAAATTTTTTCATATTCATATTCAATAGATCAAAAATTAAAATCTTACCATCTAAAATTTCACCTTTTTTCAAAATGATTTTGATAATTTCATTAACCTGAAGAATTCCTATTAAACCTGTTGAAACTCCTACAACCCCGTATTCTGCACAACTAGGGGCAGCATTTTTTGAAGGTGATTCTGGAAGTAAGTCTCTTAAATTAGGACTATTTTTATATAAATTGAAAACACTTACTTGGCCTTCAAAACCTTGAACACTTCCAAAGACTAGTGGTTTATTTAATATCAGGCATGAATCATTTATTAAATATCTTGTTCCAAAGTTATCCGAGCAATCGCAAATAACATCAAACTCCTTTATTATTTTGAGGGCATTTTTAGGATTAATTCTCTCTGAAAAGGTTAATATTTCACAATTAGGATTGAATTTTTTAATTCTTTCCCTGGCAGAATCAATTTTAGGTTTTCCAATAGTATTTGTTTCATGAATTATCTGTCTCTGGAGATTAGACTTTTCAACTTGATCGTTATCAACTATTCCAATTCTCCCAATTCCTGTTGCGGCTAGATAAAGCAAAACAGAAGACCCAAGTCCACCTGCTCCAATACATAACACTGAGCTGTTTTTAAGATTTAGTTGACCCTCATAACCTATCTCTGTGAGGGTTAAATGTTTTTGATATCTTTCTTCTTCATCAGAGTTTAAGAAATTAAATTTGATATCTTTGGACATATAGATACTTTAATTTTTGCGAGCTAAACTATGAAAACATAATAATTAAAATAAAAATTTTAGCCTTTTAAATTTCTCTTATTACTTTGATTTATTAATGTTTTTGTTAGAACTAGACGATAATGTGAAGTTTTTATAAATAAATTTGAAGTGTAAATATCTTCAGAAACTATATATACCAACGCCTCTAAAAAAATACAAAATGTTTCGGTTCGGAATTTTGCACAACAAAAAGGTAGTCAACAGACGTTTTTTCCGATACTGTCTGGTTCATATATTAAGTTTACTGAATTCATGAGTGATAACACTCCAGAGTCAAATCAAGACTCCGGCTCCGATACAAGCTCAGAAACCAAAAGCTTTTCAGAGAAGTACTCTGATGTCATGGGAAAAGTCAACGAAACCCTTGGTAATGTTGATTGGACTCAAATGGGTAAGTATGGCAAGGCGGCAGGCATAATTGCTGTTGTCGTAATAGCTCAGATAATAATTAAAGTTGTCATTGACACGATAAACTTTTTCCCAATTCTCCCTGGTTTACTAGAATTACTAGGAGTAATTGTTGTCGGTCAATGGAGCTGGCAAAATCTTCGTACAAGTGAAAATCGTGAAGCTGTTCTAGATAAGGTGCAAAATCTTAAAAAGACATATTTAGGTTAGTTTAAGATTACATATTAAGTATTGCTTTTACGTAATCTTTAACTTGTCTTAAATAAGATCCTTCAAACATATTGGCGTGATTCAATATGTGATAAAAATTATAAATAATAATTCTTTTTTCAAATCCGTTTTTCATAGGAATAATTTTATGATATTCTTCATAAAATTCTTTTCTAAAACCTCCAAATAGCTTTGCCATAGCTATATCTACTTCACTATCTGCCCACCAAGATGCTGGGTCGTAAATAACTCCCTTTCCACTTTTGTCCATTCCTGCATTTCCTGACCACAAATCACCATGAACTAAAGCATTTACTGGTTTATGATTCAGCAATTCTGATTGAATTTTTTCTTTGACTTTATTTATAATTTCTTCATCTAAAATCGTCGATTTTAGGATTAATAATTGAGGTATTATTCTTAAATTTAAAAAACAATCTGTCCAATTATTCTCCCAGCCTTTCTTCTGATTTGTTGTTCCGATGAAACCTTCAATTGGAAACCCAAACATTTTGGGATTTGATTCAGCTGATTTTAAGTGCATTTCACCTAAACCTTTTCCAAGCTTTTTTTGGTCAAAGTTATGCATATCTATCCATTCAATTAGAAGAATCTCTATATTTTTTATATTTTTATATGCAATTACTTCAGGAATAAGTAAGTTTTCTTGATTAATGTACTTTCTCAAATTTTGAAGACAATATTTTTCAAATTCAAGAAATTTTTTGTTTCTAATGTTTTTTTTAAGGAATAACTTTTTGTTTGAGAATTCTATTTGCCAGGCACTATGAATATCACCACCTTGCACTTGTTGAATACTTTTTGGATAGGTTTCACCTAATTCATCACAAATTTCGTTAACTTCAAGGGGTGATAATTTTTGCATTTTTAAATGAGAAAGTCCGAAGTTGTTGTTGTTGGCGCAGGTATAGCAGGACTAACTTCTGCTGCGATTTTATCAAAACAAGGTTTATCAGTGAACTTAATCGAATCTCATACTCAATCAGGAGGATGTGCTGGTACTTTTAAAAGAAAGAATTATATTTTTGATGTTGGTGCAACTCAGGTTGCTGGTTTAGAAAAAGATGGAATACATTCTAGAATTTTTAATTTTTTAGATATTCCATCTCCTGAAGCAACAATTTTAGACCCTGCTTGCATTGTTAACTTAAATGATGGTGGTCTGCCCATACCTATTTGGTATGAAAAAAGTAAATGGATTGCTGAACAAGAAATACAGTTTCCTGGGAGTAGTAGATTTTGGAAACTTTGTACCCTCATTCATCAAAGTAATTGGATATTCGCTAACAATAATCCTGTATTACCAATAAGTAATTTTTGGGATTTTTCTCAACTTCTTAAGGCACTAGTACCTTCAAATCTCGTCACAGGTATCTTAGTTAAATCTACTGTTTTTGATTTATTGCGGATATGTGGATTATCCAAGAATGAGCGCTTGATAAAATTCTTAAATCTTCAACTAAAACTTTATTCTCAAGAGGACGTTCATAATACAGCCGCATTATATGGATCTACTGTCCTTCAGATGTGTCAAGAGCCGCATGGTCTTTGGCATCTTAAAAAATCTATGCAGTCTTTAAGTGAATCATTAGAAAGTTCATTGATTAAAACTGGAGCTAATTTAATTTTTGGACAAGAAGTTAATTCTATAAATTTTGATGACGTAAATATGTGTTGGAAGGTAACTGCTAATTCGAAAAAAAAATCTTTTATTTACCAAGCAAAAGATTTGATTTATACCGCGCCTCCACAATCTTTGCACAAGCATTTGAAAGATCCTTTAAAAAGAAAAAAAAATTATCAAAATCGACTCAATAATTTGCCTGAACCAAGTGGAGCTGTAGTGTTTTATTCAGCATTAAAAAAAGAACATATTAAAACAACTTCCTCCAATCATTATCAATTTGTTTCTAAAGAATTTACTTCGTTATTTGTATCAATTAGTGATGATGGTGATGGAAGAGCACCTAAAGGTGAGGTTACTTTAATAGCAAGTATTTTTACCAAGACTAAAGATTGGTTTGATCTAGATAAACAAAATTACTTAAATAAGAAAAAAGATTTCATGAAAAAATTATCGATTGAATTGGAAAGTCAATTTGATATTGATCCTGAAAATTGGCTACATAGAGAATTGGCGACGCCATTAGGTTTTGAAAAATGGACAAATAGACCTAATGGAATAGTAGGCGGGCTTGGTCAAAATCCAGATATTTTTGGTTTATTTGGATTATCAAGTAGGACTCCTTTTGAAGGTTTATGGCTATGTGGAGATTCGATTTATCCTGGAGAGGGTACTGCGGGTGTTAGTCAGTCTGCATTAATGGTTTCAAGGCAAATTTTAGCTTCCAAAGGTTTAGAAAATTTTAGTTTATAAAATTTTTTCTGATTTCTTTTGCTTCAGCAAGTTTGTTAGAAAGTAACTCCCAATTTTTTTCTTTAATAAGAGATTCAAGTGTATTTAGCTTATTTTTAAAAATATTAATGGCATTTAAAACATTAATCTGATTATTTATAGCTAAATCTAAGCCTAGTTGTTCATTGCTGCTGCCCACTCTCGAAGTGTCAGCAAATCCTGAAGAAGCTAATTTTTGTGTGAGATCTAATAAGGATTGATTATTTTTTGTATGAGCAGTTTCAATGAGGGCAGAAGCTAAAAATATAGGCAAATGAGAAATTAGAGATACTGCTTCATCATGCTCTTTTGGCGAAGCTTGGCAAATTTCACAATCCATTGACTTGATTAGCTCTGAGATAGTTTTGACTGCATTAAAGTCACTATTTTGTGTAGGGGTAATAATCCATTTTGCATTTTTAAAAAGACCTTCAAAACCTGAATCAACTCCTTTTTTTTCTGTTCCTGCCATTGGATGTGATCCAATAAATAGAGGATGTAAATTTTCCCATTTATTTACAATTGGTTCTTTAACAGAGCCTACATCAGTAACTATTGTTTCTTTAGGTATTGAGGATACTAATTCTTTAGATGGACTGATCAAATCATTAATAGGCAATGCCAAAATTATGAGCTCACATTTTTTTAATAGGCTCAGATTACAGCTAACAAAATTTGCAAGCTTTTTTTCCTTAGCTTTTTTTTTATTAAATTCATTATTGGCTATTCCATAAATTGTGTGGTTTAAACTTTGAAGTTTTAATCCTAAAGAACCGCCAATTAAACCTAATCCTACTATTCCAATTTTCATAGATTAATTAATTCAAGACTTTCTTATATTGATACAATTTTTTGTATATTAGTTGCATAAAATTTGTATGTAATTGAAATTAAATTAATTATAAATGCTGGAAATTTTAAGTCATCAATATTTAAAAAATTTTTTGAAAGATCAAATTATCAATTGGGAACATATATATTCTTTCGGGAGAATAATTTCTAAGTGTATTGAAAATGATTCCACATATCTAATTAATTCAGAAATTTTCACAAGCAATGATTGGTTACCTCCAATTTTGATTTCTCTATTTTTAAACCAAAAAGATTCAATTTTTATTTTATCTGAAGAAAATATTCAATTTATAAGCCGATTTCAGATTGATTTATTGAGAAATCTAGGATTTAATTTTATTTTAAAAAATGATGAATTTATTTTTGCAAATCATCATGTTCGCTTAATAACTATTAAAGATTTACTTAATGATCCCAATTCTCTTAATCTAAAAAATCATCGAATCGTTTATTCTGGAATTGAGGATATAATACATGATTTAAAAAATCATTACAGGATTTCTTTATATAAAACAGATTGGACAAAAAAAAATACTAAAAAATTTGAATTAATCAATCAAAAATTTATTAAAATATATAACTCATTGAAGAAAAAGTTTTTCATGAGAAAGGTCTTGGGAAATAGTTATATCAATTTAAATGAACAAGAAATTAGTTTTTTTTCAAACTTTTTTCATGATAATTCTTTTTTTTCTGATAAATTTTTAAGCGTTAACAAAGCATTATCTCAAGGCTGGGCATGCTGGGTAAAATTAAATGCTACAAATTTAGATTGGAATTTGTATTTGCAGCCTGTAGATGAACTTGCTCAAATTAAGGCATTTTTTTCAAATAATAAATTTGTTTTTTTATCAGCTTTGAGAAAAGATAATTTTTTCCAAATGTATCTTAAAAAGCATAAATTAAATATTGACTTGGTCATTAATTTTAAAAGTAATTTTGAAGAGAAAAAGATTTCATTATATTTACCTTCTAAACAGTTGCTTCCTAATAATCCTCTTTTTACCAATTCAATTTTGGATAAATGCAAAAAGCTTATACTTTTTAGAAAAGGTTTAACTTTAGTTTTGTCTGATGATATTGATTTAAAAACTAAACTTGCTACAGAATTAGCTTCTACACAAGGGAAGCGGGTTTTGCTAGAGAAAATTCCCTCTGGTAAAAATGAAATTCTTTGCTCTAGTTTTGACTGGTGGATTATGAATTCTTATTTAATTCAAATTCCAGAACAAATTATCATTCCTTTACTTCCGATTCCGAATATGTCAGAACCTATTAATGCAATTACAATATCTTATAAAAACAAACTTTCTCAAGATTGGTTTAGAGACTTCTTGCTTCCTCAAGCCAGAATAAAACTTGAAAGATCTATTTCTCCTTTAAGAAGAAATTCAGGTAAATTAATAATTTTAGATGGAAGGGTAAATAAAAGAAACTGGGGAAGATTACTCTTGCAAAATATTCAACCCTCTAAAAAAATTAACTATATGCTACCTTTTGAATAGGTTATGATTTTGTAAATAACTAATGAAATATGGGAGAAGCAAAAAGACGTAAAACATTGGGATTACCTCCAAAAAAAAATAATACTAAAACTAAGTTTGATGAGTCTCCAAGATTATTTGAATGGCTTCCTTTTACAATTAATCAAAGAGATAACTTAATTAATTTAAGTATTAAGGCTAGTTGGTTTGGCATCGGAGGATTAGTAATCTTATGGATTGTAGTGAGATTTATAGGCCCTGCTGCTGGGTGGTGGACTTTGGCTGATTCTTTATAAATCTAAGCTACTGTTTTTATATCATTAACAGCGATTGTATTAGCAGGATGGCTATTTAATGTTTTCATTGAATTGGAACTAACTTCAGTACCTTCTGTTAATTTTTCTTTAACCATAGATTCTACTTTATTTCTCATTTCTATGTTTTGATCAAGCCAAATAATTGTATTATCCCTTCCTTGTCCAATATTTTCTCCTTCATAACTATACCAAGCGCCTCTTCTTATTATGATATTAGTCTCTTCTGCTAAATCTAATAAACATCCTGTTGTACTAATACCTTTTCCAAAGAGAATATCAAACTCTGCAATTCTAAATGGTGGTGCAACTTTGTTTTTTGCTACTTTCACTTTTGCTCTTATGCCGTATTCTTCAGTACCTCTTTTAAGAGTTTGAATTCTTCTGATATCAAGTCTCACTGAGGCATAAAACTTTAATGCATTTCCTCCTGTTGTTGTTTCTGGATTGCCGTATGTAACGCCGATTTTTAGGCGTAATTGATTCAGAAATATTACCGTACATCCGGATTTGCCAATATTTCCTGTTATTTTTCTCATTGCTTGACTCATTAGCCTTGCTTGGCTTCCAATTACGTGATCTCCCATCTCTCCTTCTATCTCGGCTCTTGGAGTTAGTGCTGCTACCGAGTCAACAACAACAAGATCTACTGCACTAGATCTTATAAGTTGATCAACTATTTCTAGAGCCATTTCACCAGTATCTGGTTGTGAAACTAACAAATTTTCAACATCAACTCCTAATGAGGCTGCATAAACTGGATCGAGTGCATGCTCAGCATCTACAAATGCAGCTACTCCTCCATTTTTTTGGACTTCCGCAATCGCGTGAAGCGTTAATGTAGTTTTTCCTGAACTTTCTGGCCCGTAAACTTCTACTACTCTTCCTTTTGGATAGCCTCCTCCTAATGCTAAATCCAAGGTGAGCGCTCCAGTAGATATTGTTTCTACTTTCATTCTTGAGGCGTCACCAAGTCTCATTATTGATCCTCGTCCAAAATTCCTTTCTATTTGGCCTAAGACGAGACTTAATGCCTTGTCTTTTTCTTTTGATTCAGTTTTTTTCTTTTCTTCAAGGCTCATTGTTTGATTTATTGGTTAAAATTCTTGTAATTATTCTAAATTTGGAAATTATGATTTAAACCAAACTTCATAAATACAAACTATAGTACACCTGTACTCTAGCTGATTATCTTTAAATTGCAACTAATTCTTCAAGGTTACTTAGTTTTAATAATTTGATTTCATTATTGAAATTGTATCTATCTGATTCTTTCAAATATCCCCAATCAGCTAGAAAGCATGGAATATGAGAAGTTTCTGAATTTTGTTTAATATTGATTAAAGTTTTTTTCCTATCTTCTATAAAACCTAAAATTTCATAAGTTTGCGTAAGCTTTTCTGCTATTTCGATTTTTGTTCCGGATTCATAACCAAAAATAAATTCTGGAAAAATATTTAGTTCATTAAGAAGTTTTTCTGCAAATATTTCCCCTTTTGTTGTTATTACTCCAGTTTTTATTTCTCTTTTATTTAAACTTTTCATAAAATTTATAACTTCAAAAAATGGATTATGTAAATTTACCCACGATTTAAAATCTTTATCAATTTGGTACTTGCGAGATTTATCTAATATTTTTTGTAAATCTTCGGCAATCCAAGAATTATCATTTAATATCCTCTGACAATTTCCATAATAATTATTAATAAAATAATCTTTATTATGATTTCTTAATGGATTTTCTGTTTTTATAATTTCGTGAACAATTAGAATCATTTCCCAACCATATTTAACCCAAGGCCTAATTTCTTTGAAAGAATTTGGTACTCTTTTATAAAGTTTTTGATCAACAGAGATGTTCGGTGAATTTAAATATCTTTCACATGCCAGCAAGGAAGTATGCCAATATTCGTGCATTCCATCGACTATTACTCCATCAAAATCAAATAGAAATATTTTTGGAGAAGACACTAATTGAATATTAGAACTGGGCCGCTAGGATTCGAACCTAGGAATGTCGAGACCAAAACCCGATGCCTTACCACTTGGCGACGGCCCATTGGATTTCTATTTTAATACATGAAAAGATTTTTTTCTATCAAAAAAATACAAAGTTTTTATAAATACGGTGCAGGTTTTGAAAAATAAAAAAATTATTTAATTGAGCTCGATTTCCATGGCTCTAGAAATTTCTGAGCTTTTTTGATGGCTAAATCCATTATTTCAGGATACTCATAGAGTCTTTTGTTATTTTTGTGAGCAAATTCAATAAGAGGCTGCATAATTTTTCTTGCAGCACTGCCAAATGCTATTCCATCTGGAAGATTGTTTGACTGTAAAATTTCATGAGTTTTTTCATTTGTTCCTCCTGCTAATTGAATTAATCCTGGTGGAAGATCTGAACCGATTTTTTCAAACAACTTAACTGCATCTCTACTTGTTGTAGGAGCAAGATCACCAGACATTGGCCTTCCATCTAGCTGCCAAATAAGAGGAACATTAAGTTTACTAAGAATCTCATATCTTTCCCAAAGAGCTTTCAAAAGATCTTCCGGCTCTTGTGATTTGTAGAAAGATTGATTTAATCCACAACTGGTAGATATCTTGTCTAATTTCGTTCCAGAACTTTTAAGGATACTTACAACTTTTGTAAAAGAATCTAGGCGATTGATTTCTGTATGAATTTCTACTGCATTAGGCTTTATCTTTTGAAGTGTTGATTCTAAATCATATTTTGACAAATTATATTCATATTCACTAATTAAATTTAGTGGACAGCTATTTAAACATCTTCCACATCCATAACATTTACTCTCTTTGATCCCAGAATTATCAATTGCATAGGTGGGGCATACTTTTTCGCACGGTCTTGGACAATGAGATGGACATTTTAATGGATCAAATTTTGCTTTACGAAAGTGGATATCATTACCATCACTAATGCTTATCATTAATCCTGGGGAATTTTTAAAGACTTTTTTTGCCCATTCGATTCCTTTTTTTGCTGCATTAACTATAGATTCTTCAGCTGCAACATCTATGTAGTCGACACCAGCAGCAGTATAAATTGCACATAAATCTTCGATAGCAACAATATCTTCATTACTGGCACCACAAATCAACTTAATCCATTTATCTTTTTTTTTCTTGGTTTTAATCAAACAATTTAACTTTCAAATTCATCCAAAATATAATTACTTAATGGCTTCCATTCAAGTTTTCTTGAACCCCCCATTTCAACAACCATCGTTAGTTTATTATCATTTGTGCAAATCTCTATTAAGCTCTCTAGTTCAGATTGAGACAATACTTGACCTTCTAATAACCAAAGTAATTTATTTTTATCATTTTCATTAAATAACTCAGAAGCTTGTGGGATTACTTGTTGAACTTCCCCGAGCGCTCCATTTCTTCCTACGCTTTGATGACCAAGATGAGGTGGTCTAACGCCATGCAATTTGAGCAAGAAGACTTCTGGATCTCCAAGCCCTCTTGCTGAGGTTATAAAAGTTTTGAAGCCCTTGGCTCTCATTCTCCTTAAAAGACGAGTTTCATATCCACCTTCAAGAGGAGCAAAGATTGCAAGACATTTGTTAGTTTTTAAATCGTTATGAAACTTTTTCCCTGTGAGAAGTAATGGCATAAAAATTTCCTTTATTTATATTTTATTTTATTTTATGGTACTTGATGATGTACAATTGTAACTCAGTGAATTTTTAAGCTCGCAAGCTGGCCGAGCCTCTGCAAAATTTCACATTTTTTAGCGTTTCGTTAAAAAATTCAGGTGGGTTTATCCCAGGAGAAACTATCTGTATTTTTAGATAAGTCTCAACCTTATTAATTGTTTTTTATTAACTTCACCTTTAAAATTAAAGGCTTTAGAAAATTTAAAAATCATTACGAGCTAGCCTAATTTAGTCTTATGTCTATAGGAATTTTAGGAAAGAAATTGGGGATGTCCCAACTTTTCGACGACAAAGGTAATTCTGTACCAGTCACTCTTATTGAAGCTGGTCCTTGCCGTGTCACTCAATTGAAAACGAACGCTTTAGATGGTTATACTGCCGTTCAGATAGGTTATGGCTTGTCCAAAGAGAAGCATATAAGTAAACCTGAAAAAGGACATTTGTTGAAATCAGGTGAAGAACTTTTAAGGCATTTGAAAGAATATAGGGTTGAAGAAAATTCAACTTATGAAATCGGAAATCAAATAACTGTAAAAAACTTTGAGGTTGGTCAAAAAGTTGATATTAGTGGCAAATCTATGGGTAGAGGTTTTGCTGGTTATCAGAAAAGACATGGTTTTAGCAGAGGTCCTATGAGTCATGGTTCAAAAAATCATAGAGCACCTGGATCTACAGGAGCAGGAACAACTCCAGGCAGAATTTATCCTGGAAAAAGAATGGCAGGAAGATATGGAGGAAAACAAATAACTACAAAAGGTTTGTTAGTTCTAAAAATTGATGATCAGAAAAATTTGCTTGTAGTAAAGGGTTCTGTCCCAGGTAAGCCCGGCTCAATTGTCAACATTAAGCCAAACAATGTTGTAGGCAATAAAGGAGGTGAAAATTCATGACAACACTTGAAACACTTAAGTGGGATGGTAAAAAATCTGGCAAAGTTACCCTTGATTTAGCAGTTGCTAAAGAAACTTCTTCGTCAGACTTAATCCATAGAGCAGTCCTTAGGCAGCTAGCAAATAAAAGACAAGGGACGGCATCGACTTTAACAAGATCTGAAGTGCGTGGGGGAGGAAGAAAGCCATACAAACAGAAAGGTACAGGAAGAGCTCGTCAAGGATCAATAAGGACACCCTTAAGACCTGGTGGTGGAATTATTTTTGGACCTAAGCCACGTTCTTATAATCTTGATATGAATCGTAAGGAACGTAGATTAGCTCTTAGAACAGCACTTATGTCCAGAGTATCTGACATGAAGGCTGTTGAAGATTTTGGATCTACTTTAAAGCAGCCTAAAACAAGTGACATCATCAATGGCCTTGCTCGATTAGGTATACAAAAATCTGAAAAGGTTTTGGTTATTCTTGATAGTCCGTCCGATGTTATAAAAAAATCCATTAATAATATTGAAAAAGTAAAATTAATCGCCGCGGATCAATTAAATGTATTTGATATTCTCAATGCCAATAAATTGGTAATAGGTCAATCAGCGATAGATAAAATTCAGGAGGTTTATGCATCATGAGTAAATTATTCGATACTCGTTTAGCCGATGTAATACGAAAGCCAGTTATTACTGAGAAAGCTACTAATGCACTAGATCTTAACCAATATACTTTCGAAGTAGATCATAGAGCGGCAAAACCACAAATAAAGGCAGCTATTGAAGCCTTATTCAGTGTTAAAGTCATAGGAGTTAACACTATGAATCCTCCTAGGAGAACAAGAAGAGTCGGGAAATTTTCCGGTAAACGTTCTCAGGTCAAGAAGGCAATTGTGCGTCTTGCTGAAGGAGACAAAATCCAACTATTTCCAGAATCTTAAGGAGTTTTATCATGGCAATCCGTAAATTTAAACCTTATACACCTGGCACTAGGCAGAGAGTAGTTACTGACTTTAGTGAAATAACGAGTACAAGACCTGAAAGATCACTAATAGTTTCAAAACATAGAGTGAAAGGCAGGAATAATCGTGGAGTTATTACTTGTCGTCATCGTGGAGGTGGTCACAAAAGGCAATATAGATTAGTCGACTTTAGAAGAGATAAAAGAAACATTAACGCTAAAGTTGCAGCTATACCCTACGATCCTCATAGAAATGCAAGGCTAGCACTTTTATTCTACGAAGATGGGGAAAAAAGATATATTATCGCTCCAGCAGGAGTAAAAGTCGGACAAAATGTCATATCTGGAGAAAGTGTTCCAATTGAAGATGGAAATGCAATGCCACTTTCTGTTATGCCATTAGGATCTAGTGTTCATTGTGTTGAGTTATATGCAGGTAGGGGGGCTCAGATGGTTAGATCCGCAGGAGCTAGTGCTCAAGTTATGGCAAAAGAGGGAGATTATGTTGCTTTAAAACTGCCATCTACCGAGGTAAGACTTGTAAGAAAAGAATGCTATGCAACTCTTGGAGAAGTTGGC
>QCQW01000003.1 GCA_003212055.1 Prochlorococcus sp. AG-459-A02
CAAATAGAGAAGTTGCAGGATTAATACTTCTTTGGGAATCGGGTTTACCAAAAGAAGCTTTTAAAAAAAATCATGAAAATTACCCTTCACGGCTTAGAATGTTAACAAATCAAAACTTCGTTAAGGTATTTTTCTTGGAAACACACGTAGAGAGAATCTCAAATCTTCAAGACATAAAAAAAGCCGAATTAGATCGAGTAACAGGATTATTTCTTTATGAAGACATGATGCTTGGTCGTAGGTTCGAAGATAAGTGTGCAGAAATGTATTACAGGGGGAAAATGTTTGGTTTCGTTCATTTATATAACGGTCAAGAGGCTATAAGCACAGGAGTAATTGGAGCTATGAAAAAGAAACATGATTGGTTTTGTAGTACCTATCGTGATCATGTTCATGCACTAAGTGCTGGTGTTCCCTCATTTGAAGTAATGAGTGAACTTTTTGGTAAAACTACAGGTTGTAGCAAAGGCCGAGGTGGTTCAATGCACTTATTTTCAAGAGAGCATCATTTACTCGGGGGATATGCATTTATTGGAGAGGGAATTCCAGTTGCTTTAGGAGCAGCCTTTTCAAGCAAATACAAAAAGGAAGTTGCTGGAAATAATAGTAGTGATTCTGTAACTGCAGCATTCTTTGGGGATGGGACTTGCAATAATGGCCAGTTTTTTGAATGTTTAAACATGGCCCAATTATGGAAATTACCCATAATTTTTGTTGTTGAAAATAATAAATGGGCTATTGGCATGGCTCACGATAGAGCTACTAGCAATCCTGAAATCTGGAGAAAAGCATCTGCTTTTGGAATGCATGGAGAGGAAGTTGATGGAATGGATGTATTAGCAGTGAGAGGTGCAGCACAAAGAGCAATTGAGCGCGCTAGAGCAGGGGAAGGTCCCACACTGTTAGAATGCTTAACATATAGGTTCAGAGGACATTCTCTTGCGGACCCAGATGAATTAAGGTCTGAAAAAGAGAAGGAATTTTGGGGAAAAAGAGATCCCATTAAGAAATTAGCCCAAGAAATAGTCGATGGTAAATTCGCAACAGAAGAAGAATTAAAAATTATTGAAAAGAAAATTGACGCGGAGATAACGGAATCAGTTAAAAATGCTATTGAAGCTCCTGAACCTCCTTCACAAGAATTAACTAAATATATTTGGGCAGAAGATTAGATTAAATACCGCTAGGTAATTTTCTAGTTAAATTTCTTAATTTTCTTAGTGCCTTAAGTTCAACTTGTCTCACTCTTTCTCTAGAAACTTCTAATAATCTTCCGATTTCCGCAAGCGTATGTCTCTCATTTGCATCAAGTCCAAACCTTAATTTGAGAACATGTTGCTCTTGTTCGCTTAAATGACTTAACCACTTTCCAAGTTGCTCTTGATGCATTTTTTGTTCAACTTGGTCTAAAGGCTCTTCATTATTGCTATCTGCAATTAAATCACCTAAAAAGCTCCTGCCATCATCACCATTTACTGGAGCATCTAAACTACTTGTCGATAAGGCTTGTCTCAAAACAGAATCCAATTCTTCCACATCAATTTCCATTGCCTCTGCAATTTCGATTCTGCTTGGCATAGCACCAAGCTTATGAGCCAAATCTCTACTAACTTTTCTAATAGAAGCTAACCTTTCACTTAAATGAACAGGTAAACGGATAGTTCTTGATTGACAAGCAATTGCTCTAGTCATACTTTGTCTAATCCACCAAAAAGCATAAGTAGAAAACTTATATCCCCTGGTCGGATCAAATTTTTCAACAGCCCTCTCTAAGCCAAGAGAACCTTCTTGAACTAAATCAAGAAGTTCTAGTCCTTTACCTTGATATTTTTTTGCCACACTGACAACTAATCTTAAATTAGCTTTCATCATTCTATCTTTAGCTCTTCGACCAATTTTTATTGTTCTTTTTTGCTGAGTTGTAAATTCGTTAATCTTTTCATTTAACTGACCATCTTCTGTAAGAATCATCATTTTCTGTACTTGATTACCCAATTCAATCTCTTCGGCTGGTGTTAATAAAGGGACTCTACCGATGTTCTGCAAATACCAACTTATTGGATCATTACTCCTTCTTTTAGGTTGTTCGGATTGAGTTGGTAATGATGAAACCATTTTTTGACCTAATAAGGTATTAAGACTCTCCTACACTTTTCAAGAATTTGCGAAATATTTAATGCGCGCTTCAGATTTCAAGTAATATTTGTATAGTTATGTGTTTAAAACTATAAATAACTCTCTTAAATTGTTTCTTTCAAGATATTTGTCTCATTTTTTTATTTCTCATTAATTCTGACAATTCGTCACCAATAGCAGAAGAATTTGACCCTTTTTTGCATTTTGATGCAGCAAATGAATGCAAAAGTACGTATTTAGCAAAAAAATCTGTTGATATATTTCTGCAAAAGGTTAAATCAATCGCAGAACTGCCAGCTATAAATCCAGACAAAAGATCACCTAGACCTGCTCGAGCTGTCTGAGAATCTGTTCCAAAAAGTTGCCATACTTTTTTATTATCAGCAACTATGCTGTTAGCTCCCTTTAGTAAAATACTAATGTTAAATTTTTTTGCTGCATCAAGAGCTAAATCTACATTGGTCTCAGATTTGATATCGGGGAATAACCTTCGAAATTCTTTGATATGTGGTGTAATCCATGTTTTAAATTTTCTCTCTAAAAAGAAATTTGACTCTAACTTAGATTCCGAAATCCTATTAAGTGCATCTGCATCCAAGATCAACAATCCTTCAAAAGCGATAAGGTATTCTTTTGATTTTTGCCAATCATCATTATCGATACCAATTCCTGGACCTACTAGTAATGAATCATATGCAGATAAATCAATATTCTTTAATGCACTAAATAAGGATGCATTACCTTTGTGATCACATTGCATAGTTCCCTTTAAAACTATTTCAGGGGCTACTTGCCAAATAGATTCAGCAACTAAATTGGGGAGGACCGCAGAGATAAAGCCTGCTCCACTTGATATAGCTCCTTTCAATGTTAAGTAAGCAGCGCCGGGATATTTCTCACTTCCAGCTACTAACAATGTTCTACCTCTTTTATATTTGTTAGAATTCTTCGGCAAAGAAGGTAAATTAATATTTTTTAAATCTTTATAAGTAACCTTAAAAATCTTTTTATCAACTTTGGACAGTTTACTAATAGGTACCCCAACATCTAAATGGTGCAATTCTCCAATAAAAGGTAATGCAGAATCTTGGGTTAACCCAATCTTATGAAGACCAATTGTCAAGGTATAGGCTGCCTTTACTGCGTTATCTAAAAAAGGCTCTCCTTTATCAGGACATAATCCTGTTGGAATATCAATGCTTATCACCTTGCCATATTTGTTATGAAATTTTTGATTAAATAGTTTAATTAATTTATTATCAACTTTTCTTGTTTGATTATTACCAAAAACTGCATCAATCCAAAGCTCTTTCCCGTTTGCATCAGGGGGCTCTACTAATTTTGTGACACCAATAGATGTAAGATAATTAAGGTGCTTATTTGTTAATGTTTTTTTTATCGGGAATGGACACCATATCTGAACATAAAAACCTTTCAAAAAAAGCTCTCTAGCTATTACTGCACCATCCCCGCCATTATGCCCAGGGCCTATAAAAACAGTTATTCCATTCTTGAGAAGAGATTTCTTTTTTAAGAGCCATCTACTAATTTGGATACCAGCTTTTTCCATCAATGCTTCTTGTGGCATTCCATCAGAAAACATTTCTTTCTCTAATATCAACATTTGCTTTGAATCAACAATTAAATGTTCAGAGTCAATTGTTGGCCATACAATTTCGTTCATAATGAGTACAAAGCAATTGAAGAACTGTTCAAAAATTTAAACTTCCATGTTAAAGACACAAAAGGATAAAAAATTAGAGAACTTTTCTTCTTCTAATAATAAAACTAAAAAGAAGAAAAATATTATTGTAGGACTTTCTGGTGGCGTAGATAGTTCCCTTTCGGCTGCTCTTCTTGTAGAAAGAGGCTGGAATGTTGAGGGACTAACTCTTTGGCTAATGAAAGGACAAGGCTCCTGTTGTTCTGAAGGATTAGTAGATGCTGCTGGCCTTTGTGAAGATTTGGGAATTAATCATAAAATAATAGACTCAAGAGAAATTTTCGAAAGAGAGGTAATAAAAAAAACTACTGAAAGCTATGAGAAAGGATTCACTCCACTTCCATGTTCGATGTGCAACAAGAATGTGAAGTTTGAAGAGATGCTTAATTACGCAATAAACAAAAAAGACTTTACTCATATTGCAACCGGACACTACGCAAGGATAAAAAAATCATCTTATGCTAAAACACTTGATTGCAAAAGCTTTGTATTTAAGGACTTCCTTCTTCTTAGAGGTGCTGACGAAAACAAAGACCAAAGTTATTTTCTTTATTCTCTTTCACAAGAAATACTGAGCAGATTAGAATTTCCTCTTGGTGAAATGAAAAAAGAAGAAACAAGAAAGGAAGCCCTGAGATTAGGCCTTAGAACTGCTCAAAAACCAGAAAGTCAAGATTTATGTTTAGTTGAGCATTATGGATCAATGCAGGGATTTATTGACAAACACATTGAACCCAAAGCAGGAGAAATTGTGCATGTAAATGGGAAGGTCCTAGGAACGCACAATGGTATTCAGCACTTTACGGTAGGTCAAAGAAAAGGTTTGGGCATCGCTTGGCCGGAACCACTATATGTAAAAAGTTTAAACAGGGCAAAAAACATAGTTTATGTAGCAGATAAAAGTGATCTTTTTAATGGCGAAGCAATAATTAGTAAGGTTAACTGGGTTTCAATCGAAGAACCTAAACAAGATATAGAAGTAGAAGCACAAATCAGATATAGAAGTCATCCAGTAAAAGGAACTTTAATACCTTTGAAAAATTTAGATAATTCAACTACAACATTTAAATTAATTTTTAAAGAAAGTCAAAGTTCTGTAACACCCGGACAAGCTGCAGTTTTTTATAAAGGAGAAATT
The DNA here is from genome assembly GCA_003212055.1 of Prochlorococcus sp. AG-459-A02. Classification (GTDB taxonomy): domain Bacteria; phylum Cyanobacteriota; class Cyanobacteriia; order PCC-6307; family Cyanobiaceae; genus Prochlorococcus_A. The sequence continues at coordinate 4,998 of QCQW01000003.1, forward strand.
TTATTAGGTGGCGGATTAATTAATTAATTTTCCAAAAGAAATTTAATCCCATAAAAAATATAAACAATAACAAAATAGGTTCATCTCCAAATTTTGTATACAAGGTCTTATCGGATGAAAAATTAGGGAAAACTACTTTATTTTGCTCCACATTTAAATCTAGAAGTTGAATTATTTTCCCATCATCTTTAACTAAACCCGAAGGACCAGTGTTTGATACAAGTAGATTATCTTTTTTATTTTCAATACTCCTCAATCTTGCCAAAGACAGGAATTGATTATAAAGCTTAGTTGGATAGGGATCTAAATTTGCTGCAGTTATTATTAGTTTTGCACCGCTATTAATAGCCTTTCTTATTTTTAATCCATCACTAATTTCATAACAAATAGCCACTGCTAGAGGTTGTGTAAATTTAGGATCAAAAAATCTTGAATCAGAGCCTGGTTGAATTCCTCCTACTGCAGATAATCCACTTGAAAAACTATCTAGAAATCTAGGTATTTTTTCACCTAATGGAACAAGTCTATTTTTATCTATAAATGAGGTAAAAGATTTATCTCCAATTTGAAAACCAAGCAAGGAACTTCTTAATTCATTATTAGAATTTCTGAAACCTCCTGCCAAGGTATTAACCTTAAAGCCTTTAGATAAATAAAAATTATTATATAAAGTCCCTTCAGGAGCAACGAGAAGTTTTACTTGATTAGCTAAAGCATAATTTTGAGCTATAGTTTGTTTCTCTTTAATAAATTCATCACCTATTTTTAATTTTTCTCTTGTTGGGAGGTTGGTTTGCCAAATAGCCACAGGATATTCATAATTTCTTTTAATTGGCGTTGTTAAACCCCCAAATAGATGTAAGAAAAAAATAATAAAAAGTCCGAAAATAAATATTTTTTTAAAATGAAGTTTTCTTCTCCATCTACCGTGACTAAAAAATATCCAAAATCCAATCAATATCTGCAACACGCATAAACCACTTGCGCCAATCCATCTTGCCAAACCAGCAAGATAAATATCACCTGGAACAAGACTCTCGCCTAAACCTATCCAAAAAAAAGGTGTTTGAGAAAGTAACAATTCACCAATCCCCCAAGTCAAAGACAAAAACAATACTTTTACGGTTAAAGGTAATATTTTCATTTTAAAAACATCCTCTTTCCACAGAATAATTTCAACTAACAAACCCCAGAAATAAACTAATAACCCACCAAGAAAAGCACAAAATAATAATATTGAAATGGTGATTATTAAACTTACAAGCCATGAAAAACCTAGCCATGTTAATGGATGAAGATCATAAAGCCAAGAATGACTTATCAAGATAAAGAAAAAACCCCAACAAAAATTTGCTATCCTTCTTTCACTTCCCTGCCATAAAATAAATAATGATATCGGCATAAAAATCAGCCAAAAATGGGTTGCAACAGAAATCCCTCCTAAGATGCCACCTAAACATGGGTAAAAATATTGTTTTAAACTTTTAACTTGAGTTGGAATTAACAATCTAAAATTTCAAATTAAATTTAAAATCACACATTTATTGTACCTTTATTCTGTAGTATAAGTTTTAGTAACTTTCAAAATCTAGGTGAAAGAAGTCTTTATCAGTTTTGCAGTTTTTATTTTTTGTGTTTCATTAACTATTTTCAGTCAATTGAATTCACCTCAAGTTGTTAATGCTGCTGAATCAGGAAATCAGGTAATTCAACAAAAGCCTCTTGCACAATCATCAAATATTTCAAATAAGAATTTATTTGAACTAGACCCATCAGATCCAAATCCTATACTTTTCGCTATGGCAGAAGAAACACCATCAGACAGTGATTCAAGGACTACAGAAAGTGGTCTAATTATTTTAGATATCGTAAATGGGGAAGGAGATGAAGCTAGTACTGGGCAAACAGTTACTGTAAATTACACAGGAACTTTAGAAGACGGGACACAATTTGATACCAGTATCGGAAGAGCTCCATTCAGCTTTCCCTTGGGTGCTGGACGAGTAATAAAAGGTTGGGACGAAGGTGTAGCAGGCATGAAAGTTGGAGGTATAAGAAAATTGACAATCCCTCCGGAACTTGGATACGGATCGAGAGGAGCAGGAAATGTAATACCTGCTAATGCGACTTTAATATTTGAAGTTGAATTATTAAAAGTCAATTAAATTAAGTAAGAAAAATATCTAAGACTTTTCAATTTAGTTGATCTCCAAGTAGTATATATACAACATCAAATATTTGAAATGTTAAGTAAATTCATCAATTCCTTTCTAGATAAAAAATCCCCAATGACAGTCCATGCTCACTGTGACGGTCCTTGTGGTGTTTACGACCCTGCATCTACGAGAGTTGCAGCTGAAGCGGTTTTATCAATGACAAAAAAACTTATTGCATTAGAAGCTCCTTCTAGCACTGATTCAGCAGAGTGGGCTGCATACAGTAATACATTTTCTAGATTTGTTGCAGTTAAAGAAGAGCAAGCAAAAGAAACAAAGAAAGAAATTCTAATTTTATGGACAGATTACTTTAAACCAGTTCACTTAGAAACTTATCCAGACTTACATGAAACAATTTGGAAGGCGGCTAAATTATGCAGTGCATGTAAAGTTAATATTGACTTAGCTCAAGCTGAAGAACTTATGAGTTATGTAGAAAAGATTCATAGTATTTTCTGGGCTTCAAAAGGAAGATCAGACGCTTTTGTAAAAGCTAGTTAGCCAGAATTATTTTCAAAAGTTTTTTTGATTTTATTTTATTTTTTTTAGGTTTAAGAAAAACTGCCATTATTAATGGTGAATCGATGTCACCTTACCTAAAAGAAGGGGATATTGTATTTTTTAAAAAATATAAAAAGAATAAATCAATACTTAAGAATCGACAAATAGTTATTTTTAAGCATCCAGTTAAAAATAAAAACCTAATAAAAAGGATAAATTCAGTAAATCAAAACAATATTGAGGTTGTTGGCGATAATATTGAATTTAGCGAAGATAGTAATAAATTTGGATTAATCAATAACGAAAGAATAATTGGGATTGTCACCTCTAAATTAATTTTTCCTAAATTAAAAAATTTTTAATTCAAAAGAACAGAAGCACTTCTTTGAATCCAAAATAATCCCAAAGAAAAGGAAAGCCCTCCTGCTAGAGCTATTAATCTTTTAATAAATTTTTGACTTGCTTTAAAGGTGGTAAAAGATATTAAACAAGTAAAAAGATTCATACTTATTAGTGAACCAATCAAATATGAAATCAAATATAAGCAAGCGCTTGTTAACGGTAGTGCTAAAGCAGGAAGAACTGCAAGAAAATGTGAACCTCCAGCTATACCGTGTAGCAAGCCTAAACCAGTCAAAGCATGTGAGTGCTTATTATTATTTTTTTGTTCCTTAACATGAAAGTGAAAGTGACGATGGGCAATTCCATTCTCATGCTTATGGGAATGCGAGTGGATACTTAATTGAAAAGAATTTTTAATAGCAAATACTCCAACAATTAGAAGAGAAATTCCAATTAGGAATTCGGCAATATTAGAAAATTTGTTTAATGGCGTAATATCCTTAATAAAAATCGCTAGAAAAGCTAACAAGAGGACACCTGAAGAGTGTCCTAAGCCCCATGAGAAACTATTTTTAAGAGCTTTTTGAGGATTATTAATCGCTGCTGGTACCATTACAATTAGATGATCAGCGCCACTAATTACATGCACAAATCCTGCAACTATACCTGTTAAAACTACAGCCTGCATATATATTCAGTACAACTCTGTTTATTAAATTTTATAGCACGATTTAAAGTCAAAATTAAATTGGGTTAAATAATTTCTTAAAAGCTTGTTCAATATCAGTTTCTCTCATAAAAGTTTCACCAATTAATACTCCCTTAATTCCAATAGATCTAAGCGATTCTAAATCTTCGGTACAATTAATTCCAGATTCACTTATAGGAATAATATTTTGTTTTAAAAATATATCTGCATATTTATGCATCAATTCTATTGATGTTTTTAAATCCGTTTTAAAAGTCTTTAAGTCCCTATTATTTATTCCAATCAAATTAAAAGATTTTAACTTTAGAATCCTTTCTAATTCATTAGAGTTATGGACTTCAACAAGAACACTCATCTTTAAATTATCAGCTATTTTCTTTAAATAAATTAAATCGTCATCACTTAAAATTGCAGCGATTAATAATATTGCATCAGCACCAGATACCCTCGCTTTATAAATCTGATAAGCAGAAATAATAAAATCTTTGCAGAGTAGAGGGATATTAGTTGATCTCCTTACAGTTTCGAGTATTTCATAACTACCTTGAAAAAACCTTTTATCGGTAAGTACTGAGATACATGATGCACCTAATCCTTCATAACAAATCGCTATGTTTTCAGGGTTAAAATCTTTTCTAATAACTCCTTTACTCGGACTAGCTTTTTTTATTTCAGCAATAACTCCTGGTTTTATTTTTGACTCCAAAATATTTTTATAAAAACTTTTGGGAGTAGGAAGTTTTTCAATCTTTTTGATGAGATCTTCTAAAGAGACTATTTTTTTAAAATTCTTAATTTCAATATCCTTGTGCCATACAATTTCTTCCAGAATATTTTTTGCTTGTGCTTCTCTATGAGGTACAGCATATTCTAAATTTTCTACCCTTACTGTTGGATTTGGTGGCCTGCGTCTTATCTCCATTAATTTTAGATATTATTTTATTTGAGAAGCCGCTTGTTTATATGCGACCTCAACTACTTCACTAAGAGTGGGATGAGTATGAACCTCTTTAGATAATTCAATTACATCTTGGTTCCTTGAAATAGCGTTCGAAATTTCTTGAATTAAATCAGCTGCATGTAACCCAAAAATATGAGCACCTAATACTTTCCCATTATCTTTATTGAAAATCAACTTTAGCAATCCATCACTCTCCAATTCAGCCAATGCTTTTGAATTAGCCTTAAAGAAACTTTTGACAACCCCCAAAGTAAAATTTTCTTTTGCAGATATCTCTTTAGCTTCAACTTCAGAGAGACCAACTGAACTTATCTCTGGGTGAGTAAAGGTTGCTGCAGGGATACTTTTATAGTTAATTTCGACGTTACCACCGCAAATATTATCAACAGCAATATTACCCTGCGCTGCAGCTGTGTGGGCAAGCATTAGTTTGCCCGTCACATCTCCAACAGCCCAAATGTTAGGTATTATGTCATCACCATTCTTAACTCTCATTTGATCATCTACAGGAATGAAACCTTTTACTGTTTCGATACCAACCGACTCAAGATTTAAGTTATTACTATTAGGACTTCTGCCAGTTGCAACTAGTACAGCGTCAACTTCTAAAGTTTCTACAACTTCCTTAGATTTTGCATCCGTCAGTTCTATTTTTACAGGGCATCCAGGTATTATTTTTGTCGCAAAGACATTTGATTTTGTGTCTATATCTCTTGCTTGAATAAGGTTTTTCTTAGCAATTTTAGTGATGTCTGGATCAAATGTTGGCATAATGTTCTCTAAAGCCTCGATCATGGTAACTTCACAACCAAGCGCGGTATAAACATCAGCAAATTCTAGTCCTATATATCCGCTTCCAATAATTGCTATCCATCTTGGAAGCCACTCAAGTTTTACCGCATCATCACTAGTAAATACGGTTCTATTATCCAAAGTTATTCCACTGGGCACAAAAGGAGAAGAACCTGTTGCTATAACAATATTCTTACATGTGAAAATTTTATCAATTCCGTTTTTATCTCTTACACCTACTTTTTGATTTCCTTCAATTCTTCCAATGCCCAAAATAATTTCAACTCCACTCCTTTTAAGAGTTTTTGTTAAATTTTCTCTAACATTTAAAACTAAATTATTTGCATGATCTGCAATTTTTGATCTCTCGAACCTTACTGGTGAAGCATGTATACCAAATTTAGCTAAATGTTCATAATCAGCTATTTCTCTAACTTTTCCACTTGCAGCCAAAAGAGCTTTAGATGGAACACAACCCTTGTTAACACAAGTGCCTCCCATATTAGAAGATTCTACTATTGCGACTTTCAGTCCCTTACCAGCAGCATGTTTAGCGGCATCAAAACCTCCATATCCTGCTCCTATTACGATTAAATCAAAATCAAAACTTGAATCAGTCACTTTTTATTTATTTATTTAGAGGTGTATGCGACTCTTTTTCGTTCTAGTAATAACGGAACTGCAACACAAGCCACATTCAATGATTCTACAAGCTCACTATGCGGAATTGTAATTGTTTCATTAAAAGCTTCTTGAATTTTTTTATGAATACCTTGACCTTCATTACCCAAAATTAATGCGGTACGTCTAGACCAATCAACTTCCCAGTAAGGTTTTGAGGTTTTTTTTGAACTCTCATTATGGCTACTAGTAGAGAAAATCTTAAATCCTACATTTGATAATTCAGACAAAGACTTAAGTAAAGAATTTAATATTTCTTCTTCAATTCCTTCAAATCTTAAAAATGGCAGATGAAAAACTGCACCTGAAGATGCTCTTAATACCTTTTGGCCTAATGGGTGCGCACCTCCAGCTAAAAAAATTGCATCAACACCCGCAGCTAAAGCAGTTCTAAATAGATTACCCATATTCCCGGGATCTTGAATCCTGTCGAGAACAAGAACAAAATCATTTTTTATATTAAATTTATAATTAGGTATTGCTGAAATCTCTACTAAAGCTGCTATCCCATCTGGATTAATTGTTGAAATCGCAGATGCCAAGACTTCCTCTGAGACAATATTTATTAATGACTCATGAAATTTTTTGCTTAGATTTTGATTCTTTCTTAGCCATTTTTCGGTAACTAAAATCTTAGAGGGATTTTTTCCAGACTTCAGCAATTCTTCAATGAGATGTGTACCCTCAATGCAAAAAAAATCTTGATCTTTTGGAGATGATCCCCTTTTAAATGATCTAAATCTTTTAACTAGATTATTGTTTTTACTAGTTATTGTTAAAAAAGTATTTTCTATGAGTAATTTGAAAAATTTGTTATCAACTATATTTTAATTAAATAAATATTTTGATCAATTATTTATTGAATTTTTATTTCCAAAGAAATCAAAAAAATACATTTTCACTTTTAATTAATATTCATGACGTTACATAGGGTGGACTTAATATTATTAGTTTGTCATGATGAACCTAATAAATTAAGTCTTAATGATTTGCGGAAGCAAAACGAAGTCATATCTTAAATCGCAAAATTTAAAGATTCTTGGCCAAGGCAAGTTAAATGGAATAGTTGAAATAAGTGGTGCGAAGAATTCCGCCTTAGTTTTATTAGCCTCATCATTGCTAACTAATGAAAAAATAATCCTTGAAAATGTACCTTTTCTCACTGATATTGAAAAGATGGGGAATATCCTAAAGAATTTAGGAGTGAATTTAGTTCGCAAAAACAACCAAATAGAAATAGATCCAACAACTATTTCGATTAAAGAACTTCCATATGAACTTGTTAAAGGATTAAGAGCTAGTTTCTTTTGTATAGGTGGACTATTAACTAAATTTGGAGAAGCTCAAGTACCGTTACCAGGTGGATGCAATATTGGTTCAAGGCCAATAGACGAGCACATTAATGGACTGATCGCATTAGGCGCAGACATTATTATTGAAGAGGGAATTGTCAAGGCAAAAACAAGGGGGAACAAAAATAGACTTCATGGCACTCATATTAAATTAAATTGTCCAAGTGTAGGTGCGACTGAAACTTTAATAATGGCAGCATCTTTAGCTAAAGGAAGAACTACTATTGAAAATGCTGCTAGAGAGCCTGAAGTTCAAGATTTATGCCAAATGCTTAATAAAATGGGGGCAAAAATCTATGACTCCGGTAAAGAAACAATTATTATTGATGGTGTTAATAAGCTTGGCGGATGTACCCATAAAGTAATTCCAGACCGAATAGAAGCTGGAACTTTTCTAATAGCTGCTGCTGCAACTTCCTCTTCAATAACAATTTCTCCAGTAATCCCTCATCATCTTGAAGCTGTTACTAAAAAGCTTCAAGAGAGTGGGAGTAAAATTACGATTAAAGGTAATTCGATTTCTATCAAGAGTAAAGAGATTAAAGGAGTAGATATTGAAACAGCTCCTTTCCCAGGGTTTCCTACTGATTTGCAGGCACCATTTACAGCTCTGATGACAATCGCAAATGGTGAATCAAAGATAACTGAAACAATTTTCGAAAACAGAATGAATCATATTTATTTACTTAATGAAATGGGCGCCCGTATAAAACTTAACAAAAACGTAGCTCACATCAAAGGTGTTAAAACAATTAATGGGATGAATCTAATTGGCTCAGATTTAAGGTCATCAGCTGCATTAATAATTGCCGGAATCATTGCAAAAGGTAGTAGCAAGATCTATGGATTAGAGCATTTAGATAGAGGTTATGAAAATTTTGAATTAAAACTAAAAAATTTAGGTGTAAAAATAATTAGAGAGATCAGTAAAAGTACTTTTGGAGAAAATGGATATAAAATTGAACCTAAATCTGAGAATATTTCAAAACTCGAAGCAGCTTAGTCTTTTTCAAAATATTTCTAAGACTAAGAAAGTTGATTTAAACGTAAGCAATATTGATTAGTGAAATACAACCCAAAAATAATATAAACAAGACTAGAAAGCGATTAGACCAATTTTTATTTAAACCATTAAATTTGAATTCATTCATGCCCAAGTTCCGCTATTAGATCCGAATGTTGTCAATATAGTCATTGCTATAAAAAGATAAGGGACAAATTTAAAAGATAATTTTTTTGCTTGAGTTTTAGACATTTTGTTTTTTTCAAATATAACACAATATTACTAATCATGAAGCTATCTCCCAAAAAAAAAGACTTTTAATCGTATTTAATCACAAAAATGTATCATAAATGTTTAAATTTTCTTTTTTACCTTATTCCTTGTCAGCAAACGCAATAAATATAATTCTATGTTTTTATCGAAAAGATGAACTATTAACAAACGTTATCTTGATCACTATTCCTTGACCAAAACAATAGTCAATAAGTTGATTTTTGTTATAATAAAAAAGTTAATTTTTTCAAAAGCCTTGGGAGCGTGGTGGAATTGGTAGACGCACCGCACTCAAAATGCGGCACCTTCGGGTATGTCGGTTCAAGTCCGACCGCTCCCACTTTGATGAATACCTATAGTCGATTCGATATATCTTTCAAAAAAGGAAAAGGTTGTTGGCTATGGGACAAAACAGGTAAAAAGTATCTTGATGCAGTAGCTGGTATAGCAACTTGCAGTCTTGGACATAGCGATAGAGTTTTAGGAAGAAGGTTATCCAGTCAACTAAAAAAGATTCAGCACATTTCCAATCTTTATAACATTGAAGAACAAGAACAATTAAGCAGAACTTTAACGAATATGAGTTGTGCCAAAAGCGTCTTCTTCTGCAACAGTGGTGCGGAAGCAAATGAATCAGCAATTAAATTAATTAAAAAATATGGTAATACAACATATAAAGGTAAAGAATCAATTATTCTCGCAGCAGAATCTAGTTTTCATGGAAGGACGCTGGCAGCCTTAAGTGCTACTGGACAGCCCAAATATCAAAAAGGTTTCGAACCAATGATTCAAGGGTTCAAATTTTTTAAATTTAACAATTTTGATTCGGTAAAAAAATTATTTGAGGAGTGTGAAAATAATGATCAAAAAATTTCTGGCATTCTAGTTGAACCAATACAAGGAGAAGGTGGCGTAATTCCTGGGAGTAAAATATTTTTTAAAAGCCTAAGAGATATATGTGATAAATATAAATCTCTTCTTATTTTAGATGAGGTCCAAAGTGGAGTAGGTCGAACTGGGAAAATGTGGGGTTATGAGAATTTGGGAATTGAACCTGATGGATTCACCCTTGCTAAAGGATTAGGAGGAGGTCATGCAATTGGAGCATTATTAGTAAAAGAAAAAGCCAACATTTTTTCTCCAGGAGATCATGCAAGCACTTTTGGGGGGAACCCTTTCGCTTGTAAAGCTGCCCTAACTGTATTAGAAGAAATCAATAGAAGAAATCTTATCAATAATGTTTATCTAAGAGGGGAACAATTAAGTGCTGGATTTGAAGAATTGTCAAAAAAATTTCCAAATATTATTACCGGAAAAAGAGGTTTAGGTTTAATACAAGGTCTTGTGATCAATGATGATTATGCTGATGCAAAAAAAATTACATTAAAAGCTTTTGATAAAGGATTACTGGTAGTTCCTGCAGGAGGAAACGTAGTAAGGATTGTCCCACCATTAGTTATATCTCGAAGAGAAATTAATATTCTTTTAGATAAGCTAAATTCAATTTTTGAAGAGTTATAGCAATTTAAATTTTGAAAAATGCAAATTTAAAAATTTTTGAATTATTATCGCCCAAATATGAAAGGGATAATATCAAGTTAGGTTTATCAAGAATTAAAAAAGCACTTCAAGAACTTGGTAATCCTTGCAAGAATATCCCCGCGATACACATTATTGGAACCAATGGGAAAGGATCAATTGGGGCATATTTAGAAAGTATACTTTTTGAAGCTAAAAGGAATTTTGGTGTAACGACATCTCCTCATCTTTTGGACGTATGCGAGAGGATTAGAGTTAATAAAAAAAATATTAACAAAACTGATTTTGAAAAAATCTATAGATTAATAGAAAAAAATTTTTCAATATTTGAATTAACTCCTTTTGAAAAAATCATTTGCTGCGCACTACTATTTTTTGACAATAAAAAAGTTGAATTGCTTATTCTTGAAGCTGGCTTAGGGGGACGATTAGACGCGACAACAGCCCATAAATCTAGACCAATAATTGCCATTGGGAATATTGGCTTAGACCATAAAGAATTTCTTGGAGATACGATTGAAAAAATTGCCAAAGAAAAATTAGCAGTTATTGAAAAAAACTCAATTGTCATCTCATGCAACCAAAATAGTCAAGTTGAAAATTTAATAAACAAAAAAGTTGAAGAGGTTGGAGCAGAAATTATCTGGAAAGATTCTATTTCAAACAGCTATGAGCTTGGATTAAAAGGAATTTTCCAAAAACAAAATGCTTCAGTAGCTGTTGGAGCAATTGAAGCGCTGAAGAATTTGGGGTTTAATATTAAAGAAAAACACATATCTGAAGGTCTTAAAAAGACAGCTTGGAAAGGAAGGCTAGAAATAATAAATTATTTCAACAAAGAAATTCTTGTAGATTGTGCGCATAATTATCCTGCTGCAAAAGCACTTTCTAATGAGCGAAGCGATTGGGAGAATGAAGATAAAGGAATTTATTGGATTTTAGGTGTCCAAAGACAAAAAGATATTTACGCAATATTAAAAACACTTCTTAAGAAAAATGATCACTTATTACTTGTTCCAGTTCCAAACCAACCTAGTTGGCAATTAAAAGATATCTCTCAGATTAAAGAAATTGATTTACAAAAAACAATCGAATTTAAAACATTTGAACTTGCCATTGAGTATTTATTTTCCCTAAAAAAATGGCCAACTACCCATCCTGTTCTAACAGGTTCTATATTTTTAGTTGCTGAATTTATTAAATTTGTGAATAAACAGAAATGTTAAATATTAAATTGTTCCTTTACTTCCCACCCTTCCAATTTTCCTGGATTTAATAGCCCTTTAGGATCAAATTTTAATTTCGCTTTTACTTGATCTGCGTCTACAACTCCTAGGCCTCCGCCTTCTACAGTTAAAACATGTGGATTAAAAATAAACGCACCAAGTTTCTTACAATCTTCCATTATTTCATTTAATTCATCTATCCCATTCCACTTTATTACAGGCAAAGCAGCTAATCGTGGTGATCCTTGTTGAGAAACTGCCTCTAAATGCCAAAGAACTTTTCTACCCCATTTTTTTCTCAAAAAATTAATCAACTCTAGTTCATTATTAAGTGGCAAAAGCATCTGCAAATACGTCCAATTTTTATCCCTAGACCTCATATGAAGAGTTGTATGATTCCATACGACTTCAGAAATTCCATTGATGAGTTTTTCTTCTTCGCCAAGGAGAGTATATTCAACTTTGCATTTTTTACAAATTAGCTCGATGGTTTTTGTTCCTCCAAGAGTAGATTGAATTAACAACTTATGACTTCTAGAACTATTTTTAAACCATTTTGGCATTTGATCTACAATTTCTTCTTCAAGAATTGCTCCTAGTTTCAGATCAATTGCTGCGCTCGTAAGTGTTTTTAATATTTCTATTGTTTTTTCAAATTCAATACAGTCGATAACTATTGAATACCACTTACGTTTGATATCAGTAGCAAGTAATAAAGAAGTAATTATTCCATTAGTCCCATAAGCATGATTTAGAGGTTCAGCTTCCATAGCATCAAATTTTAATAATGCAGGTTTTTCATTCATCGTTACTGCCTCTAAACCAATAAGATTTCCTGGATCTCTTAAAAATCCCCACCTAATAGACCCAATACCTCCTGATCCACCTGCAATAAAACCTCCGATTGTTGCAGTTTTCCAAGTACTAGGAAGTAACCTCAATTCCCTCCCATAATTCTCTAATTGTCTGTTCAAATCTCCCATAACACAGCCAGACTGTACTTTTACAAAACCTGTATCTGAATCAAATTCTTCTAACTTATTAAAGTAACTCATCTGCATTACAATTCCTTTAAACAATGGGACAGCTTGTCCATAATTACCTGTACCTGAACCCCTTAAAGTAAGTGGAATAGAAAATTCCCAACAAATTTCTGCTACTTCCTTTACCGCATTGTGATCACTAGGTCTTACCACCAAATCAGCAATACATGCATCTAATTTTTCAGTAAGGATAGGAGAGTAGTTATAAAAATCTTTTGAAAGTCTTTTTACGTCGGATCGGCTTTCAATAATCTCTAAGTTTTTGACTTCCCTAAATTTGTCTAAAAATTTAAGACTATTTGATGTCATTAATAAAATTTCTTGTGTTTAATATATAAATTAGTCGATTAGCAATATAAATCGCCTTTTATATATACTTTTCTCTTTAAAGTACTTGAAAAAACATCTGCCCATCTTTGTGCATCTAGAATTACAAAGTCAGCAGGGCAACCCTTTTTAATTAAACCATCCCATTTTAAATTTAATAATCTGCTTGGAGCTAAAAAAATAGAAGATAGAGTCATTCTCTCCCAGGGATTTAGTTGAAGCATAGGTATCGAGCAAGACAACATATAAAAAGGGTCAAAATTACCAAATGGGTACCAAGGGTCTTGAACATTATCACTCCCCAGAGATACATCCACATGTGATTTTTGTAATTGCTTTATTGGCGCAACTGGTCTTTTTAACGATGTAGTTTTATTACTTCGATTAAGCAGCCAAAAATTTGTTAGGGGTAAAGCAATAACCTTAATATTTTTCTCAGCCATTTTTTCTCCTAAATTTAAAATCTCTCTATGACTTAGAGAAATAAGACTACTTAAATGACTACAAGTGATGGGAATATTATCAATTTTTAAATTTTCGATTGTGTCTAATAAAACTTTTATTCCTGCTCCAGGCTCAATAATTGACTCATCTATATGCAAATCAATTTCTAATTTATATTTACTCGCAAGAAGAAGCATATTTGCGAGAAATTTGCTTGTATTTTTTTTATTGAAAGGTGGTACAATAACACCTCCTAAAATGCCTCCATTAGAGGAAAATATTTTTGCCAACTCTTCTCCATTAGCTGTATCCCAGAATTCCAATGGAGCTAGAGCAACGAATTGTAAAGTCAACTCAGATGAAAATTTTTTTTGTAATTTAAAAAGTTCAATCCAAATATCAATAGATTGACTTTTGTATGTATCAATATGACTTCTAATAGCTCGGTATCCATTTTGTATGGCAAGTTTTAATGATTTTTCAACTCTTTCAAGAACCTTATCTGTAGTTCTAGTTTTATGTTCTTCAAGATTTACTGATAATGCACCTCCATAGTTTGATTTCAGATTAGGAAAGTCTGCCCATATAAATGATTTGTCAAAATGCGAATGAGTTTCAACAAATCTTGGGAATAAAATATTTTTTGGTTTTGTAAGTTTATTTTTTAAAGGCTTTAACTCAGAAACAAATCCATCCTTCCAATTAATGGAAACTGAACATAAATCCTCTACATCAATAATGAGGTTACCTATATCTTCTATTAAACAAAGGCTTCTGGGAATAAGAACCTCAGCTGTGCCGGAATTATTCAAATTTTTAAATTTTAATTATATTTTAAATCATAAGAAAACTTTACTGAATTAGAAAATAATTCAAATTTCGCCAAAAGATAAAAATTATTATGAAAATTACCCTTGAGTTGGTAAATTTATAAATGTGAGGCGGGCGTCGCCAAGTGGTTAAGGCAGCGGCTTGTGGCGCCGCTATTCGGGGGTTCGAATCCCCTCGCTCGCCCTCAAAAAATTGCAGCAAAATTATTTAACTTGTAATTTTGAATTAAAGAAACATAAAAAATTCCTAGCAAAGTGCTAACAAAAACAAAACCAGACGAAAAAAAATTTCAAAAGAATTCAACTACTGGCAGATATTGGATAACCACATTTGGATGCCAAATGAACAAGGCTGATTCTGAGAGAATGGCTGGGACATTAGAGAAAATGGGATATACCAGAGCTGATAATGAATTAAATGCCGATTTGGTCTTGTATAATTCATGCACTATCAGAGATAATGCGGAGCAAAAAGTTTATAGCTTTCTAGGAAGACAAGCAAAAAGAAAGCACAAAACACCTAGCTTAAAACTTGTTGTTGCAGGTTGCCTTGCTCAGCAAGAGGGAGAGTCCTTACTAAGAAGAGTCCCAGAACTTGATCTGATTATGGGGCCTCAACATGTAAATAATCTTGAGAATCTTCTGAGGAAAGTTGATTTAGGCAATCAAGTTGCTGCGACAGAAGAAACCTTTATTTCTGAAGACATAACAAGTGCCAGAAGAGAAAGCTCTATTTGTGGCTGGGTCAATATCATTTATGGATGTAATGAAAGATGTACATATTGTGTAGTACCCTCTGTTAGAGGAAAAGAGCAATCAAGATATCCAAATGCGATAAAAAGTGAGATCCAAAAATTAGCTGATGATAATTTCAAAGAAATTACTCTTTTGGGTCAGAACATTGATGCTTATGGTAGAGACCTTCCAGGAACTACAAAAGAGGGGAGGAAAGAGAATACTCTAACTGATCTTTTATATTATATTCATGATGTTAAAGGAATTAGCAGGATAAGATTTGCTACTAGTCATCCAAGATATTTTTCAAAAAGGTTGATTCAAGCTTGTTTTGAACTTGATAAAGTCTGTGAACATTTTCATATTCCCTTCCAAAGTGGAAATGATGAAATTTTAAAGCAAATGTCCAGAGGATACACTATCAAGAAGTATAAAAATATTATTGATAATATAAGATCATTAATGCCAGATGCATCAATCACAGCTGACGCAATAGTTGCTTTCCCAGGAGAAACCGAACAACAATATCAAGATACATTAAAGCTAATATCAGAAATTGGCTTTGATCAAGTGAATACTGCAGCATACTCTCCAAGACCAAACACGCCTGCAGCAGTTTGGTCGAATCAACTTTCGGAAGAGGTTAAAAAAGCTAGATTGAAGGAAATTAATGATTTGGTCGAGAAAACTGCTAGGAGTAGAAATCAAAGATATATCAATAATATCGAAAGCGTTTTAATTGAAGGTTTAAATCCAAAAAATTCCTCGCAACTTATGGGTAGAACTAGAACAAATAGATTAACTTTCGTAGAGATTCCCAAAAACATTAACTTTAATTTTTCATTGGGAGATGAGATAGATGCCAGAATAAATGAAGCAAGACCTTTTTCTTTAACAGGCGAACTTTGTTTATGATTTTTTCTAAATGATCGGAGGTAAGAAAAAATGTATTGGTTTAATATTTGGCGGGAATTCCAATGAACATAAAGTATCAATATCCTCTGCAAAAACAGTTTATAAAGCATTTAATTCAGAAATAAACAAAAAACGCTTTTCAGTTAAAGCTTTTTACATAAACAAATATGGAGATTGGCTTGATAGTGATAGTTCAGAAAAAATCCTAATTGATGAAATTGAAAACAATAAAATAAAAAAAAAAGAAATTTTTAATCAAGAAAAAATTAACTTCCTTGAAGGAATTGAATTTCAAAATGTTGATGTTTGGTTTCCTCTTTTACATGGATTTAATGGGGAAGACGGATCAATTCATGGCTTACTTAGATTTACAAAGAAACCTTTAGTAGGATGTGGGATTATTGGCTCTGCACTTGGAATGGATAAAATATTAATGAAAACAATTTTCTCAAATCTTAAATTTCCACAAGTTAATTATCTAGTTTTTCAAAATGAAGACCTCAACGATAATGAAATAAATAATAAAATAATTAATGAAATTTTAAAAAAATTAAATTTCCCTATTTTTATTAAACCATCAAACTCTGGATCATCTCTTGGTATCTCCAAAGTCATAAATGAATCAGAAATATTACAAGCATTAGGAAAGGCTCGGGAAATAGATTCAAGAATCTTAATAGAGGAAGGTTTAGAGGTAAGGGAGATTGAATGCGGAATAATTGGGAATTCAAAACTCTTATGCTCTGAGATAGGCGAAGTAAATTACGAAACTGATTGGTATGATTACGATTCAAAATATCACTCTAATAATAAAATAATTATTCCAGCCGAAATAGATTCTATTATCACAAAAGAGATTAAAGAAATTGCTATTAAAAGTTGTAGAGCACTAAATATTTTCGGTTTTGCAAGAGTAGATTTCTTTTTAGAAAAATCTTCAAATAAAATTTTTCTAAATGAAATAAATACAATTCCTGGTTTTACAAAAAACAGCATGTTTCCAATGCTTTGGGAAGCTTCAGGTTTAAAAATTGAACAACTTGTGGCTAAACTGGTTGATATATCTCTAGATTTGTAATTTAAATCAAATGTTGCATGGACTACTTTGGTTACCATTACTTTTAATCTTCATTTTATTAACTGCACTTGGATGGTTAGAAAGAAGAAGGCAAAATCTTTTTAGAAGTTGGGCGAGTGATTCTGAACTTTGCAAGTTAGATAGTTCAGGTGCAGCCTCCTTAAAAGATGGGGAGTTAAAGTGGAGCGCATTTGAAGCTGGTAAATTTGAAGAAAAAGATTGTTTTACAATCAAGAAACTGGAATTAGTTGAATTAATGGCTCTAACTTCAGGCGAAGCTCCTCTAACAAGTGAATCTCAAGGTAAATGCAGGTTGAGATTAGTTGGGGATGGGAAAGAGATGGATGTACCATTTTCAGATGCAGAGCAAGCGAGAGAATGGATGGACCAACTGATGGAAAAAGCTCGATGTGATTTGTGAAAAACCAAAAAGTAATCAAAAATAGAAGCTTTTTTTTTCTAATTTCATTTTTATTTTTAACAAGCTTTTTAAGCATAAAAACTCTCAAAAAAGTTGATAGTCAGGACATTAGGATTTCAGGTAGTGAATTATTTTCGCAGAATGATGTGGTAAAAAATTCATCTCTAAATTTTCCGATGCGATTAATTTTTGTTGAAACTAATTTGTTAGAAAAAGAGTTAAAACAAAATTTATCTCTCAAGAATGTTTCGGTCAACAGAGAATTATTTCCTTTTGGTTTGAAAGTTTATATTAATTCAAGAATTCCAATAGCTTACGGAGAAAGAATATTAAACGACGAAAAAATATTAGGCTTCATTGATAAAGATGGAATTTTTATAAATAAACAAAATGTGGATGAAAAAAATTTGAATAAATTAACCATACAAGTTTTTGGATGGAAAGAAAAATTTAAAAAAATATTATCTGAAATTTTTATCGCTATAGATAATTATGAATTAGAGATAGTTAAAATAACTTTTTCATCAGATGGGTTTCTTACTGTTGAGGAAAAAGATTTAAAAACAATATTCTTGGGATTTAAGCCAAATTTAATCAACTATCAATTACAAACAATCAATAATCTTAAAAATGAATTGAAGAAAAATAGCTTTTCAAAAAAATTAGATAATATTGATCTTACTAATCCAGATAAACCAAAAATAAAAGTGTTCAAACCCTAATATTTAAAAAAGGATTTTGAGTAATTTTTTTTAATTATTGTAGTGTTGATAAGGGTTTTGCATTCAAAACAAAATATTTAATAAATAAATATTTTTAGGGTTTTCCTCAACAAATTCCTACAAGTGAGCTCAGTAAGTTCATAATGCACCCAATACTAGTATTAGATTCCTATTAAGAGATGAGCTTCGGTAACAATCCAAACTTTGATCAATCGAGAGAAATCCTTCCAAGCCAAAACGCCAAAATAGAAGTTATTGGTGTAGGAGGTGGTGGCAGTAATGCAGTCAATAGAATGATAAATAGTGATTTAGAAGGAGTTTCATTTCGAGTCCTCAATACCGATGCACAAGCCCTGCTACAGTCTTCTGCAGAGCGTAGGGTTCAACTTGGTCAAAATCTCACAAGAGGTTTAGGTGCAGGTGGGAATCCAAGTATTGGGCAAAAAGCTGCCGAAGAATCTAAAGAAGAGCTTCAACAAGCATTAGAGGGTTCTGATCTAGTTTTTATAGCTGCAGGAATGGGTGGAGGAACTGGTACTGGAGCAGCTCCGGTAGTTGCAGAAGTAGCAAAACAAAGTGGTGCTTTAACAGTAGGTATAGTAACCAAACCATTTTCTTTTGAAGGAAAAAGGAGAATGCGTCAAGCAGAAGAGGGAATCGCAAGACTAGCTGAAAACGTTGATACTCTTATAGTTATTCCAAATGACCGATTAAAAGACGTTATAGCAGGAGCTCCCCTTCAAGAAGCATTTAGGAATGCTGATGATGTTTTAAGGATGGGGGTCAAAGGTATCAGTGACATAATTACTTGTCCAGGATTAGTTAATGTTGATTTCGCAGATGTAAGATCAGTCATGATGGAAGCAGGCACTGCCCTTCTAGGAATAGGTATTGGTTCAGGAAGATCGAGAGCTTTAGAGGCAGCACAGGCAGCAATGAATAGTCCTTTATTAGAAGCAGCTAGAATTGATGGAGCTAAAGGCTGTGTTATAAATATTACCGGTGGCAAAGACATGACTTTAGAAGATATGACCTCAGCATCTGAAATTATCTATGATGTTGTTGATCAAGAAGCAAATATTATTGTTGGTGCAGTGGTTGATGAAGCAATGGAAGGTGAGATACAAGTAACTGTAATTGCTACAGGATTTGAATCAACTCAACCATTAAACCAACAAAGAATAAAAAACAGATTATCAAATCAACCCTTATATAATTTTTCCGATAATAAAGAATCAGGAGCTAGTATTCCTGAGTTTTTGAGATTGAGGCAAAATAAAAAAGATATAGGTTAAAAGGTAAAATAAAGTGACTCGGTTATCTCGCCTGCCTCAAGCATCCCTTTTGGCTGCTACCTTCCGGTCCTGACCAGGTTTAGGCGTTAAAACCGCGAAAGGCCGAGTCAAAAACATATTAGCAATTCTTGATTCAAAAAGATACATAAATTTATTATGTTACCTTCAGACCTAATTTATTATAAAAAAAAATCCCGAAAAATCATTGCACTAACTGCATGGGACTCCATATCAGGATCAATTGCAGAACAAGCCAATGTTGATCTCGTCCTCGTAGGAGATTCATTAGCAATGGTCTGCTTAGGACACAAATCTACATTACCTTTAACTTTAGAAAATATTATTTATCATACCAATGCTGTTTCAAGAGGATTTAAAAAGAAAATTGAGGAACAACCTTTGGTCGTTTCAGATATGCCTTTTCTAACTTACCAATGTGGAGAGGATAAAGCTGTTGAGTATGCAGGAAAAATCATTCAGAGCACTTTTGCAAAAGCTGTAAAGGTAGAAGGAGCTGAACCAGAAATACAAAAAGTTATTTCTAGATTAATAAGAATGGGAATCCCTGTTATGGGTCATATAGGTCTTACACCACAAAGCTATCTAAATATTGGATTAAAGAAACAAGGAGAAAGCTTAGAAAGCCAAGAAAAAATCAAGAAAGAGGCTTCAATTCTTGAAAAGTTAGGATGTTTTTCAATAGTTCTTGAACATATTCCTGATTTGCTTGCTAAAGAAATACAAAATTTTTTAACAATTCCCACAATAGGTATTGGTGCAGGTAATTATTGCGATGGGCAAGTGAGAGTAACTGCAGATTTATTAGGACTAAATGATGATCAACCACCATTTTGCCAACCGATTATTGAAGGGAAGAAATTATTTAAGGATAAATTAAAAGAATGGGTAGACTCAGTAAGACTTAACTAACCATATACATTTTTCATTACTTTGATTAATAATATTTATTCAAAAAATACTTTCAAATTCTCTTATCTCATTTTCAAGACATTGAAAAATTAAAAAAGCAAAACTATAGAACTTCTTTTATGGTTAGTTGGCATAAATTATTACAAGTTTTGCAGCTAGAAGATCATCGAAAGTTTCTGCTAGAAAATTTTTATTTTAATGACTTAAATAAATTTAATCTAGAAAAAATACAATTAAAAAAAACATCAAAATTAAACCATTATTTATATGAAAGCAAAGGTTTCAACATTTTAAGATGGCACTTTAGACCTGAAATAATTTTTTTAATAATTTATGGAGAAAAAAATATTTCTTTAGAAACTAATGAAAAGCTAATAAAAGGTCTAGGTTTGTTTTCAGATATCATTAAAATCAAAATCAATCTTATTATTCTTAAAAATCCAGAAAATTCATTTACAGCTCAAAGATCTATTACTTTAGGATTTAAAAAAAAACCGAATTTCCTAAGATTCATACCTAATAAAATTCTAAAAAATTTGCTATCTCAAGCATTAGATCTTATTGCAAAAAGAGTTGACAAAAAACTTTTGTTGAAGCTTTCAAACGTAACACAAAATTGAAAAATTAGTCGGATTAATAGCTAATAAATCAGCAATACTCTAATTTATTATTTAATAGTTGTTCTGGAAGCTTTCGTAGTGAATATTTCACTTTCACAAAATCGAATGAATTATCTTAATTAATTTCATCCCACCACTTAAACATAGAAACAAGAACTTGATTGCTTAGTTCCATTCCCTTAGGATCACTTAAAAAAAACCTATTCCCCTTCCTTACTAATAGTCCACTTTCAAGAAATCTTTCCCATTCTTCAAGCAATTTACTAAAGTTCCTTTCAAATTTTTTGTTTTCCCAGTTTTGTTCTTTAAACACTTCTTTGATATCTAAACCCTCTTTGAGTCTTAATCCCAACATTATTTTCTCATCAAGTTCTTTGTAGACAAAATCCTTATTAGTTAGGGATGAATCTAAATTAAGTTCGTATTGTCTAATTACCCACTCTTTATAATCTTTACTAACTCTTGGTCTAGTTAACTTCCCCCCCCAAGGAGAACTAGTGGACCCTTGACCAAAACTCCACCAGCCTAAACCACTCCAATAAACTCTATTATGTCTCGATTGATGTCGCGGGAGACAATAGTTTGAGATTTCATATCTTGCATACCCTGAGTTTTTTAAAATTAAATGAGTTAATTCACTATTTCTAAAAGCTTCTTCATCACTTGGAAGTTTTAATTTTCCTAAGTTAATTAATTTTTTAAAAACAGTGCCATTTTCAATATTTAAATCGTAAATAGAAAGATGTGGTGGTAAAAAAGTTATTGCTTTTTTTAAGTCATCTTGCCATTTTTTAAACCCACTAAGTGGCAAGTTTTGAATTAAATCTAAGCTCCAGCTTTTTATTAACCCAGAATCATATTCTCTCTTCAACCATAAACAAGATTTTTCAGCATCTTCTCTCAAATGACGCCTTCCCGACTTTTGAAGTATCTGATTGTTGAAACTTTGTACTCCTAGACTAAATCTATTTATACCAGCATTTATAAATCCATAAAGATCATCTTGAGTAAAACTAGCTGGGTCAACCTCCATAGTGATTTCAGCACCATAGTCAATTCCATAATTTTCTTTAAAAAGATCAATTAATTCTTTGATTTGGGTAGGATCCAAAATTGATGGCGTACCACCTCCTACATAAATCGTCGATAGAGGTGATTTATGCTTAATTGACAATATTTCTTTATATAAAAAGTGCAAATACTCTTTAACAGTTTTGCTTCCATAACCTTGTAAAGTTTCAACTTTGTTTCCTAATGGAATAACTGCAAAATCGCAATAAAAGCACCTTCTGTGGCAAAAAGGGATGTGCACATAAGCACTCCTTGGAAACTTATTCATAATATGAATTCATTTTTAAGATCCAAAAAAAGTATTAAGGATCGAAAAAAATTAAATCCTTATTTACTCAATTAATAAATCCTAGTAGATTATAGATATGACAGATATCTTAGTATTATTTTTATTTGTGTTATCTGGGGCTGCTTCAGGATGGCTAGGTGTTGATTTATTGCCAGTAGACATACTTAAACAGGTATCCAATGTAGAGGGTTTTAGGATTGTTTTAGCAATAATCGGTTTTTTTGTTGGATTAGCAGCTGGTTTTGTATTCCTTCAACTTAGAAAGACATTTCTTGATCAAATAAGAACAATGCCTACAGACTTACTAATAAGTAGGTCAGTTGGATTAATTTTGGGATTACTTGTTGCTAATCTCCTACTTGCTCCAATACTATTAATTCCCTTCCCAAGAGAAGTTTTTTTTGCGAAACCCTTAGCAGCAATATTAAGCAACATTTTCTTTGGTGCGCTTGGTTATAAGTTGGCAGATACCCATGGGAGAACATTGTTGAGATTATTCAATCCAAATAATACTGATGCATATCTAGTCAATGAAGGAATCCTTCCTGCTGCAAGTCCAAAAATTCTAGATACCAGCGTAATTATTGATGGAAGAATCAATGGTCTATTAAGTTGCGGCTTATTGGAAGGGCAATTAATTATTGCTCAAAGTGTAATTGACGAATTACAAACTTTGGCTGACTCAAGCAGTAATGAAAAAAGGTCGAAAGGGAGAAGAGGTCTCAAGTTATTAAAAGAATTAAGAGATTTATATGGGAGAAGACTTGTAATAAATCCAACAAAGTATGAAGGTAATGGGGCAGATGAAAAACTTTTAAAAATTACTGAGGATATGACAGGAACTTTAATTACGGCTGATTACAACCTTTCTCAGATTGCTGAAGTTAAAGAATTAAAAGTTATGAATTTGAGTGATTTGGTTATTGCTTTAAGGCCAGAAGTGCAACCAGGAGAATCACTCAATATAAAAATCGTGAGAGAAGGCAAAGAAAAAATGCAAGGTATTGGATATTTAGATGACGGCACAATGGTTGTTATTGATGAGGCAAAGAATTTTGTTGGAAGCAGATTAGACATTGTCATCACAGGAGCATTACAAACTCCCACTGGAAGGATGGTCTTTGGAAAACTAATAAATAATCCTGAGTCAAACAAATCTTTTAAATCACCAGCGACACAGGGCTAAATCTAGCTAGAATCAGTACAATCTTAATTTCGTGATACAAATGACTGTATCTGCTCCTTATTACGGCGAAAATACCGTTATGAGGACCCCACCCCCTGACCTTCCCTCTCTTTTACTGAAAGAGCGAATTGTTTATCTTGGCTTACCATTATTTTCAGATGATGATGCGAAAAGACAACTAGGAATGGATGTTACTGAGCTAATTATTGCTCAACTTCTTTATTTAGAGTTTGAGGATCCTGAAAAACCAATCTATTTCTACATCAACTCAACAGGAACAAGTTGGTACACTGGTGACGCAGTTGGTTTTGAAACAGAAGCTTTCGCTATCTGCGACACAATAAGCTATATTAAGCCTCCAGTTCACACAATATGTATCGGACAAGCAATGGGGACTGCTGCAGTTATCCTTTCATCTGGCACGAAGGGGCAAAGAGCCGCTCTTCCCCATGCTTCTATTGTTTTACATCAACCTATTAGCGGAGCAAGAGGCCAAGCAACCGATATCCAAATAAGAGCTGAGGAAGTTTTGAAAAATAAAAAATCAATGCTGGAGATTCTATCTCTTAATACTGGGAAGACTATCGAAGAGCTCTCAAAAGACTCTGACAGGATGAGTTATCTGAACCCCCAAGAAGCCCTAGATTATGGAGTTATCGATAGAATACTAACAAGTCAAAAAGATTTACCAAATAAAATTTAACCCTCACAAAACCATTTTAAAATCATGCCAATAGGAACTCCAAGCGTGCCTTACAGACTTCCCGGAAGTCAATACGAAAGATGGGTTGACATCTATACCAGACTAGGTGTCGAAAGAATTCTTTTTCTTGGACAAGAAGTGAATGATGGTATTGCTAATAGCCTTGTTGCACAAATGCTTTATTTAGATTCTGATGACAATTCCAAACCTATCTACCTATATATAAATAGTCCAGGAGGATCAGTGACTGCTGGCTTGGCTATATATGACACAATCAAATACGTAAAAAGTGATGTAGTAACCATATGTGTAGGCCTCGCAGCCTCAATGGGAGCGTTCCTATTGGCCGCTGGCACCAAAGGTAAAAGAGTTGCTTTGCCTCATAGCAGAATAATGATTCATCAACCCCTTGGAGGGACATCTCAACGCCAAGCAAGTGATATTGAAATTGAAGCTAAGGAAATTTTAAGAATTAAAGATATGTTAAATATGTCTATGGCAGACATGACAGGTCAATCATTTGAGAAAATTGAAAAGGATACTGATAGAGATTATTTTCTAAGTGCGGAAGAAGCAAAAAACTATGGCCTAATTGATAGAGTAATCACTCATCCAAGCGAAGCTAATCAGTCTTAAATTTTCTAAATATATATTTTAATTTTAATTTTTAAATTAATAATTTTTTGGTTTATTTACACCTTTAATGTCTAAAATATTAATTATTAAATGCAAAGAAGCTACAACTAATGACCCAACTCTTTTACGACACAGATGCAGATCTAAGTCTTTTAAATAATAAAACAATAGCGATTATTGGATATGGTTCACAAGGTCATGCACATGCCCTAAACCTTAAAGATAGCGGTATGGATGTAATTGTCGGATTATATAAAGGAAGTAAGTCTGAAAGCAAAGCTAATACCGATGGTCTACAAGTGTTTAGCGTTTCTGAAGCTTGCGAAAAAGCGGACTGGATTATGATTCTCCTCCCAGATGAGTTTCAGAAAGATGTTTACATTAAAGAAATTGAACCAAACTTAAAAGAAGGAAAGATATTAAGTTTTGCTCATGGCTTTAATATTAGATTCGGACTTATCAAACCTCCTAGTTTTGTGGATGTTGTAATGATTGCGCCAAAAGGGCCTGGACACACTGTTCGTTGGGAATATCAGAATGGTCAAGGTGTTCCTGCATTGTTCGCAGTTGAACAGGATTATTCTGGGAGTGCAAGATCATTGGCGATGGCTTACGCTAAAGGAATTGGAGGAACGCGAGCCGGGATACTTGAAACAAATTTCAAAGAAGAAACAGAAACTGATTTATTTGGCGAACAAGCCGTTCTATGCGGGGGCTTATCTGAACTAGTCAAATCAGGTTTCGAAACTCTTGTAGAGGCAGGATATCAACCAGAACTTGCCTACTTTGAATGCTTACATGAAGTTAAGTTAATTGTTGATCTAATGGTTAAGGGAGGCTTATCTCAAATGAGAGATTCTATTTCAAATACAGCAGAATATG
The DNA here is from genome assembly GCA_003212055.1 of Prochlorococcus sp. AG-459-A02. Classification (GTDB taxonomy): domain Bacteria; phylum Cyanobacteriota; class Cyanobacteriia; order PCC-6307; family Cyanobiaceae; genus Prochlorococcus_A. The sequence continues at coordinate 30,720 of QCQW01000003.1, forward strand.
GAGATTATGTAAGTGGTAAAAGACTCATAAATAGCGATACAAAGAAAGAAATGCAGAAAATCCTAAAAGATATTCAAGATGGAACTTTCGCTAAGAATTTTGTAGAGGAATGCGGAAAAAATAAACCATTAATGACAAAATTAAGAGAAGAAAACTCCAAACATGAAATTGAGAAAGTAGGAAAAGGGTTGCGCTCCATGTTCAGTTGGCTGAAATAAATTTATTTTTAATATTTCTTGGATCAATTGGTTTTGATTTATTAATAGGTGATCCAAGATTTTTAATCCACCCTGTTCAAGTAATTGGCTTTTATATAAAAAAGTTATCTGATTATCTTATAAATAATATTGGAGAAAATAAAAATACATTATTTTGGGCCGGTCTCATAGTAGCTATATCCACTATTGGAATTAGTTTTGGTTTAGGAAAATTGATAGAACTTAGTTATGTGCAATCAAGAAATAATTTTTTTAGTGGATTATTAATTTTTTTGGGACTTTCAAGTTGTATAGCCACTAAAGGACTTATTTCAAGTGTGAAAGAAATTGCAGAGCTAATAGAACGCAAAGAAATTAATGACCAAAAAAAGAGAATAATCAAAGAGAAGGTCCAAAGAATAGTAAGTAGGGATGTAAGTTCTTCTTCTACAGAACATCTTTTGAGATCAAGTGTAGAGAGTCTCACTGAAAATTCTGTTGATGGAATATTTGGCCCATTATTTTGGATTTTTATTGGAATTATTTTTATGAAATGTTCAATTTTTCTACCAGGGCCTTTGTCCCTTGGTTTTTCTTATAAAGCCATAAGTACTTTAGATTCAATGATAGGTTATAAATATGATTATTTTAGATATTTAGGTTTTTTTAGTGCAAAAATCGAAGATATTTTTACCTTTGTTCCTTCAAGATTAGTTTTAATAACATTGCCTTTAGTTAGTTCCAAAGTTAATGAGTATGGATCAATGATAAAAAAAAGCTATCTTGATGGTAAAAAATATGATTCGCCTAATGCTGGGATTTCAGAAGCTATATTTGCTTATATTTCTGGTATTAAATTGGGTGGAAAAAGTAAATATAAAAATGAGATTATTGAAAAGCCATTGATTAATGCGAATGGAGATATTTGTACTGGAAAAAATATTAAAATGATTTGTCAATTAATTTTGAGATTACAATTTTTATGGATATTAATTTTTATCTTAATTTTTTTTATAATTTCGATTCTTATTTAATAATAAATTAATTTTAAAATTATTAATATAAACAATAAAGACCCTATGCAAGAAAAAGGCTCCCCAATGGAAAATCAAAATGATGATTTTACTAATACATCATCAAACGATAATGAATACTCAAAATGGGTAGACAATCAGGGAGATGAAGTAAAGAATGTTTTTGGATTTAATAGCAGTGCTGAGCTTGTAAATGGTAGAGCAGCAATGATCGGATTCTTAATGCTCATATTGACCGAGTTAGTTTTTAGCGGCAGACCCGTGACGTCTTCAATTTTTGGTATTAATTAAAATGGAAGCAAAAAAATCTAATCCAATAAAGGTATTCTTATATATATCTGTATGGGTAATAATTTGGGGCACTTTAGGTTCTTTTATCGATTATCCTCTATATAAAAATAAAATTTACTTAGAAGGAAGCATATATCAGTATCTTACTTTCATAGTTACAGCTATGATTTCCATTATATTTGCAAAGTTTTTATATAAGAAAATTGATTTATAAAAACTTGTACCTAAATTTCTTAATAATTTTTGCTGGTTCTTTGCTGTCATCGGACTCGTAAAGTATCCACTGATGTGTCTCAGTATCATGATCACAACCATAATTTCCAGAAAGGTTATCGTAACTTGAAAGATATGAATGACAATTTTGGTCTGCCTCAAAAGCAGAGTCATAACCTGTTAGAAAATATATCAAAAATAGAACAGTAATTAACAAAAAAAATACTTGAGAAACTAAATTAACTACCTTCATAAGATATTCTAAAATTTAAATATATCATTTAATAAAATTTTTCGATCTAAAAATATTGCTAACGACCAACATTAAATACAAAGTCATGGAATTCTTGATTCTTTAAATACAGGATGACTAGTAATACTAAAATCATATTTAAGCCTATTACTATTGATCCAAAAATATTTATTTGTTTTTTACCTGGCAAAGTGTAAGTAAATTTCTTGCCTTTAAGAAAACCAGCTAAGCCTTTTTTTTCTTTTTTTGTTTCTTTTATTTGAGTATTTTGAGTATTATTCTTAACTTCATTATCAGAAAAACCTTTTACCATTACAAATTAAATAACAAATTTATAATATTCCAAAAAAATAAATTATTTTAATAATTAACAATTTTTAATCACATATGGGATCATTATTGAAATTCTCTCATTTGAGGAATTATTAAAAAAATAAGCTTCAATAATTTCCGTTTGCAGGCCCAATAAACTAGATTGACATTTGAATCTATTTTGCTCGAATACTATTAATTGTAGTTTTTCTATTTGAGAAACTAATTCTTTACATACTTGGGTTCGAGAATCTTTAAAACAATCACTAGATTGTTTTAAAATTTTTGACTTTGTTGGTATTGTTTCTGCCATAAGGGAATTTGATAATAATAAAAATTTTAAAAATAAAATAGTTAAAAATTTCATTACTTTTTAAGACTTTAAAATTTTGGATACTTCGGGTGAAGTTTTGGTCATTGAGCTAATTGCATTTTATTGTGATTAAAAAAAAAGATGCCCTAAAAGAGCACCTTGTTATTAAGGGAAGAAGTAGATTAATAAGTTTACCCTTGAACTCTATCCTTAAAAAGTTTACCTGCAGAGAATGTTGGAACTCTTTTAGCAGGTATTGCTATTTTTTCGCCTGTCTTAGGGTTTAATCCCTGTCTTGCAGAACGATCTCTTGGTTCGAAAGAACCAAATCCTAGTAAAGAGACTTTTTTGCCTTCCACTACTGAATCAACAATAGTTTCAATAGCTGCATCAACAACTAAAGAAACATCCGTTTTTGTGAGCTCTGTACGAGCTGCAACAAGATTTACTAAATCAGCTTTGTTCATTGAAATTTAAATTAAAGCAAAGGTTTAAAAAAAAAAGATTTAAATCGAGTTTTAAACCTCGAACTTCCACATCATATGGAGCAAATACAAATACGGCAACTGAAAATGCCGGCGGCGCAAAGCTTTATACAAATTTTAGGGACATTTTTAGCAACATTATTTATTTTTATAGCCGCGCTTTTTTCGTTTATAAAAAATAGCCTCTTCATTTAGAGAGCAGCTAAAAGCATTGGTGGCACTGCATTTAGCCTTAAAAAATCTAACTAAATTTAGCAAAGGGAAAAAATGTCAAAGGGGGATGAATTTAAGAATTTGAGCTATTTATTATGTTTTATTAATTTTCAGATATATTTCCTTCTCATCACATGAAAAAGCATAATTTTTATTTTGAAATCAAGAAAAATCTGGTTTTCTCATTATTAAACTTTCTCTCTAAATCGTTTTATGCACTAAGCAGATGGATGATGAAATTGTAATTAATTAGAAAATTAATACTCTCCAAGATCTAGGAAAGTTGATTAGTGAAGCCTTAAATTTGAGTTTTTTTTTTAAATTTGCATCTATCATTCAAATATCAGTAATTTAAATAAATTATCTAAATATTTAACTAATCAATGATAAAGAGAAAGTGATTCATCTCAATAAAGGTAAACCATTTCCTCTAGGGAGTTCTCTAACTTCACAAGGGGTTAATTTTTCCATAGTAGCCACAAATGCAGAATACGTAGAAATCTTATTGTTTGAGAAAGAGGACTCTATTTCCCCAAAAAGTATCCTCAAATTAGATCAGACTCATAATAAAGGGCCTTACTGGCATGCGGAAATAAAAAATCTAGATGAAGGTTGTATTTATGCTTTTAGAGTAAAGCAAAAAAATAATGAGATTAATAATAACTATGAAAAAAAAGTATTACTTGATCCATGTTCAAGGGGTATTACCGGATGGGGAAGTTATAAAAGAGAAAATGCATTAAAAACGCAAGAAAATACTAATTCTTGTCTTAAAAGCGTTGTTTGCGATAGAAAACTATTTAATTTTAAGGATTATCCAAGACCGAAACATTCTTGGGAAGAAACAATTATTTATGAACTCCATATCAAAGCTTTCACTGAATCAACTGATAAAGATGAAAGTTGTTTTAAGAAAATTTTAAAAAAAATTCCATATCTCAAAGAACTGGGTATTACAACAATTGAATTACTTCCAATTTTTTGTTTTGATCCAAATGATGCCCCAAGTGGTCTAAAAAATTTTTGGGGTTATAGTCCAATCAATTGGTTTACTCCGCATTTTGAATATCTTTCGAATGAATCCGCCGAAAAGAATAGAGAGGAATTTAGAAGATTTGTAGAGGAATGTCATAAAGCAGATATTGAAGTCATCTTAGATGTTGTTTACAATCACACTTCCGAAGGTGATTCAAGAGGGCCAGCAATATCTTGGAAAGGTATAGATGAAAATCTTTATTACTTTATTGGAAAAGATAAAAATTATCAGGATGTCTCCGGATGTGGTAATACTATTGCAGCAAACAGAGGATTAGTTAGAAAACTAATTATTGAATCATTAAAATGTTGGGCTAGTGAATTAGGAGTTGATGGTTTTAGATTTGATTTAGGAATTGCCCTTTCAAGGGGAGAAAATCTTTCACCGCTTGATAATCCTCCAATTTTTGAAGATATAGAATGTGAGCCAGAACTTATTGATATCAAGTTAATAAGTGAGCCATGGGATTGTGGCGGTTTATATAAATTAGGTAATTTCCCATCTAAGAATACTTTCACTTGGAATGGTCATTTTAGAGATGACTTGCGGAGATTTTGGAAAGGGGATAAAGATACAGCTTGGAATATGAGCGATAAAATTAAAGGGACACCCTCTATTTATAAAGAAGATAATATTTTCCCAAAATCAATAAATTTTATTACTTCACATGATGGATTCACTCTAAAAGATTTAGTAACTTTCAATAGAAAACACAATTTTGCCAATAGAGAACAAAATAGAGATGGTGATAACCATAACAATTCTTGGAATCATGGTACAGAGGGACCAACTACAAACTTATTAATTAATGATTTAAGAAAAAGACAACAAAAAAATCTTATTCTTAGTTTACTTATATCTAAAGGTGTTCCAATGATACTTATGGGTGATGAGATAGGAAGGTCACAAGGCGGTAACAATAATTCTTGGTGCCAAAATAATTTATTGGGCTGGATGAATTGGGAACATGGTCAACAAGATTTGGAATTATTAGAATATTTTAAATACGTTATAAAAATCCGAAAAAAATTAATAAACATTTTTAATCCATCATTCTTCCCTAATAATCAAACCAATGAAAATATTCCAAGATATCATTGGCATGGAACAAAGTTAGATAGACCCGATTGGAGTAGTTGGTCTCACACAGTTGCCTTTAGCATCAACAAAGGCAATACTAATCCGCTGGTTTGGATAGGTTTAAATGCATATTCAAAAAGTATCGATTTCTCCTTACCGGAATGTAAATATAATTGGTTAAAGGTTATTGACACTAGCATGTCTGAAATTTTTAAACCCTCAACTATTAATGAAAAATCTGTTTCAATAAAGAGTAGATGCTCTTTATTAATCATTTCAGAAGAAGTATTTGGGACAAAAAACAATATATTCTAAAAGCGGGCGGCGGGAATCGAACCCGCATCTTCAGCTTGGAAGGCTGAGGTTTTACCACTAAACCACGCCCGCATTAAGTAATATAATTACCATTGCAATAATACATTATCAAACAATCAACAAAGTAAAAAGATTGGAAAATTCACACTCGAAAAAAAATATTAAAAGATCAACAACAAGATTAATGTTCTCTTATGGGCTAGGGGATGCAGGCACAGGTTTAGTCGCGACGCAATTTGGTTTTTTTCTGTTCAGATTCTTTATTTCTGCTGGTTTACCAGTAATAATTGCAGGTTCATTATTAATGTTAATAAAGATATGGGACGCAGTAAATGATCCTTTAATTGGATGGTTAAGTGATCGAACCAAATCAAGATGGGGGCCTAGAATCCCTTGGATGGTAGCAGCCTCTGTTCCTCTTGGTTTCTCTTTAGCTGCGATTTGGTGGACACCCACTGGTTCCGTGCTAACCAAGACTATATACTATGCCATAATTTCTATAGTCGTAATGACTGCTTATACAAGTATTAATCTTCCTTTTGCAGCTCTATCTACTGAAATTTCTGAAAAAACAGCAATAAGAACAAGACTAAACGCATCTAGATTTACTGGTTCAATAATTGCAGGACTAACTGGTTTAATTATTGCTGGAGTTGTATTAGGTTCTGAAGGATCAGCAAATAATGAATATTTTTTAATGGGTAAAATAAGTGGATGTATTGCTGTTGCTGCAACATTAATTTCTTGTTGGGGATTGGCTCCATTTGCAAAAAAAGCACGAAGGCCTTCAGGAAAAGTGGAAGCCATAACACTTCAATTCAAAAGAATCTTCAGAAATAAAAAATTTCTAAAAGTTATTACTCTTTATATTCTTCTCTGGTGCGCCTTACAATTGATGCAAACTGTAGCTTTAATTTACGTAGAAGATGTACTGAATGTACCAACATATATTGCGAAGTGGATCCCGATACCTTTCCAAATTAGCGCTTTAGTGGGTTTACAAATATGGACCAGAGTATCAAATAAATTGAATAGGATTTCAGCTTTAAACTATGGAGCGATGATTTGGATTCTTTCATGTACGGCAACTTTGTTTTTACCTTCTTTATCTAGTTTTTCAGGAGTTGGGGATAATTTATTTCTAAATACAGGAAATATAATTTTGTTCATTCTTTTAATTTTCATAATCTGTATTATTGGTATTGGAGCTTCAACTGCTTTTCTTATCCCTTGGTCACTACTTCCTGATGCAATAGATGAAGATCCAGAGAAACCAGCAGGACTATATACTGCTTGGATGGTACTTATTCAGAAGATTGGTATCGCGCTTAGTGTTCAATTATTAGGATTTTTATTGTATTTATCTGGTTATCAATCATGCTTGGTTGATAAAGATGGTCTAAATATTATGGAACAATGCTACTCAGCACAATTAACTATTAGATTGTGTATTGGTTTTATACCCTCAATATTGGTAATAATTGGTCTTTTAATCATGAGAAAATGGGATCGAAAATTAATTACAAACTAATATAAAGGTATGTATTACCCTAATTTTCTCAAAAGACTTCTTAGCAGCTTAATCATTGGCGGGCAAGCAATTAATTTTATCTTTAGAGGTAAAATTTCCAAAAATGATCTCTTTGACCAACTTATGGAGTCAGGCCCTGGAAGTTTGTTAATTGTATTAATTACAGGAATTGCCGCAGGCACTGTTTTTAATATTCAAGTTGCATCACAACTTACAAGTATGGGAGTTTCAAGTGAAATTGGAGGTTTATTAGCAGTTGGCATGGCGAGAGAAATGGCTCCTCTTTTAACTGCTACTTTAATGACTGGAAAGGTTGCCACTGCCTATGCTGCTCAACTGGGCACTATGAAAGTCACAGAACAAATTGAGGCAATAACCATGTTAAGGACGGAACCAGTCCAATATTTGGTAGTCCCAAGGTTACTTTCGATGATAATAATGTCTCCTATACAGTGTCTTTTATTCTTATCTGTAGCTTTGTGGAGTGGACAAATTTGGAGCACAATTTTTTATAAAGTTCCTCCAATAGTTTTTTGGACATCTGTAAGATCAGGTAATGTGAGTTTAACCAGTACAGACTTAACTTCAATGTTAATAAAATCTGTAGTGTTCGGATTACTTATTTCAATCATTGCTTGTGGATATGGACTCACAACTAAAGGTGGTCCAAAAGAAGTTGGAACAAGTACAACAGGTGCAGTTGTATTGACTCTCGTTACTGTATCTTTAATGGATGTATTACTAACGCAAATTTTATTTGGATGATTCTATGTTTAACACTAAATCAAAAAAAGAGGAGCCAGTAATAATATCTCCATCATTTCAGTTGCCAATCATTCTAATAGTTTTAAGTTTTATGCTTTTGTTTTTGAATATTGGTTCTTTGCCAACAATAGTTTTTGCTTCTTTTAGCTTTTTTTTATTACTTCAGTCATTCACCTTAAGAATAAAAATAACAAATGATGATTTTATCGTTTTACAATTAGGGAAAGAGATTAGAACTTTTCCATTCAAGAACTGGATATCATGGAAATTCTTTTTCCCTATAATCCCAGGAATTTTTTATTTTAGAGAAAAGTCCAGTCCTCATTTATTACCAATTTTATTTAATCCAAAGCAATTAAAAGATGAGCTCATAAAAAAAGTTGACTCCCTGGAAATTAAAAATTCTTAAAATTCAGACTTTGCCTAATCATCAAAATTATTTAAATGACCAATACAGAAATTTCCAATAATAATCCTGAAAAGGAATTAATAATAGATAAGTCAATTTCAGATGATAAAACCAAAGAAATTAGTAAGAAAAATACAACGCAAAATAAAAAAATTACACCAAAAAAAGATAAATCAACTAGATCTTTTGATGAAATTTATAATGAAATTTTTAGAGATCTCGTTTCAAAAAAAGACTCTTTAGTTAAAGAAATAAAAGAGTTAGAAACAAAAAAAAATGAAATAGAAAAAGATATTGAGTCAAATTTTAAAGGACAGTCAGATAATATTGCTAAAAGAGTTAAAGGCTTTCAAGAGTACTTAACTGGAGCTTTGCAGAATCTTTCACAAAACGTAGAGAAACTTGAATTAGTTTCTCAACCAATAATCGTAAAACCTTCTCCCCTTGATGAGAAAAAGCAAAACATAAGCACAAATAATGTAGTTAATGTTCCTGCTCTTTCTGAAACATTTAAGCCAGATGAAGAGATTATAAAAAGTTGCTTTACAAGTTTCACAGAACAACCTGACTTTTATGCAGAACCTTGGAAATTAAGACGGAGTCTTGATTCATCAGATATAGAAATTATGGATGATTGGTTCTTTAACATGGGCGGAAGAGGTTCTCTTGAAAGTAGAGGATCTCGACAAAAAAATGCCTTATTATCAGCAGGTTTAATATCTATTCTTGGAGAATTATATGGAGATCAGTTTCAGACTCTTATTTTAGCTTCGCAGCCTGAACGATTAGGTGAATGGAGAAGAATTCTTCAAGATTCACTTGGTCTCACAAGGGATGACTTTGGACCTAATAGTGGGATTGTTCTTTTTGAGAGGCCTGAAGGTGTAATCGAAAGAGCTGATAGATTAGAAGCCAATGAAGAATTGCCATTAATTATCATTGATGCAGCAGAAACCTCTGTTGAAATTCCAATACTTCAATTCCCATTATGGGTTGCATTTGCTGGTTCAGATAATGAAATTTACGATGATCTTGAACTAAACTAAGCTTTATGAATATCTTAATAATTTTTACAAGTTATCTTTTAGGATCACTTCCGACAGGTTTTTTAATTGGAAAATATCTCAAGAATATAGACCTAAGAACTATAGGATCTGGATCTACAGGTACCACAAATGTCTTAAGAAATGTTGGGAAATGGCCAGCACTTTTTGTATTTATCATTGACGTTGGGAAAGGCCTTATTGCAGTAAAAATTGCTCAATATTACACAGATCAAGGATTAATAGAGGTAATAGCAGGGATATCCGCTATCTCAGGACATATTTGGCCAATATGGCTTGGAGGTAAAGGAGGGAAAGCTGTTGCAACTGGATTAGGTATGTTTTTAGCTCTTTCTTGGAAAGTTGGACTCGCATCTCTTGGCATTTTTTTAATAGTCCTAACTAAAACTAAATTTGTTTCTTTATCCAGTATTTCAGCTGCAATCTTACTTCCTATTTTTATGTTTTTTTACCTAGATAAATTTATGCACTCGTACTTTTTTATAAGTTTAATTGTGGCATTATTAGTAATCTGGAAACATAGAACAAACATAACAAGATTACTTAAGGGAGAAGAATCCAAAATTAACCAGAATCAATAGATTTAAATATTTCTATTAGAGCTTTATTAGGATCTATAGCTTTTGATATTGATCTACCAATGACCAACTTAGAAGCGCCATTATCTATAGCTTCATGAGGAGTCATAGTTCTATTTTGATCATCTTTATTGTCAATATTTAATCTGATACCTGGTGTAATAAGTTCAAAATTATCCTTATAAATAGATCTCAACATTTTTACCTCCAAAGGGGAACAAACACATCCATCTAATCCGGCATCAAAAGACAACTTTGCAAGTCTCAATACATTTTCTTCAATTGAATTATTTCTATCAAGATCAGTTTGAAAATCTTTAAGAGAAAAGCTTGTTAAAACAGTTATACCTACCACAAATGGAGGTTTTACACTGACTGAGGTGGCTCCTTCTAAAGATGCTTTTTTCGAATCCTTAAGAGCTTTTAGACCTGATGAAGCATGAATAGAAATTATATCAACCCCTAATTTTGAAACTTGAAAACATGCTGCACTCATGGTATTTGGAATATCATGAAATTTTAAGTCTAAAAAAATTTTTTTATTTAAACTTTTTAATATTTCAATAACTCTCGGACCTTCCCTAACAAAAAGCTCTAGACCAACTTTCACCCACTTAATATTAGGACATTTTTCTAGAATTAATTTTGCTTGACTTACATCTAGTCCATCAATTGCCAATATTATTTTATCTTCTGAATTAAATCTGTTATTCATTAATTTTCAGTTTTAAACCTTTTAATTATTTTTTTCCCAATTTGCAAAATTTTCCCTTCCAAATCATTTTTTGAATAAAAAACTAAATCAGGATTTATTAATTTTTGACTATCGATTTTTACGCCCCCACCTTTAATAGATCTTTTGGATTCGCTGCTAGATTTGAAAAGTTTTAGAGCACTTAGCAAGTAAAAAAACTTAACTGGAAAAACTATTTCTTTTAATGCAATCTCTGGAATTTCTCCAACTTTTTCTTTTTGTCCAAGGAATAATTTTTCGCAGTTTGATTGCGCCTTTAATGCTTCTTCAGCCCCATGGAATAAAGTAGTAACTTCTAGAGCCATTCTTCTCTGTAATTCACGAGGATTTGAGTTTTCAAGAAAATTTAAATCCAATTCAGTGAGTAATTCAAAATAGCTAGGTGTTACATTATCAGGTACTTTTTCTAATTTTGAATACATTGAAAGAGGATCATCAGTCAAACCGACAGTGTTAAATTCAGATTTACTCATCTTCTTAATTCCATCTAAACCTGTCAAAATTGGCAATAGAACACCAAATTGAGGTTCTTGTTTAAAATGCCTTTGAAGATCTCTTCCTATCGCAATATTAAATTTCTGATCTGTACCTCCAAGCTCAATATCTGATTGAACAACCACCGAATCGTAACCTTGTAATAGTGGATATAAGAATTCATGCAAGGCAATTGGAACTTGTGAAGTGTACCTTTTATTAAATTCCTCCTTTGCTAGCATTTGACTAACTGTTGCACTACCCATTAATTCAATTATTGAATTAAGATTTAACCCTTTTAACCATTCACTATTGTATCTAATTTCTATTCTATCTTTGGAATCAAAATCTAAAATAGATTCATTAGCTGGCTTACCCATTCCTAGTTGGGTTAGATATGTTTTTGCATTATCCTTAACTTGTTTTTCAGATAACTGCACTCTTGTTTTGTTTTTTTCCAGTTGGGTCTCCAATTTGAGCAGTAAAATCTCCAATAATTAAAACTGCAATATGTCCATTATCTTGGAATGCCCTAAGTTTTTTAAACAATATGCTGTGCCCAAGATGAATATCTGTTCCAGTTGGATCGATTCCGAGTTTAACCCTCAATTTTTTATTATTTTTTTTTGCATGATCAATTATCTCCGAAAAAGTTTGATCTGTTCCCTTAATTGGAAAATATTCTTCTATTCCTCTTGAGAGCCATGATGGCAATATTAAATTATCTGACATAAAGCTTTAACCGTTAAATTTAAGAAGTTTTATCAAGTTCATCCTTCATTCTTATTAATGTTTTATTCATCTGCTCGAACATTTGATCAGGAGTAATCCCAAATTGACTTAACTGTGTCTTTAATTGTTCTACTGTCATTTTTGCTTGAAAATCTTCAGACAATTCAAATCTCTTCATAAAAACCTTATAACGTTCCATAAGAGATTCCATTTTTTTTATAAACATTTTTTTCCCTTCTCTGTCAAATTTTCCATAATCAGAACCAAGTTTCATAAGTTCTTGGTAATCTGTAAAAAGCTTTTTAGCTTCTTCTTGAACTATGTCTGACTCAAAAAATCCCATTTCTATTTTTTTACTTCGCAAGATTAAGGCTCAATTACAAGATAACAAGAATCTTTTAAATTGATTAGAACATTAATAAATTTTAGTTTATAAATAATTCTTTGATTTATTTTTTTTCAGAATTAAATTTAGTAGACACATTTTATAAATATTGGAAAAATTCAACGTAAATAATATTTCAAACCAAAATAGGCAATTTGAATTATTTGGTTCAAATGTAAATACATCAATTAATTTTCAAAACTCAAATAATCTAAAAATCAAATACGAAATCCTAACTGAATGGAGAAGTAAAATATATAATCACCAATTCAAAATTTTAAAAGATACACACAATAAAACTGCGTACCAAACAAGTCTTCTTATAAGTAAAGTTTCCAACGAAAGAAAAATTGATCCGTTTTCCCTGCAGCCATTATCATTGAACTTTTGGAGAACCAATCAATATATACACAATGGGCCAGCAATGTATTTTGTAATTGACTCAATGGAAAGTTCTAAAATAATCCTTTATATAGGAGAAACTAATTCAGCAAATAAAAGATGGAAGGGAGAACATGACTGTAAAAATTACCTAATGAATTATAAAGAAGCCCTAGCTCATAACAACCTCTCAAGTCACCAAGATATTCGTTTCTTCTTAGATGTACCTAAAGAAGTAAAATTAAGACGTAAATTGGAACAGCAACTGATATATTTATGGTTACCACCTTTTAATAAAGAAACTCGAGACAGGTGGGCAACTACTTTCACAAACAACTAAAAATTAATTAAATCCATTTTACAAATGCAATTTTCCACATTCAAAAAAAATCTAGATAACTGGCAAGGAAGTTCATTAATTTTTGGAATCTTAGAGGAAGAAATTGCAAGCCAACTTGAAAACATAAAATTTGTTGTTGACCCAAAATTATTACTAAAAAAAGTTACTCAAAAAAAATTCAAAGGGGAAAAAGGAAAAATTTTAAGCTTCGAATTTTTAGATCAAAAATTAGAAACTTTAATCATAGTTGGTCTTGGCAAATCGAAAGACTTAAATAAAAGTAATATAGAAAACTCCATAGGAAATCTAATTAGGAAAACTGTTGATAAAAATGAAAAAGTCAGTCTCTTGCTACCTTGGGAATTAATAAATTCACAACTAGAAATAAATCAATTAGCAGAGTCAGCCAGATTATCTGCTTATAAGGACAATAGATTCAATAAGAAAAAAGATGAAAAGAAAGTTCTTAAAGAAATAGAGTTTTTGAATTTAAAAAAATTTGAGAATATTAGCTTTAAAGAGACAGAAAAAATATGTGAAGGTGTAGAACTAGCCAGAAGACTTGTAGCCGCACCACCAAATAGTCTTACGCCTCATGAAATGTCTATGCAAGCTTCTCAAATAGCTAAAGATCATGGTTTGGAAGTAAAAATTTTAGAGGCAAAAGAATGTGAAGAGTTAGGAATGGGTGCATATTTATCTGTAGCAAAAGGTTCTGATCTAGATCCTAAATTTATACATCTTACTTTGAAGTCAGAGGGGGCTATAAAAGAAAAAATTGCCCTCGTTGGGAAGGGTTTAACCTTTGATTCTGGAGGATACAACCTAAAAGTAGGAGCCTCTCAAATTGAAATGATGAAATATGATATGGGCGGAAGCGCCGCAGTTTTAGGAGCAGCAAAAGCACTTGGAGCAATAAAACCAAAAGGACTAGAAATACATTTTATTGTTGCAGCTTGCGAAAACATGATAAACGGATCTGCAGTTCATCCAGGAGATGTAGTTAAAGCATCTAATGGTAAGACAATTGAAATAAATAATACTGATGCAGAGGGTAGACTCACATTAGCTGATGCTTTAACTTATGCATCAAATTTAAAACCGGATTCAATCATAGATCTTGCCACTTTAACAGGAGCAATCGTTGTTGCATTAGGGAATGATGTAGCTGGATTCTGGAGCAATAATGATGATCTAGCAAATGATCTGAAAACTGCATCAACTCAGGCTGGAGAAGAATTATGGCAAATGCCTTTACAAAAATCTTATAGAGAAGGGTTAAAGTCTCATATAGCTGACATGAAAAATACAGGTCCTAGAGCTGGTGGTTCAATAACTGCTGCTTTGTTTTTAGAGGAATTCTTTCATGAAGATATAAAATGGGCACATATTGATATTGCTGGGACTTGTTGGACTGATAAGAATAAGGGAATTAATCCATCAGGTGCAACTGGTTTTGGAGTTAAAACTCTTGTTCAATGGATTCAAAATAAATAGCTATATTGAAAATCATTCAGACCAAAGATTTGTTGATCTAGCCTTATCTCCCCATAATTTATCCAATTTCTGATCTCTCCCACATGAGAATCTATAGAACTTATATTTTAATTCATTTCTCTCAGCAAAATCCTGATGATATTCTTCAGCCAGCCAAAATTGACTTTTCGATTTTAGTTCTACAGATATCTTTTCTAATGGCACTCGCAATTCATTAGAGGCAGAAATAAGTGCTTTTTCTGCATCACTTTTCTCAATTGAATCTTTGTAAAAGATCACTGGCCTATAAGAATCTCCACGATCACAAAATTGACCCTTGCCATCCAAAGGATCTATATTTCTGAAATAGAGCCTAAGTATCTCCTTTAAAGTTACCAATTGGGAATCATAATGAACCAAAACCACTTCCTGATGTCCTTCATGATTTTCATAGGTAGGATTTTGTAAATCTCCTCCTGAATAGCCACTTTGCACAAAATTTACCCCCTTTAATGACTCTAAATCATGTTCTAAACACCAAAAACAACCTCCCGCAAGAATCAATTCCTCTGCAAAAGTATTTATAGGATTAATAAATATTGAAAGGGCAATTATTAGGGAAAAGAAATACTTCATTTTTTTATTATAAAGTTCAAATAATAGAATTAATAATCTCTTCAGCAGCTCTCTGGACTACTCCTTCTTCACCTAATTCTTTTTTTAAAAAAGCATAACCCTTTCTAATTTTTATTTTTTCTGACTTCTCCTCAATAATCCTACAAGATTTATAGAAGATTTTCTTTTCATCAAACTCTCTCTGTACAAACTCAGGGATTATTAATTTATTAACTAACAAATTTACAGGAGAAATAAATCTTACTTTGAAATTGAGAATTTTTCTAGCAATAAAAGCAGTAACTCTGCTTACTCTATAACCAACAATTTGGGGTATTCCATATAAGGCTAATTCCATATTAACTGTCCCTGATTTGCAAAGAGCAATTTTCGTAAGTGAATAAATATAAGGCTTTAATCTTGCATTATCTTTTTGAGAAATTACTTGTCCATTAATTTGATATTTTCTGAAGGCTTTTATGAATCTTTCATCAAATACTTTCCTGCATGAAGGTATATAGACAACTAAACTTGGATATTTTTGTTGTAGTTTTTTAGCCGCTTTTATAAAAGTAGGTAATATATATCGTAATTCTTGAGGTCTTGATGCGGGCATTAAAAGTAGGATGTTTTGATCTGGGCGAAGGTTCAGAATAGTTCTGGAATCTTTCTTTAGAGGAAGTTTTTTTGTCAAATCAATCATTGGATGTCCAACCCACAAAACATTTCCGCCCCTCTTTTTGTAGAAAGCTGCTTCTTTCTTGAAAATTGCAAAAATTTTATCTGAAAATTTTATTAGATTTGTTGTAGTATTATTGCCAACCCTCCAAGCCCACTCTTGAGGAGCAATATAGTAAAAAATTGGAATTTTAGTCTTCGATCTTCTTAATTTAGTTCCAATTTTTATATTGGGCCCCATATAATCAATCAAAATTAAACAATCTGGAGGATTTTTTTTTAGTAATTTACAAAACCTTTTTTGAATTCTTATTGTAGGAAGAATAAGTGGTAAAGCCTCCCAAATCCCTATTGCACTAATTGATGTAGTATCTTGAAGAATTTTTACACCTTCTTTCTTCATCCTTTCCCCACCTAATCCGCAAATTTCTAAATCTATAGATTTTTTTTTAGCTTCATCTAATAATGCTTTTGATAACAAACTTCCGTGCAAATCACCAGAGACTTCTCCAGTACTAATAAAAATTTTTTTATTCATAAATTAACTACAGGCATTGGTCCTCGCCTTTCTTTAGATATTGACTCTTTTAAAAAACTACATAATTTTGAAGATGAAATATCTAATTCTCCTTTTATTACTTTTTCTAATGAATTTGAAATCACATCATTAGATTTAAAAAGTATATTCCAAGTACTTTGAAGTAATTTTAAGTCAAAATCTTTATTTTCTATTAAACCACTTCTCTTAATTCCAACCCTATTCAAACCTCTCAATCTTCCTGGATGCCCTTCAGCTAGACAAAAAGGAGGTACATCTCTATCTACTCTAGTCATCCCTCCAATCATTGATAAATAACCAATATGTACAAATTGATGAATACCTAAGCAACCGCCAACAATAGCTTTATCTTCAATCTTTACATGGCCTGCAACTTGAACACTATTTGATAAAACTATCCTATTACCGAGTTCACAATTATGGCCAATGTGAGTGTAAGCCATCAACAAATTATTATTGCCAATAATAGTTTTTTCTCCTTCATAAGTTGCTTTATTAATAGTTACACATTCTCTGAAAGTATTATTATCACCAATAATTACTTCAGTAGGGGCACCTTTATATTTAAGGTCCTGGGGATCAAGACCTATAAAAACACTTGGGAAAACTTTATTGTTTATACCAATGTTAGTTCTTCCTGAAATAACAGCATTCGGTCCTATTTCGGTTCCTTTGCCGATAGTCACATTAGGACCAACAATAGCTCCTTGAGAAATAATAACGCCATCATGTAATTCGGCACTTGGATCAACAAAAGCATTTGGGTGGACTTTTACACCACTAGAGCTTGAGTTAAATCCAATATTTTTATTATCCATATCCCTAATCAACTAATGAAAACATTAATTCTCCAGCACAAACCAACTTCCCATCAACATGCGCCTCACCTTTAACCTTCCCAAATCTTTTTCTTTTAATAGACAATAACTCACAAGAAATTATCAATTGATCTCCAGGTACAACTGGTTTTCTGAATTTAACATTATTGATACCAGCGAATACGAAAAGTCCTTTAGGAAGATCAGGCATTTGCGTTACAATTATTCCACCAACTTGAGCCATTGATTCAACAATAAGAACTCCAGGCATCAAAGGTCTCTCAGGAAAGTGTCCCTGAAATTGAGGCTCATTAATAGTTACGTTTTTTACTCCAACAGCTCTTTCTCCTGGAATATGCTCTATGACTTTGTCTACAAGAGCAAAAGGATATCTGTGAGGTAATAAACCTAGTATGTGCTCAGAGGAAAGTTGATTATTTTCACTGAATAATTTCTTTTCCAAAACAATTAAAAATAAAGTTAAATTTTTAGCGATGAGGCCAACAAAGCATTTAAAGAATGTGATCCTTTATAAACTAAAATTTGAGCCTTAGGTAACCCTACCAAAGCCAAGTCCCCAATTAGGTCTAAAATTTTATGTCTTATTGGTTCATTATCAAATCTTAATGGTGGATTAACCCATCTATCACCATCACAAACAAGGGCATTTTCTAAACTTCCACCTTTTATTAATCCAAGTTCACTTAACTCTTGAAATTGATCTTTAAAACCAAATGTTCTAGCAGGAGCAATCATTTCAACAAAACTTTTTGGATTTAATTCAATAACAAACGTTTGATTTCCAATTGCTTTATAGGGAAAACATATAGTAGATATGATTGTAGTTTTTTTAGAAGGAGTTGCGGCTATAACAGAGGCTTCTTTATTTAAAATTATTGATTTATTAATCTCTCTAAAGAAATTATCTGGTCTGGGTGCCTTTTTTATCCCAACTTCTTCAAAATCTTTAACCCACTGGATTGCCGATCCATCTAAAAGAGGAATCTCTTTCCCATCAACTTCAATATGTATATAACTCAAGCCACATCCTGCCATTGAAGACAGTAAATGTTCAATAGTATACAAATTTCTCCCCCCTAATTTAACCGCTGTACAAAGCATCGTACTCCCAATTAAATCCTGAGTTAACTTAAAAGTCTCGTTAGGTTTATCCTTAAAAGAGACATAATATCCTTCTTTCTCATAGGAAGAAATTGTAACTCTTGTTTTTTCTCCACTGTGAAGGCCTATACCCTCCCTGGAGATCGTACCAGCCAAGGTATAGCAAGAATCATAATTAGCAGGCCAAGAAAACACTTAAAACTTCCATCCAACTCCAAGTGTATATCTCCAATCTCCACTTAGGTCCTTGCTAGCAACATCTAATCTTAATGGACCAATTGGTGTTTTAACCCCAATTCCCCCTCCAAGAGAAAAACCAGAACCTGATTTCTTCAATAATTTTCCCGGTTTTCCAGGAACTTCCTTTTGAGAGCCTAGATCACTTCCTGCATCAACGAATAAAGCTCCTGATATCATTCTCCAAACAGGAAATCTATATTCTGCTGTGCCCTCAACAAAACTTCTACTTACAGCTAAATCACAAGATCTCCAACCTCTAACAGATGATGTTCCTCCCAAACAAAATGCTTCGTAAGGAGGTAATTCCCCAAGAATAGTTCCTGTCTTAAATTGAAATCCAATAGCTTGAGGACAGTCTTTACTAGTGGCATCGCTAGACCTACATGCTTTAGTTAAATTTATTAATTTTGTTGGTATAAAAAATGAATATGAAGCTTTCATTCTGTTAAAAGTTGGAGAGTTTGTCCCCATAGAAACAAATTGTTCGGTGCCAAAGCTAAATTTATTTCCTGCAGTTGGGTTGATGGAATTGTTCAAATTATTTCTAGAAGTACTCGCAATAAAGCTCACTAGTATATTTTCTGCCGGGCATGAACCATCATTTGGAGTATATCCAATACAAATAATATCGCTTATATTTTTGGGTGTAGTTGGCGTCATATCGCCATAAGGTTTTTTGTTTCCATCACCATCAATCATCTTTACTTCTTTAAAATTCATCCCCGCAAGAACTCTCCATTTAGCGACCTTAAATGGATCTCCACCATTAAGAGGTCTTGCGAAAGAAAAGCCGCCTCCTGTTTTTTCTAAAACTATTGATGAAAAAGTATCTGAGCTAGATGGTATTTGATCATCAACTGCATAAAATCTCCCATTTTTTTCACTTTTAAATTCTTGTGGATAATCTCTACTTAAAAAAACATTTGTTCTAAAAGATGTTTTATGTTTATCTCCTTTAATCCATGGATCAGATAATGAAAAATTATAGGTAGTTGAATATTCTCCAAAATTAAGGTTTAAATTTGTAGACCATGCTCTTCCGAATGTATTTGTTTCCTGCAAACCAATTGTTGCGAAGATACCTGAACTATTACTATAACCAAGTCCACCTGTTAATGATCCTGTTCTTATCTCGCTCAAGTCTAAAAAAATTATGACTTGACCAGGATTTAAATTGTCAGGGCCAAGAGAAACTTTTATATCATCAAATAATGATATGGCGTATAGTCTACCGATATCAGCCTCTAAAATTTTTCTATTAAATATTGAGCCAGGTTGTGTTTTTAATTCTCTTTTTATGACCCAGTCTTTTGTTTTCCCTTTTCTAGGTTTTCCATCAATAACAGCTTCACCATCAGAATCTAGGAATCTTATTTTTACATCAGATATTATGCCCTCAGAAACTTTTAATATTATAACTCCGTTCTCAGAGATTCTATCGGGTCCACTAATTCTAACTAAAGAATAGCCCTCTTTTTCATAACGTTCTTTTATTATTTCTATCTTATTTTGAAATTCATTTAAGTTAAGAGTTGTCCCATAATAATTATTGAAAATATCATCTACATATTCATTAGAAATTACAGAGTTTATTGGATTAAGTTCAACTTTGGTCAGAATTGGATTAGGCACTACATTTACTATTAGCCTCACGCCTAGCGGCCCATCTTGAGACTTTATTTTTACTCCTGAAAACCAACCACTAGCATATATTGCATTGATGTCTTTATTTAAAATTCGATTATCAACAATACTTCCAGGCTTTATGCTCATAGAATCATATGCAGCCAATTCAAGTTTTCTACCTTCAGGATGATTTTCCCAACCTTCGATAATTATTTCTGAGATAAGAACACTTTTTTCGTTAGTATCATTATTATTTTCTGCAAGAAGAAAACTCTTCTCTTGTTTAATATCAATCCCTTGAAATAAACCATTATTAATATTTTGTATTTCTAAGGTTCTTCTTGAATTATCAACATCTTTTGGCAAATACTTAGCGGCCAGTTCTGAATTATTTAATATCAAAATCAAAGGTGAGAAGGTAACATTTGTGAAAACCTTTCCAAATTTTAAAAAATGTTTTTGCATAGTACTTTTGAGTAAGATGAATAATTCATTATTTAATTAGATTCAAAGAAAATCGTTTATTCTTCGGTGAATTTCACTATATGCCTCTATTAAACCACCTAAATCATTCCTAAATCTATCTTTATCTAGACTTACAATTGTATCATTTTTTTGGTTCAGATCCCACAATCTACAATTATCAGGACTTATTTCATCCCCAAGAAGTATATTATTTTTAAAATCATGACCAAATTCCAACTTGAAATCCACAAGTTGAAGTTGAATTTCTTTAAAAAAACTTTTCAAGATTACATTAATTTTTAAAGTTAAATTTATTATTAATTCTAAATCGTGTGAGCTTAATATATTCATTAGTTCAATTCTATCTTTTGTAATAAGGGGATCATTAAGTTCATCATTTTTAAGATAGATATCAATTAATGGTTTAGATAGGGAAGTACCAGGTTTAATAGTCGTTTGTTTACACAAAGAACCATAAGCAGTATTTCTTAAAACAATTTCTAATGGAATTACTTTTATTTTTTTTGCAATCATTGTATTTTCATTTTCAAGTTCAATAAAATGAGTTGGAATATTCTTCTTAATGAGAATCTCAAAAATTCTTGCACTTATTAGGCAATTAAGTTTGCCTTTACCTTCAAATTTTTCTTTTTTCAAT
>QCQW01000004.1 GCA_003212055.1 Prochlorococcus sp. AG-459-A02
GCAATCGTAAATAGAGTACCTCCTCCTCAAGATGAAATTAAACTACCTACAAAGGCACTCATTTTTGATTCTTATTATGATCCCTACAGAGGAGTTATTGTTTATTTCAGGGTGATATCTGGGTCTCTTAATAAGAGAGAAAAGATATTATTAATGGCGAGTAAAAAAAATTATGAACTTGATGAGATAGGAATAATGGCACCTGATCAGCAGCAAGTTGATGAATTACATGCAGGAGAAGTTGGTTATTTAGCTGCTTCTATAAAATCAGTTGCTGATGCGAGAGTGGGAGATACGATTACTCTTTTAAATTCACCTGCCAATGATCCTTTGCCTGGTTACAAGACAGCAAATCCTATGGTTTTTTGTGGCTTATTCCCCACTGATGCTGATCAATTCCCAGATTTAAGAATATCTCTTGAAAAATTACAATTATCTGATGCAGCTTTAAAATATGAGCCCGAAACCAGTAGCGCAATGGGCTTCGGATTTAGGTGCGGATTCCTAGGACTTCTTCATATGGAGATTGTTCAAGAAAGATTAGAAAGAGAATATGACTTGGATCTAATCGTAACGGCACCATCAGTTATCTATAAGGTTAATTTAAATCAGCAGGAACACATCTTTATTGATAATCCTTCTACAATTCCTGATCCACAACTTAGAGAATCAATAGAAGAGCCTTATGTGAAAATGGAAATTTATGCTCCCAATGAATTTAATGGAACATTAATGGGTTTATGTCAGGAAAGAAGGGGAGTATTTATAGATATGAAATACATAACAACAGATCGAGTTACCTTGATTTATGAAATTCCATTAGCAGAAGTTGTTACAGATTTCTTTGATCAAATGAAAAGTAGAACCCAAGGTTATGCATCAATGGAATATCATTTGATTGGCTATAGAAAAAATGACCTTGTTAGATTAGATGTTCTAATAAATTCAGAAAGAGCAGATCCATTAACTTCTATTGTTCATAAAGATAAGGCTTATGGAATTGGCAGAAGTTTAGTTGAGAAATTAAAAGAACTTATTCCAAAACAACAATTTAAAATACCTATTCAAGCATCAATCGGTAGCAGGATTATTGCAAGTGAAAGCATAAGTGCTTTGCGAAAAGATGTTTTATCTAAATGTTATGGAGGGGATATTTCTAGGAAAAAGAAACTTTTAAAGAAACAAGCCAAAGGTAAAAAGAGGATGAAGGCAATGGGTAAAGTTGAAGTCCCTCAAGAAGCTTTTATGGCAGTCTTGAAATTAAACCAGTAATTTCTTTTAATCTAAAATTTATAGCTATTTATTTTTAAAAGAATTGGGTATATTTCATTTATATCTGTAAAAAAAGATTTTGGATATTAACTCATTTAATCGTGTCGGCGCAAATATCAGAAAAGCTGGATTTTTAATTGTACTTTTTTATCTTCTTGTTGTTTTAATAATGAAATTTTTAGAGGCTAATAATTTTTTTGGCTATTCATTTTCAATGTTAAGCAATGATATCTTTGCCCCTCCTTCTCTTAATCATTTTTGTGGCACAGATAGATTAGGAAGAGATGTTTGCTTAAGAACTTTGCAAGGATCATCATTAGCGATAGAAGTTGTATTCTTAGCTATTCTTTTTTCATTAAGTTTGGGTTTGCCATTGGGATTATTAAGTGGTTATTTTGGTGGTTTTTTTGATAAATGCTTATCACTAATAATGGATACTATTTTTTCAATACCTGTAATTTTGCTTTCAGTTGTTGTGGCTTTTGTATTGGGTAAGGGAATCCTTAACGCGGCTTTGGCATTGTGTATTGTTTACTCTCCTCAATATTTTAGATTAATCAGAAATCAGACAATATTGGTTAAATCCGAAACATATGTGGAGGCAGCCCAAGTTGCAGGAGCTGATGTTAAAAAAATTATTTTTAAATATATTCTCCCAAATGTAATAACACCATTGCCTATTCTGCTTACCTTAAATGCTGCAGATGCTGTTTTGGTATTAGGAAGTTTAGGATTTTTAGGCCTTGGCGTTCCTGCAGATGTCCCAGAGTGGGGAAGTGATTTAAATCTGGCTCTTGCCGCTTTACCTACAGGTATCTGGTGGACGGCTTTGTTCCCAGGTTTGGCAATGTTTTTTTTAGTTTTAGGTCTTTCTTTTATAGGAGAGGACCTTGAAGAAATTTTTGATAGTCAAAATTCTGAATAAATTTAGTTATCTGTAATAGGATCAAGTTCTCCTTGATCATTCAACTTTGGATATTCTTTAGCTGATTTTTTATATACCGCAGCTAATTCTGGGTAACACCATTCAAAAAGTGTTTTTTGATATTCATTAATATTTAATCCTTCTCCATTAGCGGGCAATATACCTTTATTTTTTCTTTGGCGAACAGCTTCAAATAATAATATAGAAGCAGCAACTGAAACATTCAGAGATTGAACCATACCTCTCATAGGTATAAAAATTGATTGATCAACCATTGATATAAGTTCATTACTTAGCCCCCATTTTTCTGCGCCTAAAACAAAACATGTATTTTGAGAATAATCAAAATTTCTATAATCTACTGATTCACTATTAAGAGTCGTTCCATATAATTTAAAACCCTTATTCTTTAAATCTGATATTGCCGTGATAGTGTTTTCATGATTATTCAGTTTTACCCATTTTTGACTTCCTTGAGCAGTACTATTAAAAGTCTTAACGGCATTCGTTTTGCTAATAAAATTTGCTTCGAAAACTCCTGCTGCATCACATGTTCTTAATATCGCAGATAAATTATGTGGTTTATTGACATCCTCAACTAAAACAGTCAAGTTTTTCATTCTGCAATCTAAAACACTTTTGATTCGTTCAAATCTTCTTGGCAAAATTGACATTTATAATCTTTTCACACTTTTAAATTATATTCAAAAAATATTGATTACCTATTAAATCTCTTGGTTTATAATATTTTGGTAGTTTAAATTAACTCAATGGCATACATAGAATGGGACTATACAGTAATAACAAGTATGGTAGAAAAACAAGGGTGGGATTTACCTGATCGTGAATCGGAAGAATGGAATAAATTTAACGATGAATTAGGAGAAAAAATGAGAGGTGTTGGACTTATTTTTGAAAAATATTGTAAATTCACTCCCGACGTAGGAGAAGGAGTACATCTTCTAGATGACTGATCATAAATAGTTTTAAACCATTGATGTATCCCTTAATCAATGGCTTATTAATTTATAAGATAATATAATTTCACTAAATTAGAACTGGCAATTATTAAGGCTTTATAAAGCTTGTACTCTAAAAAAAATTTTTTATTCCACAAAAAAGTTATTTAATTTCTATATTTGAGTAAAAATATGAAAAATAAATTAACCTTTTTATTCGATGGTGGTTGTCCATTTTGTTTGAGAGAAACAAATTTTCTTAAAAAAAGAGATACCTTAAATCAAATTGCATTTATAGATATTAATAGTAAGGAGTATGATCAAAGTCTTTTTAATGACATCTCATATTCAGAAGCCATGTCAAACCTGCATGGGATTATTGAAAATGGTGAAATTATTAGGGGACTAGATGTACTTGCGTATTCTTATGAATTAGTTGGTTTAGGTTGGGTTTATTATCCCTTGAAGATTAAGCTCTTATCTCCATTATTGAGATTGGTTTACAGATATTGGGCAAAATATAGACTTCAAATTACAGGTAGATCCGATATTGAAAAACTTTGTACCTCACAATGTGAACAATAAATATGGAAAGTATCGATATAGACAGAATAATAGAAATGTGTTGGGAAGATAGAACACCCTTTGAAGCTATCGAGTATCAATTTGGTTTAAAAGAGGAAGATGCGATAAAAATTATGCGTCAAAATCTTAAACCCAAATCTTTCAAAGTCTGGAGAAAGAGAGTTTCAGGAAGAAATACAAAACATATGGCCCTTAAAGATTCAACTAGATTTAAATCTACTCATAAAAGAAAATTATAAATTTTGAAAAATCTTTCTACTAAAACTTGTCCTGTTTGCAATAGGCCGTTTGAGTGGCGTAAAAAATGGAAAAACTGTTGGGATGATGTTATCTACTGTTCAAAAAGATGCAGTAACAGGAAGTCGCAAAGATGAAACAAGTATCAATTATTTTCCCAAATCAACTTTTTAGAGAAAGCCCAATCTTAAAAATAAATTGTGAAGTTTTGATTTTGGAAGACTCATTATTTTTTGGAAATGATAAATTTCATAAATTAATTAACCATAAAAATAAGTTAGTTTTTCATAGAGCATCTATGCTCGCTTATAAAAATTATTTAGAAATATCTGGCTTTAAAGTTTTATATATCGAAAACAAGAATAATGTTTCTACAGTTGATTACTTATCGGAATTTATTAAAAATAAATATCAGAAAATAAATCTCATTGACCCTCATGATTTTTTAATAATGAAGAGGATTAATAATTTTGTTGAAAGTAATAATTTAGCTTTAAATATTTTGCCTTCTCCTATGTTTATGAGCAGTGAAGATTTGAAAGATTTATTTGCATCAAATGCAAAAAAACCTCTTATGGGGAGATTTTATGAGAATCAAAGAAAGAGCCAAAAGATATTAGTTAATCCTGATGATACACCTGCTGGTGGTAAATGGAGTTTCGATGAAATGAACAGAAAAAAATTGCCAAAAAAAATAAATATACCCGATACACCTAAATTACAAAAAAATAAATTTGTAGTTAATGCAGAAAGGTCATTAGCCAATTTTGATATTGAGTTTACTGGAGAAAGTGATAACTTTTTATATCCAACTAATTTTGAAGAGGCAGATGAATGGTTAAATGATTTTTTTAAACATAGATTTTTCTTATTTGGAGATTATGAGGATGCTATTTCTAAAGAAAATTCTTTTTTATGGCATAGTTTACTTTCTCCTCTTTTAAATAGCGGCTTACTAACCCCAGATGTAGTAGTAAATAAAGCATTACTTTTTGCAAAAAATAATAATGTTCCTATTAACTCTTTAGAGGGTTTTATTCGTCAAATTATTGGATGGAGAGAATTTATTTGCCTCGTCTATAAAAAGTACGGAACAAAGATGCGAAATAGTAATTTTTGGAATTTTGAAGATAAGCCAATTCCAAAATCTTTTTATCAAGGAAATACAGGAATTGAACCAGTAGACGTTGTTATAAAAAATATTATTAAATTTGGTTATTGTCATCATATTGAGCGGCTAATGATTGTTGGCAACTTTATGCTTCTATGTAGAATTCACCCCAACCAAGTTTATAAATGGTTTATGGAAATGTTTATTGATTCCTATGATTGGGTTATGGTCCCAAATGTTTACGGAATGAGTCAGTTTAGTGATGGAGGTATCTTTTCAACAAAGCCATATATATCAAGCTCTAATTATGTAAAAAAAATGTCTAATTTTAAAAGTGGCCCATGGTGTGAAATATGGGATGGCTTATTTTGGAAATTTATTAAAGATAATGAAAGCTTTTTTAGAAAGCAATATCGTCTGGCAATGTTAACGAGAAATCTCGATAAAATGTCAGAGGAAAAATTAAATAATCACTTAAAAACGGCTGATAAATTTTTAAGAGATATTCAATAAATTAAGTGTATTAACCTACAGTTGTCTCTGAAAAATAAAAAGAATATTATGTTATGAAGAAATATTAAGTACGGATGTTAACTTAGTAAAATTAGATTTATCTAATGGAAATTGGAACACTTTTTTTAAAAAGTAATTCGACGGGAATCATCACTTTTTCTGAATTAGATTGGATAACTACCCATCAATCAAATTTCACTAGGTTGGAGGAATCCACAGCAATTAAATTAGGAAGAATGCTTGATGCAGGATCTATCAATATTGGTTGCCGTTTGAAATCCTGAATAGGTTTTTATTTTAATAATGAAGTATCAAAAAGAGAAAAAAATATTTTTTAGGGAAAGAATCCATTCTTTAAATATCTTTCTTTTTTTAGGATTTAATCTTTCACTTATTTCTATCTTAGGTTTTATTTGGTTTAATTCTGCAATTGAAAAAGTAGTTTAAATCTTTGAATTTTTTGTATATTAAAGTTATCTTTAAAAAATTAATTATATTTTGAGCATAGGATATTTACAAAGAAAGGCAGCTTGGGAAATTTTGTTAAAAGTTAGTTCTGGTGATTTTTCTGATCATGCTCTTGAAAAGGTTTTAAAAAATTATCAATTTAATCCTCTTGACATAGCTTTTATTACGGAATTATCTTTTGGATGCATAAGGTATAGAAAATTTCTTGATCTTTGGACGGATCATACATCAAAAATTACTCATAAAAAGCAACCTCCAAAGTTAAGATGGCTTCTACATATAGGTTTGTATCAACTATTGAAAATGGATAAAATCCCATTTCCTGCTGCTATTTCTACCACTGTAGAAGTAGCTAAAAAAACAGATTTAAATGGTTTAGCGGGAACTGTAAATGCGATATTGAGAAATGCATCAAGAAAATTAGAACAAAAAATCTTTCCTGAATTATCTTCTGATAGAAAAGAAAGAATTTCATATCTTGAATCATTTCCATTATGGCTTGTGAAGGATCTTTATAAATGGGTCGGCAATAGCGAGGGTGAAAATATCATTAAGGCATTTAATAAAAAACCATCAATTGATTTGAGAATTAACCAATTAAAAACTAATTTAGATAACTTTTTGAAAGTACTTCTTGAAAATAAAATTGATGCTGAAATTATTAATGATTTACATAATGGAATTACTTTAAAATCTAATCCAAGATCCATAAAAAATTTACCAGGATATAGTGATGGACTTTGGACAATTCAAGATAGATCTTCTCAGTGGATAGCACCTCTGTTAAATCCAAAAGAAGGTGAAAAGATTTTAGATGCTTGTGCAGCTCCTGGAAGTAAATCTACCCACCTTGCAGAATTAACAAATGATAGTGCTGAAATCATTGCGGTAGATAGATCAGCAAAAAGATTGAAAATACTGCAATCAAATTTAGAAAGGTTAAATTTGAAATCTGTTAAAACACTTAAGGCTGATGCTACGAGTTTAATTAATTTAAATCCTAAGTTTATATCTTATTTTGATAAAATTTTATTAGATGCTCCATGCTCAGGCATTGGAACTCTTTCCAGGAATCCAGATTCTAGATGGTCTTTAAGTAAAGAAAAAATAAAATCTTTAACTATATTACAGGAAAAACTTTTGGAGAGTATTTTTCCTCTTTTGAAAAAAGAGGGCACTTTAGTTTATTCAACTTGTACTATTTGTCCCGATGAAAATAATCTATTAATTGAACGATTTATTGAAAAAAACAAAACTTTAAAATTGGTTGGCCAAAAGCAAATTTTACCTAGCTTGGATTATCCTGGTGATGGATTTTATTCTGCAATAATTTCTTATAAATCTTAAAAATATGATTTATTTTTTAATTGGAATTTTATAAATTTCAGATATGAACTTCTTCCATAAATAAGCTGCATTCCCACTAGATAATTCAGATTCTTTATTATCGTCGTAACCTATCCAGATCCCCGTTGTAAGGTTATCAATGGAACCAATAAACCAGAGATCTTTATTTCCATCAGATGTGCCTGTTTTTCCATAAATTTTCTTACCTTTTATAGAGGCTGCTTTTGAAGTGCCTTCTTTTACAGATTTTTCAAGAAGTTTATTTATTTTTTTGTTTGTTTTTAAATCTAATATTTTCTTAGAAATAAATTTGTTTTCCCAAATAGATTTATCATTTAATGATTCTATTTTTTCCAAGATTTCAGGGGTTTGAATCTTCCCATTATTGTTTAGTGTAGAATATGCATTTGTGATGTTTAAAAGATTATCTCCGTAGGAGCCAATAGCTAACGATGGGAATTCCTCAAACTCTTGCTCGTAACCTAGTCCGAATGAATTCGCTAAATTAATAATATTTTTTAAGCCTATTTTTTTTGTTATTGATATTGGAACGATATTTGATGAACTTTTAAATGATTCAATCAAAGATATTGAACCTCTATAGTCTTCTGAAAAATTTTTTGGGCAATAACTTTCCCAGCATATTGGTAAGTCTTCAAATTTATCGCTTAATTTTATTCCTTCTATTAGTGCAGCAGCATAAGGGATTATTTTAAAAGTAGAACCTAAAGGTCTTATAGATGAAATCACTCTATTGTATTCATTAATTGATGGATTTTTGCTGGTTATCATTGTCCTGATTAGTCCTGTATTTGATTCGATAGATAACAGACCAAATTCAAGTTCTTTAGGCCCTGCATATCTTGATATTTTTTGACCTTTTTCTTGCCAATCTTTGTTGATAGAAGATTTAATTCTTAAAAACTTATAATCATTGTTACTTCCAATTTTTTTATCTGTTTCCTTAAGAATAAAGTTTATTAGTAATTTATCATCTAAAAAATTATCAGCTGTTTGATAATTTAATTTTATTTTTTCTTTTATAGCCTTATTCTTATTTTCAAGAGAAATATATCCATCAACATACATTGATTCAAGAACTTTATTTCTATTTTTAATAGCTAGTTCTAAATTTTGATAAGGTGAAAAAATTGATGGAGCTGGTGCTAATCCTGTAATTAATGCGATCTCTGATAATGTCAATTCTTCTGTAAATTTTCCAAAATAAACTTGGGCAGCCTCGTCTACCCCGTATGCTCCTGATCCTAGATAAATATTATTTAAATATAATTTTAAAATTTGATTTTTGTTATATCTAAATTCAAGAATGAGTGATATAAATATTTCTTTGATTTTTCTTTGAAAACTTAAATCATTATTTAGAAAAAGTAATCTAGCAACTTGTTGTGTAATAGTACTCCCTCCCTCTTTAAAATAACCACTTCTAATATTTTGGATAAGGGCACGAGAAATACTTTTCAAATCTATTCCATTATGTTTATAAAATCTTTTATCCTCAGAAGATATAAAAGAATGTTTAAGAAAAAATGGAATTTTATGATAACTATTATCTATTTCAAATTTGCGGCTTAATTTGCTTAGTATTTTATTATCAGATGATGATATTACATAAGAATATTTGGTTCCCCGAAACTTTTTATTTTTAGATACGTCAAATTTCAACGTACTAAATATTAGACTAAAAAAATAAAAAGATATTCCAGAAAAAATTAATATTTGAATTATTAAAACAAAAGATTTGAATTTAATCTTTTGCACCTTAAGCAACTAAAAAACTATGTCCTATCGCTAAAGCTGTAACTAACATTCCAGTTATAAGAAACGGTTGAGCACTTGCTTGATATTTGACATCAAACTTTAGAGGATCTCTTAGTAACCACATATCTTGAAATGTAATTTGTGGAATTACCAATAAAACCAAAATTACAGAGGCTAAATGTTGCCCAATAATGACTAATACTAAAACCATTGCTAATTGAAAAATGTCAATCAGTCCTGCACTTATTCTACTTGCATTTTTAATTCCAAATACTACTGGTAGAGAATTTAAGCCTAGCTTTGAGTCTCCTTCAACACTTTTGAAATCATTGATAACAGCAATTCCAAGTCCTGAGAGGCTATAAGCAAGTGTTAGTATCGCCGTAACGATAGTTAATTTCCCAAACAAGGCTTGTCCTGCCCACCAAGGTAAAGCTATATAAGATGCTCCTAATGCATAATTTCCAAGCCAACCATTCTGTTTTAGTTTGAGTGGTGGAGCAGAATATATATAACTAACAAAGGAACCTCCTAATGCCAAAAGTAAGACGGAGGGAAAGCTGTGCTTAGCATATAAATCTAATAGAAAAGCAACTACTAAACCAGCTATAAGTAATACCCAGATTTGTATTTTTACATCTTTAATTGAAATTTTGCCAGAAGGTATTGGTCTATTTGGTTCATTAATTGCATCAATTTCTTTATCAAAAAAATCATTTATGGTTTGGGTATAACCAGCCAAAAGTGGTCCACTCATCAACATACATGCCAATGAAGCTAGAACATTACTAAATGTCCATTCAAAATTACCACTTGCAGCTGCTCCACAAATAACCCCCCATATCAAAGGTATCCACGTTATGGGTTTCATTAACTGTATACGAAGTTTCCATATGCTTGATGTTTCAGAGGCACCCTTAATTCCTAATAGTTGTTTTGGATCATTCACTTTACTCTTTAACCTTTCTCAATTTCTTCTGGGAAAAACCAATTTTGCTCACCATTCTGAAATTTTGCGGTGATCCCAATACTTCTGCCGTCTGTCATTTTATAGCCTGTTATTACGGCTTTAGGATTCGAGGATATTTGATCGATTAATTTAGCTGGTAGTCTATCTTTCACTTTGTTAATGTTAATTTTGATTTTACTACCGATTTTGGGTAATAATTTTGTTTCAGCCATAAGAGGTAAAATGGAAGCTATTATGCAAGATTAACAGCATTTGGACAATTTTTACTAAAATGGTAGCTCTTCGTTTAATTCCTTGTTTAGATGTCGCCCATGGCAGAGTGGTTAAAGGTGTAAATTTTGTTAACTTGAGAGACTCTGGCGATCCTGTGGAATTGGCTTGTAGGTATTCTGATGAGGGCGCAGATGAATTAGTATTCTTAGATATTAGAGCTAGTGTAGAAAATAGAAATACATTAGTTGACCTTGTCTCTAGGACCGCAAAATCAGTAAAAATCCCATTTACAGTAGGTGGAGGAATAGATTCTGTTTCTTCAATTAATGATCTTTTAAGAGCTGGAGCGGACAAAGTGAGTTTGAATTCTTCTGCTGTTAGAAATCCAGATTTAATTTCCAAAAGTTCTAGAGAATTTGGTAATCAATGTATCGTGATAGCAATTGATGCTAAAAGAAAAGTTAATAAGACTGATGAATGGGAGGTATATGTAAAAGGAGGGAGAGAAAATACTGGAATAGATGTATTAAGTTGGGCAAAGAAAGTTGAGGAGTTAGGAGCAGGGGAAATTTTGCTTACTTCAATGGATGGTGATGGCACGCAAAAAGGATATGATTTACATCTGACTGAATCTGTTACCAATATTGTTAATATTCCAGTGATTGCTTCTGGAGGAGCAGGTTGTTTAGAAGATATCTATGATGTTTTCAACGAAGGCAGGGCATCTGCCGCACTTTTAGCATCATTACTTCATGATAAGAAGCTTTCTTTAAGAGAAATAAAGACTTTCCTCTTTGAAAAAAAACTTCCAATTAGACCATATGATTAAAAAATTTAATTTAGTACTAAAAAGAAATAAGTTAGAAATTTAAAAATGAAATTCACAAAAACTATCGAAGTCAAAAATATATTTAATAAAATTTCTTATAAATATGACTTTTTAAATAATCTATTAAGTTTTGGGCTGCACAGATTATGGAAAAGGAAATTAGTTAATTTATTGGAACCTTTAAATGGTGAAGATTGGGCAGATTTATGCTGTGGAACTGGAGATTTAGCATTATTAATTTCTGAGAGAGTTAGTCCAAGGGGTTCAATTACTGGGATAGACAGTGCAGAGGATATCTTAAATATTGCAAAAAAAAAATCAGAGCTTAAAAATAATAAATTTATTAAGTGGGAAATTAAAGATGTATTAGAAATTAATGAGTATTCAAAAAGTTTTGATGGAATTTGCATGTCATATGGACTTAGAAACTTGAATAATGTTGAAGAAGGAATAAAAAAAGTTTTTGATCTTTTGAAGGATAAGGGGAGGGCAGGATTTTTGGATTTTAATCACTCAACGAGAAATTCTTTATCCAATATTTTTCAGAAAATTTATTTGAGGTTAATTGTAGTAACAATTTCGCGGCTTTTTAATTTAGGTCCAGAGTACGCATATATTGAAAAAAGTATTAGTAATTTTCCAAAGAAAAATGAGCTTATAAATATTGCTAAGGAAGTTGGATTTAAAAAAGCTAAATATAGGACTATTTGGGGGGGGCAAATGGGAATACTAATTTTAACTAAATAAAGAATTTATTTTTTTATTTTTCTCCAACAAAAAGAACACTTTCCCCATCTTTTGATTTCGCCCTCAGGAGTAGGGGAATTACAAAGAGTACAAATGCACATTTTATTTTGATTGATTCTGCTTGGATGCTTTGCCCAAACTATCTTTGCATTAGTTGCTTTGAAATTTTTATTTTTAATTTCATAATTTTGTATTATTTTTATTTCATTTAAAGTTATTCCAATTTCCTCGATTCTCTCTTTTAATTTATGCTTGTTATAGATTAAAGCTTGGCGCCACTGTGGATGATTTACTGCAATAGTAAGTATTTTTTTTTCAATATTTAATGGTTTGCATTCTTGAAATAGTTCCAAGCCGATTAAGTTCTTCCAGTTATCGTTGATTTTAGAGAGTTTATCTAATTCTCCGCAGGATTTTTTGAAATTATCAAGACAATTTTTTAATGGATGTGGATTCCTTTTATTAACTATTGGCAAATACTTTTTGTCCAATTTGTAAAATTTACTTATTAAGACTAAAGTTAATCTAATCTTTAAAAAGATGCTCGTTGTTTTAATAAAGAATTTGTGAAAGTTATTGGACCTGCAGCTAAGACAGTTTTTTATTTAAAAAAAATTCAGGGTCAATATCCAATCTGGACACTTCATTACAAAATTAAATGTAAAAGTACCGAAAATGAGCTAACAAACCTGCTTGGATATTCTGAAATAAAGAAAAATAAGC
Organism: Prochlorococcus sp. AG-459-A02; assembly: GCA_003212055.1. Classification (GTDB taxonomy): domain Bacteria; phylum Cyanobacteriota; class Cyanobacteriia; order PCC-6307; family Cyanobiaceae; genus Prochlorococcus_A. Next base: position 12,679 of record QCQW01000004.1, read on the forward strand.
CAGTAGCGATAATAACAAGAGAACAGTTCTCAGGGGTTGGCCAAAACTCAAAAACTTGGATTTCTCCAAAAGGCGGGATTTGGTTAAGTGCAGCTTACCCAATATTTTCAAAAGAATTTGCATGTCAAATATTTAATTTGTCTTTAGGTATTAAGTTATGTGAAATGCTTAGAGAAGAGGATATAAATGTTTGTTTGAAATGGCCAAATGATATTTTTTTTGGTTCAAAAAAGTTGATTGGATTTTTACCAAGGGTGATAACAAGAGGCAAGGAAATTATTTATGTAAGAATAGGTCTTGGCCTGAATTTCTTAAATTACACTCCATCAGAAGGCATTTCATTATCAAAAGTACTTAAAACTAAGAATATTAATCAACATTATTGGACAGCCAAAGTTCTTAAAGCTTTTTATGATTCAGTTGAATGTAATAACAAAAAAGAATATGTGATCAAATCGGCAAATAAGTTTCTCACAAAAAAATTTTTACCTAGTGGTTTTTGTCCTCATACATGGAAAATTAAAGATATTGATTCGAATGGGAATTTAAGAATTGAAAATGAAACTCATTTGAAGGTAATTAGAAGGTTCTGAATTTAATTAACTATTAATTCAACTATTCTTCCATCCTTAAATTTGGCTATTTTTCTTGCACGATTTGCTACTTCATCTTCGTGCGTTACTAAAACTATAGTTATTCCAGATTCATGAAGTTTGTCAAAGAGATCTAGTACATCTTCAGTTGTTTTTGAATCTAATGCTCCAGTAGGCTCGTCTGCTAACAATATTGAGGGATTATTGATAATCGCCCTTGCAATAGCCACTCGTTGTTGTTGTCCCCCTGATAATTGGTTTGGACGATTGTTCATTCTCTCTGAAAGGCCAACTTTTTGTAGGGCATTCTTACCTCGCTCTAATCTTTGCTCAGGCTCAATACCAGCATAAATCATCGGCAAAATTACGTTTTCAAGTGCAGTTGCGTCTGAAAGAAGATGAAATTGTTGAAAAACGAAGCCTAGTTTTTGGTTACGTATTTCCGCCAGCTCATCATCAGATAAATTCTCAACAGGGATACCATTTAACTTATAAACACCTTCAGATGGTCTATCTAGACATCCAATAATATTCATAGCTGTACTTTTGCCTGAGCCACTAGCTCCCATTACAGCTAAATAATCACCTTTATAAATTTCTAAATTTATGCTGTCTAATGCTTTAACAGTTAGATCATCTTTCCCATATGTTTTAGATATGCTTTCTAAACTTGCGACTTTCTTAGACATTTATTTAAAAATTCTTCTAGAGAATATTGTTTGCTGTAGCAATAACATCTTGTAAGAAAGGAGTTTCTGAAACTGCTGTGTTAGCTAATTTAAAAAGAGGATTAGATAGGATTCCCCCTAGAGCAGTTACCGCCACGCAAGTATAAAGTGCAATTCTTAAGGGAGGTAATCCTACAATTCCCCAATTAATTTCAGGATATGATTTGACTATTTCAGAAGCTTCCTGCGGTTCTTTTACTACCATCATTTTTATTACTGAAATGTAGTAATAAATAGATATAACTGAAGTTACTAATCCAACGATTACTAATAGATATTGATGATTTGCCCAACCTGCAAAGAACAAATATATCTTTCCAAAAAATCCTAACATTGGAGGTAAACCTCCAAGTGATAGAAGACAAAGGCTTAATCCTAATGTAATGAGAGGATCTTTTTGGTAAAGTCCTGAGTAATCAAGAATCCTGTCAGAACCAGTTCTTAGTGAGAAAAGTATTACGCATGAAAATGCACCTAAATTCATGAACAGATACGCAGCTAAATATAAAACAGCGGAAGATAAACCATCTTGCGTACCAGATACTATTCCAATCATTACAAATCCAGCTTGACCAATAGAACTGTAAGCTAACATCCTTTTCATTGAGGTTTGAGCTAGAGCTACAACATTTCCTAGAGTCATGCTCAAGATGGCCAAAATAGTAAATAAAAGTTTCCATTCCTCGTCGAATGAAGAGAAAGTAGTGCTTAATATTCTTATTGCAAATGCAAAACCTGCTGTTTTTGAACCAACAGATAAAAAAGCTACTACCGGTGTAGGTGATCCCTCATATACATCAGGTGTCCATTGATGAAAAGGAACTGCAGCAATTTTAAATGCAACAGTTGATAAAACAAATACAAGAGCTAGAGAAGTAATGAATGATGGCTTGTTGATAATCTCTAAACCAATTGTTGCTAAGTTTGTTGATCCACTTAATCCATAAAGAAAAGAGGATCCATACAAATAGACTGCAGCAGCCGCAGACCCAATAAGCAAGTATTTTAAAGCTGCTTCTGAACTTCTTGGATCTCTCTTGAGGTAACCCGAAAGTAAATAGCTCGCTACCGATAAAGTCTCAAGAGATATAAATACACTAATAAGGTCAGTAGATCCACACAGAAGCATTGCCCCAAGAGTCGCCGAAAGGACTATCGCTGCGAACTCCCCAATAGGGCTTCCACTTTGTTCTGTATAACGCCAGCTTATGAGTAAAGAAACTAAAGTTGATAAAGCTATTATTGCTCTAAATGCGATTGCTAAATTATCAGAATTAAAGGAACCAAGAAATGCACTATTTACTGGATTACTCCATTGCAAGGCTAAACTTAAAAGAGAACTACCAATTGATAAATAGCAAATTATTGGTGCCCATTTTGATGCAGTTTTTTCTCCTGCTAAATCTACAAGAAGAGTTCCAACAATACCTAATAAGATAAAAGCCTCTGGAATAATGGCTTGAGCATTTAAATTAATTGTAAAGATTTCGTTGGGCACTTTATTAAATAGGATTAAATTAGATGATTGATTGTAATGGTCAAAGAGTTAATCTTAACTTGATTATAATTTGTGGGTATGATTTTTGAAATTTTCAAGAGAAATTACTTGAAAAAGTTTCAAATAATCATAATATGCCCTAACTGAACAAAAACACCAATTTTTGAAATAAACCTTGGATCACACATTAGTTATTGTTGAAAGTCCCACCAAGGCAAAAACTATAAGAAAGTTTTTGCCCTCTAATTATGAAGTTCTCGCTTCAATGGGACATGTAAGAGATCTTCCAAAAGGGGCGGCTGAAATCCCTGCTGCAGTGAAAAAGGAAAAATGGTCAAGGATAGGAGTAAATACAACGGAAGATTTTGAACCACTTTACATAGTTCCAAAAGATAAGAAAAAGGTTGTTAAAGAACTTAAAGATGCATTGAAAGGGGCAACCCAACTATTACTGGCTACTGATGAAGATAGAGAGGGAGAGAGTATTAGCTGGCATCTTCTGCAAATACTTAAGCCTAAAATACCAACTAAGAGAATGGTTTTTCATGAAATTACAAAAAAGGCAATTAATAAAGCTTTAGATCAAACAAGAGAAATTGATATGGAACTTGTTCAAGCTCAAGAAACCAGAAGAATCTTGGACAGGCTTTTTGGATATGAATTATCTCCTTTACTTTGGAAGAAGGTAGCCCCCCGATTATCTGCTGGCCGTGTTCAATCAGTTTCTGTAAGACTTCTTGTTAGAAGAGAGAGAGAGAGAAGATCCTTTAAAAAAGCTTGTTACTGGGGGATTAAAGCTTCCCTAGTAAAAGATAACATTACTTTCGAAACTAAACTATTTAGTTTAAACGGTCAAAGAATTTCTAATGGTTCCGATTTCGATGAACAGACCGGCAAATTAAAACAAGGAAATAAATCTTTAATAATTGGAGAAGAAAAAGTAAATGATTTATTGAAGACTTTTTCCTCTGAGGATTGGTTAGTCTCAAAAATCGAAAAAAAACCATCTACTCGTAAGCCAGTTCCTCCATTTACAACTAGTACATTGCAACAAGAAGCAAACAGGAAGCTTCGTTTGTCTGCAAGAGAAACTATGAGATGTGCACAAGGTTTATACGAGAGAGGCTTCATAACATATATGAGAACTGATTCAGTTCATCTTTCCGAACAAGCCACAAGAGCTGCTAGAGAATGTGTCAGTTCTATGTATGGAAAAGAATATTTATCTAGTTCACCAAGACAATTTAATTCAACTATAAGAAATGCTCAAGAAGCTCACGAAGCTATTAGGCCTGCAGGTGAGGTATTTACAACACCAAAGGAAACTAATCTAACTGGTAGAGACTTATCTCTTTATGATTTAATTTGGAAAAGAACTGTAGCTAGTCAAATGGCTGAAGCTAGGCTAACAATGATTAATGCTGAAATTAGCGTGGGGGATGGATTATTTAAATCAAGTGGGAAAAGTATTGATTTCGCAGGATTCTTCAGAGCTTATGTCGAGGGAAGTGATGATCCAAATTCATCCCTTGAACAACAAGAAATTATTCTTCCAAGTTTAACAACTGGAACATTTCTTGAAGTTACTAATAAAGAATCTACTTTTCATGAAACTAAACCGCCTGCAAGATATACAGAGGCTGCATTAGTTAAAGTTCTTGAAAAAGAAGGGATTGGAAGACCCTCTACCTATGCAAGCATTATTGGGACAATTGTGGATAGAGGTTATGCAAATATATCTTCAAATAATTTGTCTCCAACGTTTACAGCTTTTGCTGTTACCGCTCTATTAGAAGAACATTTTCCTGATCTGGTTGATACTACTTTTACTGCCAAAATGGAGTCTTCATTGGATGAAATATCTTCAGGCAATCTTGAGTGGCTACCATACCTCGAGACTTTCTATAAAGGTAAAAATGGCCTAGAGTTAAAAGTTCAGAAAACAGAGGGTGATATTGATGGTAAAGCCTACAGACAAGTTGATTTCGAAGACCTTCCTTGCGTAGTCAGAATAGGCTCTAACGGCCCTTGGCTAGAGGGTACAAAAATTGATGAATCTGGTAATGAAATTCAGGCGAAAGGTAATCTTCCAATGGATATAACTCCTGGAGATTTAGACATAAAGCAAGTTGATCAAATTTTAAGTGGTCCATCAGATCTTGGAACTGATCCAAAATCTGGGGAAAAAGTCTTTTTAAGATTTGGTCCTTATGGACCTTACGTTCAATTGGGAAATAATGATCAAGATAAAGCTAAACCAAGAAGAGCTTCATTACCCAAAGAGTTGAAAACTGATGATCTGACTCTAGATGAGGCTCTTGAACTTTTAAGTTTACCTAGATTGTTAGGAGTTCATCCTGAAGGAGGTGTTGTTGAGGCTGATAGAGGAAGATTTGGCCCTTATATTAAATGGATTAAAAATGAAAATGAATCTGAAAATAGATCATTGAAGAAAGAGGATGATGTTTTTACAGTTGATATTAAAAGAGCATTAGAAATTCTTGCAATGCCAAAAATGGGTAGAGGTGGTCAAGAAGTAATTAAAGACTTTGGAAAACCGAAAGAATTTAAAGAAAAAATTCAAATATTAAATGGAAGATATGGGGTCTATTTAAAATGTGGCAAAACTAATGTTTCGATTGCCAAAGATACTGACTTAGAAAAATTTACCATAGATGATGCTGTTTATCTTTTAGAAGAAAAACTAAAAGATAAAAAAGGCTCTATTTTAAAAAAAACAAAAATAAGTAATAAAAAAACTCAAAGGAAAAAGAAAAGTTAGGAAAATATGATCTTTAAAAAAAAAGAATTTTTTTTATTAATTTTTTTAATTTTCTTGCAATCATGCTCAGGAGGAAGGATTGGAAATTTTCTTGAAACTAGTTTTAATGATTTAGAAAAAATAATCCAAAATGAAGATTTACAAAATAATTTAGTAAATAAAAAAATGGTAAAAGAAGAAAACAAAGAAATTGATGATAAAAAAATTAAAAAAGTTGTTAAGCCAAAAAAAGTTCCAGAAAATAAAAAGGTTATTAATTTTAAAAAGATACCAAAACAAAAAAATAATAAAATTAAGAATCTTTCAAAAAAAAGAAATATTGAGCTTCAATCTTACAAAATAATATTCATCTTAAAAGATGTAGATCCAAAAGATCCCACGGAAGAGTTAAGTTCCATATTAAGTAATTCTGAGGTAAATTTTGAAATAGAAAAGATTGAACGCATCTTAGATTCAAAAAATAAAAGTATGAATAAAAATTAATTAAAAATATTCAATAAAAAATGAAAATTACAACAAAAACCGAAGCATTAAATATTGTAGAGACCTCATATTTAGCATCTCTTTCGTCTTTATTATGGGTTGCACTTTATTATTTGCCCATTGGGGGAGCTTTATTAAGGTTGATTTTACCCCTCCCTATGATCTTGTTGCACTTGAGAAGAGGAACTAAAATTGCATTGGAAGGACTCTTAATACAATTTCTACTCTTATTCATAATTATGGGTCCTATTAGAGGAACTTTATTTTTATTTCCTTATGGGATCTTGGCTTTTTGGTTAGGTTGGTGTTGGTTTAAAGAAAAGAGTTGGAAACTTAGTTTAACTTTAGGAGTTGTTATTGGAACCCTCGGCTTCTTACTACGAGTCATAGCATTATCTACGTTGGTTGGAGATAATCTTTGGGTGTTAATTACTAGAGCGAGTTATGGTCTAATAGAAAAGTTGATTGGATTATTTAATTTACCTCTATCTCCCTCAATTTTGGGTATCCAATTAGGTGCAATTTTATTGATAATTTTTCAAGAAATAGTTTATGTTTTAACGGTACATGTAGTTGCGTATTCTCTGTTTCCTAGATTTAAATTAACTATCCCAGATCCTCCAAGATTATTAAATATCTTAGTTGATTTAAATAATTGAAAACAGTAATAATGTACAGTAAAGAACTAGGGATAAATTTTTTTGGTGATGAATCTAATAAAAAAAATCAACTTAATAAGATAGAAATACTGAAAAAGAATATAAATAATTTTAAATTATTTCTTGTTATTGCAGGCACTAATACATCTCAAATTCCTGGAATTTCCGCAGCAGGTATTAATGCAAAATCAAGGAGAAAAACTGCGCTGGCAGATGCTGAATTTTTGCTTAAGGGTGCTTCAAAAGATCATAAATATAAATTGCCTCTCCTCAATGCAGGAGTAACTCCGGCTCTAATAAGTCATGTTTGTTCAAAGCTTATAAATATTTATCCAGTCATTGTTCCTCTGGGAATAGGAGTAAAGCCTTATTTTAATCATTTGGTTTGTGAAGATAGAGATTTGGGTCCATCAAATTGTCTTACTACTGGTAAAGCTATGTCCAAAGAGAGAGTTATAAATCTCTATGAAAGAGGTCTTGCTATAGGAAAATCCTCAAAACAACCCATCTTAATTTCTGAATCTGTACCAGGGGGCACCACAACTGCTCAGGCAGTAATGGAAGCTTTTGGTTTGCGGGTGTCTAATTTAGTAGGGAGTAGTTTATTTAAAGCTCCAAGAGAACTAAAAAGAAAAGTAGTACAAAAAGGACTTTTAAATGCAAATCTTAAGACTGATTTTGACTCTTTTGATGTTGTCGCGGCGGTAGGCGATCCTTTTCAAGCTTTTTCAATGGGTCTATTAATTGGCGCCAGGCTAGCAAAACAATCTGTCATATTGTCTGGCGGAAGTCAGATGCTTGCAATCATTTTGCTTGTATTAGAATTCTTAGATGTGAAAAATGAAGAAAACTTTATTGAAGATGTTTTTATAGCGACAACTGGGTGGCTTGTGAAAGATAATTCTCTAAATAATTTATTAAATATAATTAATAACAAATATGATATTAAATTATTAGGTTTAGCAAGTCCTTTGAATTTCAAATCTTCAAAATACAAAGAATTGATAGATTATGAATTAGGGCATGTAAAAGAAGGTGTAGGTGCTGGTGGAATATCATTGCTTGCTTTCTTAGATGGATTTAAAAATGAAGAAATAGTTTCATTGTGTCAACAAAATCTGGAAATTATGAAGGGCTTAGGTCAAATTTCTTTAGAGAAGGATTGCTGAATGTTTTCAAAATTTGCAGCCAGAAGAGAATTTTTAAATTATGGTAAGCTTTCGCTTTTATTCCTTTTAAACTCTTGCAGTAATATTCCTAATAAAATAAAAATTGCTCTTCAAAATTCTTTTTATCCAGAATCTTTTAAAGATACGATTCCAAAAGATTGGAAGCAGGAAAAATTTAATTTTGAAAGTATCCAAATACAAAAATATAGAAACACAATTTTCAATTCTGACTTTACTTTAATAAACGATGGATGGATTACTAGTATAGATTTTGCAGAATTTGAAAAAATAAATGAATATCAATTGATCGAAAATTTGGATAAGAGATCGGTAGATTTTTTAGGAAGTTTTAATCAAAATCAGAGAAGTAAATTATTTCCTATTGGCGTAGTACCTTATACAGTCATCATCAAAAATAATAAAGAATTAATAAATTCAGCCAGAACTTCTTGGGATTTTCTTCTTTCTAAAAAATTAACTGGTAAAATTATTTTTCCACAAAGTCCCAGAATAATATTGTCAATTTCTCAAAAAATTAATTCATCTAATTCCTTAAAAAAACTTAAAAGCCAAGCAATGTTATTTGATGATAAAAATATGCTGAATTGGTTGATTAATTCTGATGCTTGTGTAGCTATAGTTCCTTATAGTCTCTGCTCAAAATATTTAAAAATAGATCCAAGGCTTTCTTTAGTTTTTCCAAGCCAAGGCGTACCTTTGATGTGGCATTTTCTACTTAGAAGATCAAATTTAAATAATGCAATATTAATTAAATGGATTAAATCTTTAGAAAAAAAATCAATAGTAGATAAATTAGTGAGGCAGGGTTGGTATTTACCATTCAATAGTGATTATTTACAAAGTAAATATAAATCTGAGATGTTTCCCATCTCAGGACCTTCTGAGAAATGTTGGGAAAATAGTTGGTCTTTCCCTGTCCTAACAAATGAACAAAAAATTAATCTTAAAAATCTATGGAATGAGTCTTTAACCCCATAATCTTTTTGTCGGACTTTCAATTAATAAGTTATGGGTTTGCTTTAATAAATTTGGTATGTCTAATTGACTAGGACATTTAGGAACACATTCATTGCATTCTTGACAAAATGAAGAATTTTTTTCTTCCCACCAATGGCCAGCTTTTCCTATTAAATTGTATCTTTCTTTTGAAAATTCTAATTGGCCATAACCAATAGATATATTCCTTAAACGAAGTATTTCTGGAATAGGTATTTCATTTGGGCATGGAAGACAACATCTACATTGTTCACATTTGGTTGAGTTTAATCTTTCATTGGCAAATTTCTCAATTTTGTTCAAGGCGCTTTTTTCAAGTTTTGTAAGCTTCTCGAAGGAGTTCCTAAGTTTATGTGCAAATTCAAAATCTTTTTTTTTGGTCGCCCCCAAGGACAAAGTTGTAATGCCTTTAGCTAGAAGAAATCGATACGCTAATTCTAATGGATGAAAAGGCTTTGAAGCCTCTAACAAAATATCACTTGGAGAATATAATCTACCGCCTTTATCAGCAGGCGATATTGCTAATACTCCCATACCTTTTTTTATAGCTTCCTCTGCTAAAGCAATTTTAGATTGATCTAAATAATGTAAATGTAGATTACAAAAACTAAAAACTTCACAATCTATTGCATCTTTAATTAGTGAATAACTTCCATGTGAACTAAAACCTACTTGATCAACTAGTTCCTTCTCAAGTATCCAAGATATGAATTTCTTACCTTCTCCAGTTAAAACCCATTCTAGATGTTTTTTTAAGTTCAATCCATGAATTGCAAGATTATTAATTTTTTCGCGATTTAAATTTTTAAGAGAATTTTTAAAATTAATTTTTAAAGAGTTGAAATCACCCTTTGGTAAAACTTTGGTAGTAATCACCCAGTTTTTTTCAGGTATGTTGTCTTCTAAAGCTAGTTTTTTTATTGAATTTCCAATAAGTGATTCAGCATCGCCATAAGAAGGTGCTGTTTCTATGTGGTTAATTCCCACATAATATGCATTCTTTATAATGCTATACATTTTTTCGAGACTTTCAGTTGCTCGCATTGTCCCTAAAGTGAATAAGCTCACTTTCGCACCTCTACCAAATGATCTTTTTTGTGAATTAATAATCATCTAAATATGATCAATTTCTTTTTTTTACTCTTTAATTTATTTATAGTTGAAAATGAATTAAAGTAAATTAAAGTAAATACAAAATTTTGCAAAAATATTTTTCTTAAATCTATGTTCACAGGAATAATTCAATCAATTGGAAAAATAAAACAAGAAAAAAATATTTTAGAAATTGAAATTCTTGATAACTTATTTGATATGGCAATCGGTGACAGCATAGCTGTTGATGGAATTTGTTTGACAGTTAAAGAGATTTTTCAAAATAAATTTACTGTTGATGTTAGTGAGGAAACATTAAAAAAAACAACTTTAGGAGTAAAGTCGAACCTGAACCAGATTGTTAATTTGGAGCCTGCTCTAAGGGTTTCTGACCGTCTAGGAGGACATATAGTCAGTGGACATGTTGATGGCCTAGGAACAGTTGAGAATATAGAAAAATTAGAGAAATCTTGGCTCTTATCCTTAAAGTGGAATAATAATAATTTTTCGAAATATGTAGTTAATAAAGGCAGTATTTGCGTAAATGGTATAAGTCTTACTATTGCAAAATATGAGAAGGATGGAGAAATATTTACTATTGCGATAATTCCTCATACTTGGCATAACACAAATCTGAATAAATTAAATGTTGGTGACAGCGTAAACTTAGAGGCAGATGCACTAATTAAATATGTAGAGAAATTACTTTTATTTAATAAAAATAGTAAAGAAGATTTCTCCTCAAATAATATTTCTTCGGAGTGGCTTAAGGAAAACGGTTGGTAAAATATATTTTTTAATTTAAAGGAATCAGATAAATTGTTTTTGAATCTTTTTTTAGATCGATTTTAAATTCCTGACCAGGCTCTAGACCTAATTTTTTGGTGTAGGCATGACCAATTAATAGGTTCCCATTTCCATGAACTTTAGTTTTGAATTCTGCCTGTCTGCCTCTTGAAGCTCTATTACCATTTTTCCCCTGACGACCATTTCCTATTTTGCAACCCTTAGCTTCGATAAGCGCTCTGTAAAAACTTTTTCTTAAGACTCTACCGCTTGGACCAACGTAACCACAGCCTTTGGCTATCTCATCTTCAGATTGTTTACTTAATAATTTTGCTTTCTTAAGAAGTTCTTTTCCTTCAAGCATTATCTAAAAAATTTATAATTATATATTCTTACTAAAAAAGAGAACTGTGGCAATATAAATTAATAAAAAATATATTTAATTTTTTAAATTTATTTTTTTATAAAAGATACAAAATAATAAATAAAATAACCCATATTCCATCTACAAAATGCCAGTATAATTCAACAGCTTCCAACGGGAACATATTTTGACTAGTTAGTCTTCCACCATTAATTCTTGATTGCCAAGCAATAATTAAAATCATTAAAGTACCTAAAGTGACATGTAATCCATGAAAACCAGTAAGGGCATAAAAAGTACTTGCAAATAAATTATCGGTTAATCCAAAAGGTAAATGAAAATATTCAAATAATTGACATATTAAAAATATAATTCCAAGAAAAGCGGTAAAAAATAACCATTTTTGTGAATCAGAGTTTTTATCTTTTAAAAGTGCTTTGCCAGCTTTATGGAAAGTTGCACTACTAACAAGTAATAAAATTGTATTGAGTGTAGGTATTGGAAGTTCTAATTCATAAATAGCACCATCAGGTAAGGGATTTACTGCTTTATAAGTTAAATAAGCAGCAAAGAACCCAGCAAAAGTCATTCCGTCTGCAATTAGGAATGTTATAAGACCAAACATCCTGAAGTCTTCATGTGTTTCTTTGACTTCAGAATTATTTTTTTGAATTTCTTTTGAGCTATCTAGAGTTGTCATATATTTTTATTTTTGTTCAGAAATTTCTTTACCATAACCATAAGGCTCTTCAACTAATGGAGCTTCTCCTTCCCAATTTTCAACTGGAGGTGGAGAAGATGTTAACCATTCAGGCGTAAGAGCATTCCAAGGGTTATCTCCAGCATTTTTTCCATTTCTCACACTTAGGAATACGTTAATTAAAAAAGGAATTGTACTTATAGCCATCAAAAGAGCCCCAAGGCTACTAATTTGATTAACGAACTGGAATTGAGGATCATATTCTGCAACTCTTCTGGGCATTCCATTTAAACCAAGCCAATGTTGAGGAGCAAAGCACAAGTTAAATCCAATAAAAGTAATGATAAAGTGTAAAATTCCTAATTTTTCATTAAGCATTTTCCCAGTTACTTTTGGGAACCAATGATAAATTGAAGAGAAAATAATAAAAACAGTCCCGCCATAAACTATGTAATGAAAATGGGCTACAACGAAATAGGTATCATGTACGTGAATATCGAAAGGTACCTGTGCCAAAGCAACTCCTGTAATACCTCCAAAAACAAAATTTATAATAAATCCGCAAGAGAATAACATTGCACTATTGATGGAAATTTTACCTCCCCATAATGTTGCAACCCAATTGAAAAATTTTATACCCGTCGGAACAGCAATAAATGCTGTGGCGATAGTAAAAAATAATCTCATCCAAGGGGGCGTTCCACTCGTAAACATGTGATGCGCCCAAACAACTAAACCTAAAACTACTATCCCCATTATTGAAAAAACCATTGTTGTATATCCAAAAAGTGGTTTTCTAGCATGTACAGGAAGTATTTCACTAACTAAACCAAAGGCAGGAAGGACCATAATGTATACAGCTGGATGAGAATAAAACCAAAATAAATGCTGATAAACTACGACATTGCCACCTAAAACAGGATTGAAAAAACCTGTATGAGCGATGATATCGAAGCTAAGTAGAATTAAAGTGCCTGCTAAAACAGGAGTTGACAAAACAACTAATAGACTTGTCCCTAGCATTGCCCAACAATACATTGGCAATTGCATAAGTTTTAATCCTGGCCTTCTTAATTTGATAATGGTCGCGATAAAGTTTATTCCACCAAATATAGAACTGCCTCCAAGTAATAGAACGCTCAGAATCCAAATAATTTGTCCTGATTGAGGAGTAGTTATACTCAAAGGAGGATAAGCCGTCCATCCAGCCTGAGCAGCACCCTCAACAAAATAGCTTGCTACCAGCATCAAACCTGAAGGAGGAATTAACCAAAAAGCTACAGCATTCAATCTTGGGAATGCCATATCTCTAGCACCTACATAAAATGGAATTAAATAATTTCCAAAAGCACCATTAACTACAGGCACTATCCATAGAAAAATCATTATTGTTCCATGTAGGGTTAAAACTTGGTTATATACATCTCTTGGCATAAAGTCAGACATTGGACTAGCTAGTTCAATTCTTATAGCGCTAGCTAAGGTTCCTCCTATTAAATAGAAAAGAAAACCGCAGACTAAGTATTGTATCCCAATTACTTTATGATCAAGGCTAAAACTAAAGTATCTAAGCCAGCCTTTAGGTTGAAGACTTTCATTATTAGTTTTTTGTGGATCAAGTGATATTGTCATAAATTTACCTCTGGTTTTTTATTTTTGTTAAACCATTCGTTGTAATCAGATTCTTCTTCAACAATTATGGAGGCTCTCATTCCTCCATGATATGGACCACATAATTCTGCGCAAATTATCGGATATTTTCCTACTTTTGTTGGAGTGAAATTTAGAATAGTCGGTTGTCCAGGAATAATATCCTGTTTAATTCTGAACTCTGGTACCCAAAAAGCATGAATCACATCTTTGGATTCCATTTTCATTGATACTTTTTGATCAACAGGAACGTGTAGTTCTCCTGATATGAAATTGCCCTTGGGATAATTGAATAGAAATGCAAATTGCATAGCTGAAACTTCAATGGATAAATTATTTATTGCTATTTCATTATCAGAGGTTTGACTTATTCCAGCCCAAATTTTTTCGGTATTAGAACTCATCATTTCGTGGTTATGATTTAGTTCTTTCATTCCTCCCATTCGATCGTAGATGTTGTAGCTGTATAAACCTATTAATAAAACAATTATTGAAGGGATAATTGTCCATACAATTTCTAAGCTTAAATTTCCCTCTAAAGCTATGCCATCGCCTATCTGATCATTTCTTTTTCTAAACTTAAATAAGCTATATACAACAGCTATTGTCATTCCTATAAAAATGATTAATCCAATGATGAAAAGAATTTTAAAGAGCTCATCGTAAATTGGTGCATTAATACTTGCTTCAGCTGGGAGCAAATTTACATTAAAACCAATCCAAAAAGATATAGCAAAAACTAAGGAAATAATTAGTATTAAATAAAAGTTTTTATTTAACAATTGATCTCTAAAAATTTGTATTTATATCCTCAAGATATTCAATTTTTTTAATCCTGCATCCTTTGTTAAAAGAAAAACATTTAAATTCACAACTTCTTAAGATTTATGAAATAAAAGGCGTATTATTAATAACTTTTTAAAGTTAATTGTCAGGGAAAAAAGATTAAATTAGTAAATTATTTTTTAAATTAAACATATTAATTTTTAATTAATGTTTGATTTTTAAATCTAATTTATTATGCAAAATAATAGGTTTTATCCATTTGATTAATAACCAATTATATAAATCAGAATATCTGACAATTTTTAAAAGGTTGGGAAGTCATAGTGTACTTGCACTTATTGCACTAATCGTAATTGGAGGTGCTACTAGAGTCATGGAGGCGGGACTTGCCTGTCCAGATTGGCCATTATGTTATGGATCTTTTTTGCCTTTTAATCATATGAACCTAAGAGTATTTCTAGAGTGGTTTCATCGTCTAGATGCTTTTCTGGTTGGAATATTAATTCTTTTTAAATTTGCCCTTTCAATTATTTGGAAAAATGAAATTCCAAATTGGTTACCTAAAACTTATTCACTATTGCTTTTTCTCGTTATTGTCCAAGGATCTTTTGGCGCTTTAACAGTAATAAACTTGCTTGATTCATATACTGTTACTGGCCATCTTTTAATAGCTTTTCTACTTCTCATCACAACAATTTCAATAAATCAAAATTTAGAAAATGACGATATAGAAGAGCCATTAATTTGGTGGAGATTTTTATTGTTTTTTCCTCTTCTACTTACTCTTATTCAATCTTTTATTGGAGTAAGGCTTTCATCAACTTGGTCAGCACACATTTGTTTATCTTTTAATAAACAATGTCTAATTCTAAATACTCATAAATTATTTGCTTTTCCAATTGCTTTTTCAATTCTATTGATTATTGCTACTGCAATTTATAAGAGAAGTTTGCTAAATGAAAATTGGAAATATCTCTCAGCACTTATTTTTCTATTGTTTTCCCAAATTGCTTTGGGTGTTTTAAGTCTTAAAACAAATTTGAATGAACCTATTTTTATTATCGGTCATCAACTTAACGCCTCCTTATTTATTGCGATATTAACAACATTAATTTTTAAAAATCCTTTTACCAAAAAAGGTCTAAACCACTCCCTAAATTCTCAAATGGTTGGTATCAATTCATGAACAGTAGTAACTTAGAAAACTTGAACTATAAATCTTCAATTAGGGATGAAGTTGTACCTTCAAGAAAAAAAATAACTTTGCCGCCTTGGCTTGAAGTAGCAAAACCCAGATTAATCCCACTTTTACTGGCAACAACTTTGGGAGGAATGGCTTTAACTGAAGAATGGCCTTTGTCTTCACCGAAACTTATCTGTACTTTAGGAGGCGGAGCTTTGGCAGCAGCAGCAGCAGGAGCTCTTAATTGCTTGTGGGAAATGGAATTAGATAAGAGGATGAAAAGAACTAGCAAAAGAGCATTGCCAGCTGGAAAGTTGTCATCTGAGACTGTATTTTTAGCTGCCGTATCATGTACTTTGGCAGCTTCGATGCTTTTAGTAAGTGGTGTAAATTATTTGGCTGCGGGATTAACTCTTCTTGGTTTATTTAGCTACGTAATTTTATATACAGTTATTTTGAAACCTCGTACAACAAAAAATATTGTCTTCGGAGGAGTTGCTGGTGCGATACCACCTTTAGTTGGAGCATCTGCTGCTACAGGGCATGTAGGTCTTAGTGGTTGGTGGTTGTTCGGTTTAGTAATGTTATGGACCCCAGCTCATTTTTGGGCACTTGCAATTTTGTTGAAGGATGATTACGCATCTGTTGGTATTCCTATGCTCCCTTCTGTTAAAGGATCTGTTTTTACTGCTAAAGCGATTTCTCGTTATGGATGGGCAACAATTTTGATGAGTATTATGGGAGTTTTTGCCTTACCTGAAGGGGGTCTTTTATACGGAATTATGTTATTGCCATTTAATGGAAGACTTTTGCAATTAATAAATGAATTAAAGAAATCTCCTGACGATCTTTCAAGAGCAAAGTCTCTCTTTAGGTGGTCTATTCTCTATATGTTTGGTATTTGTCTTTTGTTATTAATTTCAAGAACCCAACTATCTGTAGAATTTGAGGAGCAGTCTATGCAAATATTTTTATCTATAGTATCCCTGCTTAGTAATTAAATTAGATGTAAAATGTGTTTTAAGTAAATTGTAAGTTTGATGGATTATATAAAAGTAAAAGGGCTTTCAAAATCTTATTCAGATATCAAGGCATTAAAAAATTTATCTATAGAAATTGAAGCTGGCACATTATTCGGAATACTAGGCCCAAATGGTGCTGGCAAATCAACACTAATAAAAATACTTGCTACTTTAATAGAGCCTGATAGTGGAGAAGTTTTTATAAATAATATTAATCTGATAAAAAATTCAAGGAAAATTAGAGAATTAATTGGTTATGTTGCCCAAGACATTGCACTTGATAAAATATTAACTGGACGAGAGCTTTTGGATTTTCAATCAGATTTATATCACATCAACAAAAATAAAAAATTTGAAAGGATAAATAAATTAATAGATCAATTAGAAATGAATAATTGGATTGATCGTAAGTGCGGAACTTATTCAGGGGGAATGAAAAGAAGAATAGATCTGGCAGCTGGACTTTTACATTTGCCCCAAGTATTAATTTTGGATGAACCTACAGTTGGTTTAGATATTGAAAGTAGAAATATTATATGGCAACTTTTGAAAGATTTGAGAAATAATGGAATGACCATTATTTTAAGTAGTCACTATCTTGATGAAATAGATAAATTGGCAGATAGATTAGTGATAATTGATGATGGAAGAGTTATAGCAAAAGGGACTCCTTCAGAGCTCAAAAATAAATTAGGAGGAGATAGAGTAACTTTGAAAGTAAGAGAATTTAGTAATCAAGAAGAAGCAAATAATATAACTAAAATTTTATCTTCAATAGATGGAATTAGTCAGATTATCATAAATGAAGCTCAAGGTTTCTCGATAAATTTCGTAGCAGATAAGCAAAAAGATTTACTTACGAAGCTAAAAGTGGAATTGGCTTTCTCAAAGTTTGAAATTTTTTCTCTTACCCAAAGTCAGCCAAGCTTGGATGATGTATATCTTCAGGCAACTGGAAAAACATTATTGGATGCTGAAATTTCTATGGCAGGGAAAAGAGACCTAAAAAAAGAATCAAAGCAATCCATGCGATAAAAAAACTTTTGGTTAACTAACTATAATGAATACTAATTACTGCTAATTATGGAATTACAACAGTATAATTTATTTTTTTTATATCAAGAAACATTTGCCTTAACAAAGAGATTATTTATTCAATTAAAAAGAAGACCATCAACTCTTTTAGCAGGAATATTACAACCAATAATTTGGCTTTTTTTATTTGGGGCATTATTCTCTAAAGCTCCTGAAGGTTTTTTACCAGGTGTTGATTCTTATGGGAATTTTTTAGGAGCAGGACTTATTGTTTTTACTGCTTTTAGTGGAGCCCTAAACTCTGGTCTTCCTTTAATGTTTGATAGAGAGTTTGGATTTCTTAATAGATTACTTGTGGCTCCTTTAACCAGTAGATTATCCATAGTTTTATCTTCTTTTTTTTACATAACAATCTTGAGCTTTGTTCAGAGTATTGTAATAATGGTTGTTTCATACATTTTGGGTTATGGATGGCCCAACTTATATGGTTTAGGAATTGTTTTTACAACACTAATTCTACTAGTTCTTTTTGTGACATCAATTAGTTTATGTTTAGCGTTTGTTTTGCCCGGACATATTGAATTAATCGCTCTTATATTTGTAATAAACTTACCTCTTCTTTTTGCAAGCACAGCTTTAGCTCCAATCTCTTTCATGCCAAATTGGCTTGGGTGGTTAGCTTCATTAAATCCATTAACTTTTGCGATTGAACCTATTAGGACAGCTTATACAGAAACTATGAATTTAGAATTAGTGGCTTTACATGCCCCATATGGTGATTTAACTTGTAAGAGTTGTATATCAATTTTATTTTCTTTAACAGTTTTTTCCTTGATTATCATAAGGCCTCTGTTAAATAGAAAGTTAAATTAATAAATTTATGCTTTTAAAAAATTATCTAATAGAAGTTTTTAAAAAAGCCTCTTATGAAAATAATATTTTGCTTAAAGAAAATATTGTTCTTAAGTGGGTGCATAGATTTGGGATTGATTCTTTAAATGATTTATTAATCCATACCCCAGCTCTAAAGGAATATCAGGTTGAAGGAGAAAAACAAGAACAAACCACTTTAATTAATGAATTAGATGAAGAAGAAAATCAAGAACAAATTAAACTTGAATTATCAGAATCTTTTGAAAATATAGAAGAAATAAAATTGGAATCAAATCGTCTAAAAACTTCTAGCAATAATGGAATATTGAGCAAAGATCAAAATTCTAATAATATAAAACAACTTACTGATACCCCTAAATTACCACTGCCTAATATTAAAAATTTAAGAAAGTGGATTAATAACGATAAAAAAGCAAGTTAGATTTTTACATCATTCCAGGCATACCCATGCCTCCCATTCCAGGCATACCCATACCTCCCATTCCAGGCATACCCATGCCTCCCATACCTCCCATTCCAGGCATACCCATGCCTCCCATTCCAGGCATACCCATACCTCCCATTCCTCCCATTGGATCTCCACCGGGTCCTCCAGGGGCTGCAGCTTCAGGCTCTGGGATGTCTGCCATCGCAACTTCTGTTGTGAGAAGCATAGCTGCAATAGATACTGAATCTTGAAGAGCTAATCTTATTACTTTGGTTGGATCTAATATTCCTGAATCTTTTAAATCTTCATATTCTCCTGAATTAGCATTAAAGCCTTTGTTAAGTCTTTTAATTTCAGCGACAACTACATCACCATTAAAACCAGCATTTTTTGCTATTTGTTTGGTAGGTTCCAAAAGGGCTTCTTTAACTATATTTATCCCTGTTCTTAAATCATCTGAAGATGTTTTACTTAAATTTAAAAGGTCATCTGATATTTCAATTAAAGTTTGTCCTCCTCCAGAAACAACACCCTCTTCAATAGCAGCTTTTGTAGCATTAAGGGAATCTTCGATTCTCAACTTTTTATACTTCATCTCAATTTCTGTAGCAGCTCCTACTTTGATAAGAGCTACTCCTCCGGCTAGTTTAGCTATCCTTTCATTGATCTTATCCTGATCATACTCAGATTCAGTTATGTCAGCTTCTCTCTTTAATTTCTCTACTCGCGCTTTAACTAAATCTTTAGTGTCTTCGAAGGCAACAATCGTAGTTTCATCCTTTGTAATTGTTATTTTTTTTGCTTTGCCTAAATCATTAATCGATACTTTATCAAGTGTCATGGATTTATCTTCGCTAATTAACTTAGCCCCTGTAAGAATTGCAATATCTTCAAGGGCAGCTTTTCTTCTTTCACCAAATAGCGGAGCTCTTACTGAAGCTACATTTAAAACCCCGCTATTCTTATTCAAAACCAGAGTGGTTAAAGCCTCTCCTTCGATATCTTCAGCAAGAATTAAAAAAGGTGAGCCTGACTTCTGAATTTCTTCTAGTATTGGAACCAGATCAACTAAAGTTGAGATTTTTTGATCAGTTATTAATATTTTAGGGTTTTCAAGTTCACAAACTTGTCTTTCTTGATCTGTTACGAAATATGGAGAACTATAACCTCTATCAAAAGACATTCCTTCAGTTATATCTAATTCTGTTTCTAGTGATTGAGATTCTTCAACAGTTATTACGCCATCAGAGGTAACAATATCCATTGCTTTCGAAATTATAGATCCAATTTCTTCATCACCTCCAGCACTAACTGTTGCAACTTTTTGGATATCAGAACCACTTAACGAAATACTTTTGGAACTTAATTTTTCTAAAACAAAAGCTAGGCCTACCTCCATACCTTTTTTTAACTCCATAGGACTGGCACCAGAAGCAATATTTTTTAATCCCTCCTGAACCATCTTCTGAGTCAAAATAGTTGCTGTTGTTGTTCCATCACCTGCACTCTCTTTTGTCTTGGATGCAACTTGTTCTATTAATTTCGCACCTAAATTAGAAATAGGGTTTTCAATCTCAATCTCTTTAGCAACAGTGGATCCATCTCTTACTATATCTGGCGAACCAAATTTCCTTTCTATTACTACGTTTTTTGCCTTCGGCCCAATAGTAACTTTTACTGCATTAGCTACGAAATTTACACCTTTTTCTAGCGCTTCTCTTGATTCATTAGAAAAACTTAACTGTTTTGCCATGTTTACTAGTTCTTTTCTCTTATTCTAATCTCCCATAGAATCATTTTTAAGGGATATTTAATTAAGTGGGGAAAGCCGAATTTCTTATGATGAGACATACAAATTAATTCAAATAACAGTATCTTTAAGGTATGGATGAAACAAATAATCTTATTTTTACTCTTACCGCAATCCTCGCGATTGCTATGACACTAATATATTTTCCTCTAAGGTTTTTCTTGACTTTAACTGCTAGAAGTCGAAGGTTAAAACTCCTACAAAAAATTAGAAGGTTGAGGGATGAATTGGGCCAACCTTACCAAAGTACATAATTAGATACTCATACCACCGTCAATACTAATTGTTTGTCCTGTAATGTAACTTCCAGCATTACTTGAGACTAAGAACGATACCAAGTTTGCAATTTGAGAACAACTTCCTAATTTACCTAAAGGAATAACTTTAAGAATATCTTCAGTATTAAGTTTTTCAGTCATCTCTGTTTCTATAAAGCCTGGAGCTATTGCATTTACGTTTATACCTCTTGAAGCAAATTCTTTAGCGCAAGTTTTGGTGAATCCAATAACTCCAGCTTTAGCTGCAGAATAATTTGCTTGACCGGGATTACCAATTAATCCAACAACAGATGAAATATTTACGATATTACCACTTCTTTTTTTCATCATAAATTTTGAAGCATATTTTGTACAAAGAAAAACTCCTTTTAAGTTTGTATTTAATACGTCATCCCATTGTTCCGATTTCATTCTCATCAATAGTCCATCTCTAGTAATACCAGCATTATTAATGAGGATATCAATGGTGCCATTTATTTTTATGATTTCTTCAAAAGCTGAACTGACAGAATCCTCCTTTGAAACATCAAATTTTAATTTATGAGCTTTACCTCCCGAATTTTTTATTAAATTTACAACTTCTTCAGCTTTTTCATCAGAAGAAGAGTAATTAATATAAACTTCTGCTCCTAAGCGGCTTAGTTCTAAAGCAATTTCTTTGCCAATTCCTCTGCTAGCTCCAGTAATTAAAGCAACTTTTCCTGATAATGAATCGTTATTGGACATTATGAAATCTTATAATTTTCAATCGTAGTACTATTTGTGTAAAGATATTGTTTTTATTTATAATTGTCTAGAAAATATTAAAACCTTTTAGCGTGCACTTTTTAATACCCGCTGCGGGGAGTGGCAGCAGAATGAAAGCTGGAAAAAATAAATTACTTATAGATTTAGATGGAAAGTCTTTGATTTATTGGACACTTAAATCTGTATTTTCTGCAAGCTCAACAAATTGGGTTGGAATAATTGGTCAGCCGAAAGATAAAAATTTATTATTAAATTCAGTAAAGGATTTTGCCCATAAAGTTCATTGGATTAATGGTGGAGACACCAGACAAAAGTCAGTTTTTAATGGGTTAAAAGCACTGCCAAAAGATGCTAAAAAAGTTTTAATACATGATGGTGCTAGATGTCTAATTAATCCTGAATTGATAGATCAATGTGCCAAGCAATTAGATGAAAATGAAGCTGTAATTTTGGCTACGAAGGTAACTGATACAATAAAGATTGTTGATAATGAAGGTTTTATTAAAGAAACACCAGATAGAAATTATTTATGGGCAGCGCAAACTCCTCAGGGCTTTTTAGTAGATAGATTAAAAAAAGCTCATAAGATGGCAATTGATAAAAACTGGAAAGTCACAGATGATGCCTCACTATTCGAAATGCTTAATTGGAAAGTAAAGATTATTGAGGGAACTTATTCAAATATAAAAATTACATCCCCTATAGATTTGAAATTAGCAAAACTTTTTGTGAAGGACTCCTAGTTAAAAAGGTTTATCGATACTAAGAATGCCGTTATCACCATTTAAGGTGGCTTCATACCCTAATGGGATGCATGCATTCCCTGATATGTGGCCTATGGGGAGGTCAAAAAGAATGGGAAAATCAAACTCTTGGAGTCTTTCAATAATGCAGTTTTTTAGTAAATCTTTCCATCCAAGGTCAGAGGAATCATTTGAAAAACTTCCGAATCCAATGCCCGCAATTTCATAAATTGTTTTAGTCATCCTGAGGTAAGTCAACATGCGATCAATTTTATAAATATCTTCATTAATATCTTCAAAAATTATAATTTTACCTCTGCAATCTGGAAAGTGATTAGTACCAATTAACAAAGTAGCAATTGTTAAGTTAGAAACTATGATATCTCCTTTCGCTTTACCGCCTCTTAAAGGAATTCCTCTTATGTCCTCAACATATCCCTCAAAAAGTAAATTTCTTAGTCTCTCAAGACTCCACTCTGGCTCTTTGAAAAGGCTTGTAACCATGGGCCCATGAATAGAACCTATAGATCCTTGAGAATATTTAGATAATAATAAAGAACATGTATCTGAGAATCCAAGCATTAAACCATCATGCCAAGAAGGTTCTTTTTCTAATAGTCTTGCTGAACCCCACCCTCCTTTTGCAAAAATGATTAGTTTACTATTTTGCGCTTTTTTCAGTTCTTCAAATCTGGTTAGATCATCACCTGCAAAATAACCAAATTTTTTTGATAAGGAATTATTTTCATTAATTTCCAACCCCCAGTTTTTTAAGATGTCTATGCCTTTTTGAAAATTTTCTTCATCATCAATAAAGGAGGCTGGCGCTAAAATATCAATTAGATCTCCTTTTTTTAATCTCAAAACCATATTTAGAATTTACGAGGCAATAATAATTCCTAATAAAAAGACTCCTCCATAAATTGACTGATTTTTGAAGTGATTGCCAATATTTTTTATTGATTGCTTTTCCTCAGGAAATACTTTAAGTATATCTCTCTGCATTAGGATCGACGTTGTAAGCCAAATTGGCCAAAAAATAAAATCCATTTGATTAATAAATCCGCATAATGCGAGAAAACTAGAAGTTAAAAAATAACAGATTTGAATAGTTATTCTTGTATTGTTCTGGAGGTTAACAGCGGAACTATTTATTCCAATTTTGACATCATATTTTTTATCTGCTAAAGCATAAATCGTGTCAAAGCCAAAAGTCCAAAAAATGGTAGCTAGCCAGCAAAACAACAAAACAATACTACTCAAATTTCCTTCATTTGCTGCCCAGGGAATTAAGACAGCAAACCCCCAGCATATGGATAAGATTAATTGAGGATATTTAAACCATCTTTTGGCAGAAGGATAAATTAAAATAATAGGTAAAGCTAAAAAAGCAAGTGAAATGGAAAGGATCCTTCCAGGTTGAGGTAGTGATAAAGTTAAAAAGAAACTACATAAAATTAAAAAGAAAAGAATTGAATAAGCTGTTTTAAGACCGATTTTATTTGCAGCTAGAGGCCTATTTTTTGTCCTAAAAACTCTTTGATCAATTTTTTTGTCCCAAATATCATTAACCACGCAGCCTAATCCACTTACTAGTAGTCCTCCAAGGATAATTCTTAACAACATTAAAAATGTTGGATTAGCATCTGGTGTTAAATATAAGCTCCATCCAGCAGGAATCAGTAAGATTATTCTCCCAGTTGGCTTATTCCACCTTAATAATTCAATAAAAGTACTTAATTTAATTTGTCGATTTTTATTTTGCATATAACCTATTGTATATTTCATAACTTTAAATAATCTTACTAGGATTAAGTGATTTCTATTATTTAATAATCAATCTTGAGTATATTTATTAATGGATTAAAGATATCTGCATCTTATAAAAAGAAATGATACAGAAACAAGATTTACGATATTTTAAAGAAAAGCAAATTTTAGTAGCTTCGATAGATATTGGCACAAACTCTACACATCTCTTAGTAGCAGAAATTAATTTAGAATTAAAATCATTTTCAATAAAATTCACTGATAAATCAACCACTCGTCTTGGAGAGAGAGATGATGAGGGTAATCTTACTGAAGAATCAACCCAAAGAGCATTAGTTACTCTTAAGCGTTTTAAAGAATATTGTAAAAGTAATGGAGTAAAACAAATAGTAACAGCAGCAACAAGTGCAGTTAGGGAAGCTCCAAACGGTCAAGATTTTATTAGAAGAGTTCTTGATGAAACTCAAATTCAAATAGAAATAATAAGTGGTTCTGAGGAAGCCAGATTAATTTACCTTGGTGTTCTTTCTGGGATGGCTTTTGAAGATCAGTCTTATGTAATCATAGATATTGGAGGAGGATCTACTGAATTAATACTTGCAGATAAAAAAGATGCAATAGCTCTTACCAGTTCGAGAATTGGTGCTGTAAGACTTAAAAATGATTTTTTAGATAAAGATTCTATAAATTCAGAAAGATCAAGGTTTCTAAAAACCTTTATTCAAGGATCTTTAGAACCATCCGTTCGAAAAATAAAAAGTAGATCTAAGGGAGATAAGCCTTTATCTATGATTGCAACAAGTGGCACTGCAACCTCATTAGGAAATTTGATTTCAGATGATTTAGGAGAATCTAAACAAAAGTTGCATGGTTATAAATTTAAAAGGGAAAATTTACAGAATGTATTGGAAAAACTATTTAAATTGCCAGTTTCGGAAATCAAGAAAATACCTTCATTAAGTGAGAGAAGAGCAGAAATAATTATTCCAGGCGCATTGATATTACACACCGCAATGGATATGTTGAACTTTAATGAATTAATCATAAGTGAGAGGGCGCTTCGAGAGGGTTTAGTTGTTGATTGGATGCTTCGTAAAGGGATAATAAAAAACGAGTTAAATATTCAAAGCAATATTAGAAAAACAACTATAGTTCATCAAGCCAGAAAGTTTGGAGTAGATAATGCAAGAGCTGAGAAGGTTATCGATATTGCCTTTCAAATTTTTGATCAAACTAAAAATATCTTTCATAGCGGTAATGACTCTAAAGCTAAAGAACTTCTTTGGGCAGCTTCTAAACTTTATAATTGTGGAAAATACGTAAATGTTGGTTCATATCACAAACATTCTTGGTACTTAATAAAAAATTGTGAGTTGTTGGGATATTCTGCAGCAGAAACAAATATCATTGCTTCGATCGCTAGATATCATAGAAAAACTCTACCAAAGAAAAGACATGAGTCTTGGCAAAATTTAATATCAAAAGAAGATAAAACATTAGTTCTCGAAATGTCATTAATTTTGAGACTAGCAGCATCTCTTGATCAAAGACCTGATAAGGTGATCTCCTCAGTTCAAATAAAATTGCAGGAGAATATTCTTACATTTGAACTTCTACCTTTTGATAGAAACCATGATCTTCTACTTGAAAAATGGAACCTAAGATTATGCAGTAATGTAATAAAAGAACTAAAGAATTTATATTTAAAAGTTATTTAGTGTTTTTAATAAGTTCTTGTTTTGGAGTTTGATTCTGAGAAGAGTCTGAAAATAAATTAAAAATTAAGGAGGAGGCTATTAGTCCTAAAAGGCCTGAAATTAAAATAAATGTTAGGAACCCTAATGGATTCAAATTCTTAGAATACCTAGATTTATAATTTTTTTTCGAAACTTCTTCAATAATTTCTTCAATTTTCACTTCTTTCTTCTCTGTCTTAAATTGATCCATTATAAATTCTGTATCAAGTTTGAGCTTCTGTGAAATCCGTCTAATCATTGCTTTGATAAATACTTTTTCAGGTAGTTTTTCTTCATTACCTTCTTCTATGGCTTCAAGTTGATGAGCTCCGATTTTTAAATCAGAAGCCAATTCTTCAATAGATTGATTTCT
>QCQW01000005.1 GCA_003212055.1 Prochlorococcus sp. AG-459-A02
AATCAATTTAAAAAAGAAATAGGAGTTACTAATTAGGCCAAGATGCTAAAAACTTTTAAATCAGATATAGAAATTATCAGAGAGAGAGATCCTGCCGCAAGAGGAATAATAGAAATATTTCTTTGCTACCCTGGCTTTCAATCAATAGTTATTCATAGGTTTACGCATAAATTATGGCAATTAAATATTCCTTTGATTCCCCGCTTGTTAAGTCATACCAATAGGCTATTAACAGGCATTGAAATACATCCTGGAGCCAAAATTGGTAAACGGGTATTCATTGATCATGGAATGGGAGTTGTCATTGGAGAAACAGCTGAGATAGGAAATAATTGTCTGCTATATCAAGGAGTTACATTAGGAGGTACTGGTAAAAGTCATGGGAAAAGACACCCTACCTTAATGGAAAATGTTGTAGTTGGGGCAGGTGCAAAAGTTCTTGGATCCATCACAGTAGGATCTAATACACGTATTGGTGCTGGTTCAGTTGTTGTTCGTAATGTGGAAGAAAACAGTACAGTGGTTGGAGTTCCTGGCAGAGTAGTGCATCAAAGTGGAGTCAAAGTTAATCCTTTAGCTCACTCTGCATTACCAGATGCAGAAGCTAATGTAATAAAAAATTTAATGGATAGAATTGACTTGCTTGAAAACGAACTTCTCAAATTACAAAAAACTCTTCAATGTTTAGTTAACTCAGAATCTATTGATATTTCTAAACTAGGTGACGCTCAAAATCTAAAAGACAAAGAAATAATAGAATTTCTTGGTGATGATTAGATCTTTATTTAGTTTTTTTCATTAACATCAGTTTTAGGTTGAAACATAAACATTGAATAAATAACATTTCTCCTCATATTAGTCATCATTTCGAGAAACATATCATATCCTTCATTTTTGTATTCTATTAGAGGATCTTTTTGGCCATAACCTCTCAATCCAACTGATTCCCTTAAGGAATCCATGGATTGGAGATGTTCTCGCCATAAATTATCGATTTGCTGCAAAATAAAAAATCTTTCAGCTTCTCTCATTAATCCTGGACGAATCTTTTCTATTTGTGATTCCTTTAAGTCATACGCTGTTCGCAACTGCTCTTGCAAATAGTTTTTTAATTCTTCTATTGAAAGTAAATTAATATCTTCCACTTTAAGATCGTCTAATAAATAAATAAATTCTTTAACTTTAGAAATTAATTGATCAATATTCCATTCTTCAGGTGGAAGATCAGGATTAATATAAGCCTCTACAATTTCACTCATTGTTCTTTCTCCATATCCTATTACTTGCCTTTTTAAATCAATTCCTTGTAAAACTCTTAGTCTTTCACTGTATACAGCTTTTCTTTGATTATTCATTACCTCGTCATATTCGAAAACTTGTTTTCTAATATCGTAATAATAGGTTTCTACTTTCTTTTGAGCACTTTCTAAAGATCTAGTAAGCATCCCTGATTCGATAGGCATATCTTCGTCAACCCTAAATGCGTTCATTAGATTTGCTACCCTGTCTCCTCCAAAAATTCTTAATAGATTATCTTCCAAAGATAAAAAGAATCTAGTACTTCCAAGATCACCTTGTCTTCCCGCTCTACCTCTAAGTTGATTATCCACTCTTCTTGATTCATGCCTCTCAGTACCGATAACATGTAAACCGCCAGCTTCTCTCACGTTTTTCTCTTCATGAATCAAAACTTTTTCATATTCTTTTTTTACATCAGACAAAGATTCTCTTAAAAGCTTTATCAAATTATCATCAGTTGGCGCTTTTTCTGCAGCTGTAGCTATTCTGTCATCAAGCTCCAAGACAGAAAGTTGTCTGTCGCCCCAATTTTTAACAAGTTCATCAGATAAAAGAGAGAGTTTCTTTTCAATTTCTTCATCAAGCTTGCAAGGGAAAAGACTTGTTGAAGCATTTGAAATGTTCTTTTTCAAATTTGAACCAGCTTTTGTAGAAAAACCGCTCTTGGATTTTGAATTTCTTTGTTTAGGGATAGGTGGCTTATGTTCGTTATTAGGCTTTACTAACAAAGGAATTAAAATTTCTTTTAATTTAAGCCTTGCCATATAATCACTGTTACCGCCAAGAATTATATCTGTTCCCCTTCCAGCCATATTTGTCGCAATAGTAACAGCACCTGCTCTTCCTGCCTGAGCAACAATTTCTGCCTCACGTTCAACGTTCTCTGGCTTAGCATTTAACAAATTATGGGGGATTTTTTCTTCAGATAAAAGTGAACTTAATAATTCACTTTTTTCAACACTTGTTGTACCGACCAAAACAGGTCTACCATCTCTATAAATTTGTGCAGTTTCTTTAGCAACAGCTTTCCATTTACCAATCTCTGTCTTAAACACTTGATCAGACCAATCTTGTCTCTTTCTTATTTGATTTGTCGGTATAACTGTTGATTCTAATTTATAAGTTTTTTCAAATTCAACCTCCTCAGTTTTTGCAGTTCCCGTCATTCCTGCTAAACCAGGATATAAAAGGAAAAAATTCTGATAAGTTATAGATGCTAATGTTTGCGTTTCAGGCTGAATTTTAAGACTCTCTTTTGCTTCTATTGCTTGATGTTGTCCATCACTCCAACGCCTTCCAGGCATTACCCTACCTGTAAATTCATCGACAATCACGGCCTCATCATTTTTAATAATGTAATTTACATCTTTTATAAATAATTCTTTGGCTTTTAAAGCGTTAGTTATATAGTGCGCCCAAGGATCTTGAGGATTATATAAATCATTAACTCCCAAATAGTCTTCACATTTAGCGAAGCCTTGATCTGTTAATATACAACTCCTCTGCTTTTCATCAACTTCATAATCCCCTTCAGGATCAATCCCATCTTTACTTAATTCTTTTGCTTTAACTAATGCCAAAGCTAATTCTGAAGCTTTTTGATATTTTTCTTGGGGTCTTTCAACTTGGCCGGAAATAATTAGAGGTGTTCTAGCTTCATCAATAAGTATTGAATCAACCTCATCAATCACACAGTAGTTGAATTTTCTTTGCACCACTTCATTAATATCAGTAGACATATTATCCCTTAAATAATCAAATCCTAATTCTGAATTCGTAGCATAAGTGATATCACATTCATAATTTTTTTTTCTCTCAACTGGGCTCATATCTTGCTGAATCAAACCAACGGATAAACCTAAAAAACGATGAACTTGTCCCATCCACTCAGCATCTCTTCTAGCTAAATAATCATTAACAGTAACAACATGAACCCCTTTTCCTGTCAAAGCATTTAAAAAGCAAGGTAATGTTGCAACAAGAGTTTTGCCTTCTCCAGTCTTCATCTCAGCAATTTGACACTCATGTAAAACCATCCCGCCAATTAACTGAACATCAAAATGTCTCATATCAAGAACACGCTTACTTGCTTCTCTAACAATTGCAAAAGCTTTAGGAAGAAAATCTTCTAATAGTTCCTTTTGTTTCTTAATATCCAATTCTGATGAAATATTTGATTTAAGATTTTGAGTTTCTTTTCTTAGGTCAATATCATTCAATTGAGAAATTTCTTCTTCTAAAAAATTTATCTCGTCCACTATTGGTTGATAGCGCTTTAACTTTCGTGTATTCGGATCTCCCAACAAAAGTTTTAGCATAAGTCAAAGTCCTTAAAAAATTTATCCTATTACAAACATTATAAATTAGTGCGTTACAACAGAATGAAGAAAACTATTATCTCTTTATTTTACAGAAACTATCGATTATGGTATTTAGATTGAAGTCACAAAAATAATCTAACTGACATCACGTTTCAAAAATCTTTTTAATAAATGAAAGAAATATCTCTAATCAAACATGCCAAAGGAGCTTTGGGATTAAGGGTTTTTGGATTAGGTCCTAATCTTAACCCGACGAATGGATTAATTAAGCTACAAAAATTACTTGATACCAATGCTTTCTGGGCAAAAAATAGAACAATTAATGATCTAAAAAAATGTCTTGCTAATAGTGATGTCGTAATCAGTCTTTGGGTTGGTCAGGAAATAGTTGGTTTTGGCAGAGCTTTAACTGATGGAATTTATCGCGGAGTGCTATGGGATATTGTTATAGATCAAAATCACCAAGGCAAGGGTTTTGGTACTTTAATTGTAAAAAATCTTTTATCATCTAGAAAAATAAAAACTACAAAAAAAATATATTTAATGACGACAAATAAAAAATTGTTTTATTCTCAATTCGATTTTAAAGAAGTTAATTCTCAAAATTTATTAATTCGTGAAATATAAAGGACTCTATTTCTCAAGAAAACAAAATCAAGAAACAAATTTACTATAAAGCCATCTTATAAAAGGTCCTAAAATAGGAACCGGTCCAAAAGTTGGGCCGCAAAAATCAAAGTAATCTCTGTGTTCTTGGATTAATCCATTTTCGGCAAACAATAAACGAGTAGTACCTGGATAAATAAATTCTTTACCCATAATTTTCAAGCCCATTGTCCATTCAACGAATCCATAATTTCCACTTATTGATATGGCATGAGTTTCTAAAAATACATCATCACATCTTTTTATCAGTTTTTCTTGAGCAGCAATGTATGAGTCTAATCCTTCTGTTTCCTGTGTTGGATCGATAAAAGTAACATTCTCATTATAAAATTCTGCCCATTTTTCTTTTGTGGGTGCATCCTGACCATAAGTTTTGGTAAATAATCCTCTTAAATTTTCTTCAGAAATAGTTTGGTACATTTAAAATTAGTTAATTAAAATATTATATTTTAAAAAAATAATTTTTTATTAAAAGATCAATTTCCTTTAACTTTATCGCTAAAAAGGCTATTGAAGCCTCAACTTTTCTCTTAAAACTTTAAAACAGAAAGTACTTTTTATTCAAAAAAATAAGTACTAAAATATCCTTTTTATTGCAAAGACTTTAAGGAAGCGGATGAAGAGATTCGAACTCTCGACATTCTCCTTGGCAAGGAGATGCTCTACCACTGAGCTACATCCGCAGAATATTTTTATCTTATCTCAAAGAAGGGTTCAATGATAGAAATAATTAAGTTTTTTGCAACTAATTTAAATTTTTAATTAAAGATCCCATCTCAATTGCTTGTAAAGCATAATTCCAACCAAGATTATTTTTAATCCCTGCTCTTTCTAAAGCTTGCTGCATAGTATCAGTAGTTAAAACTCCAAAAATAATTGGAACATTATTTTCATTTGAAACTTGTGAAATACCTTTGCTAGCCTCAGATATAACTACATCATAGTGAGAAGTTTCACCACGGATAACAGCACCAAGAGCAATTAGAACGTCATAATTATTTTTTTTCAAGAGAACTTTAGCTGCAATTGGCAATTCGAATGAGCCCGGTACCCAAACTACGTCAACTTGATTACTAACTTCAGAAGTATCTAATCCATGTCTTTTTAAACAATCAAGACAACCAGATAGAATTTTATTTGTAATTAAATCATTAAATCTTGCAATTACAATTCCTACTTTTAAAGTAGATGCATTAGTGAAAGACCCCTCAAAAATAGCCATTAAATTTTACTTCGATTTATTAATAGACTCTCACGAAAAGGTATTAAGTTCAAACTAATGAAGAAACAATTCCAGTAACAAAAACCAAAACAACCCATACAGCAGCGATGGAATAAATTTTTCTCCTACTTTCTCGCTGTCCCTCCTCGGTAGAAGGTTGAGTCACATATAAAACGGGAACTCCAACTACCGCAATTAAAGAAGCAAATAAAAGAGCATTTACGAAGAAAAAGTTAACAGCCTGCATAATTTAGTCTTGAGTTTTCAAATTATTATAATTACTATAATCTCATGAAAATGATAATTTTTGGAGAAAATTTACATACTTTTAGCTACTTTAAATGCAAAAAAAAATTTTCTACCTAATATCTATTTAGGAAATAAAAACTATGCAAGAAGATTCGATAATTCAAAAGACTTTATTTGCGATTGATGATGAAAATAATGAGCACAAAGAAATAACAAAAATTCCAGAAGATTTATCTTGGGAAGATTTAAAAAAAGAATCGCAAAAAAGACCTAGACAAAGAAAAAATTCAACTAATTTAGTAAATAAATTCAAGACTGATTTAATTTCAAATAACAAAAATGTTTGCGTCAATGAAGAATCTTTTAGTTATAAAACAGTTTCAAAACTGAAATTAACTCCTGTAATGAAGCATTATGTCACTCTAAAAGAAGACAATAAAGATAGGATATTATTGTATAGATTAGGAGATTTTTTTGAATGTTTTTTTGAGGACGCTGTATTAATATCTAACCTTTTAGAAATAACACTTACAAGTAAAGATGCTGGCAAAGAGATTGGTAAGATCCCTATGGCAGGGGTTCCATATCATGCAATGGAGAGATACTGTGCTGATTTAATTAAAAAAAATTATTCTGTGGTTATATGTGACCAACTAGAAAAAAGTTCTGGGAATTATGGGACTCCAATAAAAAGGGGAATAACAAGAATAATTACTCCTGGAACTGTAATTGAAGAGGGGATGTTGATAGCAAAGAAAAATAATTGGATTACTGCTATTTACTTATCAGCAGAAAACTCAGATGAATCTTATGAATGGGGTATATCAAAAGCTGATGTAAGCACAGGAGAATTAATCACTTTAGAAGGTCAATCTCTTTCAAAACTATTTGATGAAATTATTAAATTAGATTCTTCAGAAATCATTGTAGGAAGCAATGAAGTAAGAAATTTATTAATTAAAAGAAATAGTCAAATTACATATACTGTTTCTCAAGAGACTAGTTTTGGCATTAATGAAGCAAATTATCTAATAAAAAAATATTTCCAAATTGCAAACCTAGAAGGAATAGGACTTAAAAATTTAAACAATGCGACTAGATCGCTTGGAGGTTTATTAAATTATTTAGAAAAAATTAATCCTTCAAATTTAGATAAAGATTCTTCTGTAAAAATCTCATTAGACTTTCCACAAATTCAATTTGGTAATAAAAAATTAATTATTGATTATCAAACTCAAAAAAACTTAGAAATCAAAAATACACAACGAGAAAACAATTATGTAGGTTCGCTACTATGGAGTATTGATAGAACTTATACTTGCATGGGTGCAAGGTGTTTAAGAAGGTGGATAGATTCACCACTATTAAACGTTAATGAAATTTATAAAAGACAAAATATAATTACAAACTTTATTGAATCTAAACAATTACGTATAGATACCCAAAATTTACTTAGAGCAATGGGGGATTTAGAAAGACTTGCAGGTAGGGCTTGTGCAGGTCATGCAAGTCCCAGAGACTTAATTGCAATAGCGGATGGTTTAAAAAAATTGCCTAGACTAAAATCCATAATTGGATTATTTAAATATGATCTACCAGATTGGACTGATCAATTAAAAAATATTGATGAAGATCTTTTAGAATTAGCTGATATTATAAGTTTTAAACTAATAGAAAATCCTCCTCTAAATATTAGTGAAGGAGGAATGATCCACGATGGTGTTGACAATATATTAGATGGTTTACGAAATTTAATGGATGATTACTCTGAGTGGCTAAATAAAGAGGAATTAAAAGAAAGAAAAATAAGCAAAATTTCAAACTTAAAAATTCAATTTCATAAAAATTTTGGTTACTACATTTCTATAAATAAGTCAAAAGTTAATTTAGCTGCACAACATTGGATCAAAAGGCAAACACTTACTAATGAAGAAAGGTATATCACTTCAGAAATTAAAAATAAAGAAAATAAGATTTTCCAAATAAAAAGTCGAACTTCATCAAGAGAATATGAAATTTTCTGCGAATTAAGAAATATAGTTGCTGAAAAAACAATCCAAATAAGATCAATCGCAAAATCCATAGCATCTCTTGATGCATTGCTTGGTTTATCAATTACTTCAGTAGAAAACAATTTTATAAAACCTTCATTAATACCAATAAATGATTCAATGACAAAAAATAGTACAAAAATTATCGCAGGAAGAAATCCAATTGTAGAGCAATTGTTAAGTGATAAACAGTTTATGGCGAACGATATCTCTTTTGAGGATAATCAAAAATTAATTATATTAACGGGTCCCAATGCAAGCGGAAAAAGTTGCTTTATAAGACAAATTGGTTTAATACAAATCCTCGCACAAATTGGTAGCTTTGTTCCTGCTAATAATGCTGAAATCAAGATTGCAGATAGGATTTTTACAAGAATTGGGGCAGTTGATGATCAATCATCTGGACAATCAACATTTATGGTAGAAATGTCTGAAACTGCATCAATTCTAAATCAGGCAACTTCTAGCTCATTAG
Source organism: Prochlorococcus sp. AG-459-A02 (assembly GCA_003212055.1). Lineage (GTDB taxonomy): Bacteria > Cyanobacteriota > Cyanobacteriia > PCC-6307 > Cyanobiaceae > Prochlorococcus_A. The sequence continues at coordinate 8,284 of QCQW01000005.1, forward strand.
TTTTACTTGATGAGATAGGTAGAGGGACATCTACTTTTGATGGACTTTCAATTGCTTGGTCAGTAAGTGAATATCTTGCAAAGAAAATTCAATGTAATACTATTTTTGCTACTCACTATCATGAGCTGAATTATTTAAAAAATTCAAATAAGAATATACAAAATTTTCAAGTTTTAGTAGAACAAAATAACGATCAGCTAATTTTTAGTCACAGGATTGTAAAAGGGGGCTCAAACAAAAGCTACGGTATAGAGGCAGCTAAATTAGCAGGAGTTCCAAAAGAAGTTATAGAAAAAGCAAAATCAGTTTTAAATTCTCTAGAAGAAAATAATAAATTAAATTATGATATTGAGTAGATTTTTGACATTTTTATAAGATAAATACTTTTTAAATAGTTTCCCTCAACAAGGCGTTAACCGAAGCAGCTGCCATGGCAGCACCTCCTCTAGTTGAATTCAAAACAATTCTAGGAAGATCGGTAGAAATCAGTTTATTTTTGCTTTTCTCTACTCCAATAAATCCAACAGGCATTCCGATAATTAAACTAGGTAAATCTTTTGCATTCTCTAATATGTCAATTAAATAAGTTAAAGCTGTAGGCGAACTGCCAATAACAACAATAGGTGATTTGTTTCCAGAATTTATGGAGGATAACTCCTTCCAACCTTCACTTAAGCCATATGCAGTTTTAGTTAATTTTGTACAATTATTTTTTCCAAACCACATTCTAGCCGTGAATATTTTATTCCTGGTGGTATTTTCTGCCATGGATTTTATAGCTGCTGCTGCCATATCGGTATCAGCTAAAATCGGAGCCCCATTTTTAAGTGCCTGAAGCCCCTTTTCGCAAGCACCTTCACTAAAATTTACAAGATTTTGAACTGAAAAATCTCCTGAAGTATGGATTAATCTCTCTAATACTTTTTTTTCCAAATAATTTAGATCATTGGTTCCTAAATGGGATCTTATGAATCTGATGCTTTCCAAAAAAATTGGATGATCTATTACCATTAAATTTAATTTGTGTTAGAAGTAATCATAGTTAATATATGGTTTTGATTGAGCGATTATGCCAATACAAATATTATGGGGTAATGATCTAAATGCTCAAAATACATTTATTCAAAAATTAATTGATAAGGAAGTATCCAAAGAATGGAAAGAAATAAACGTAACTAATTTAAATGGAGATGAAGATGAGCAAGTCAATAAAGCTTTCGATGAAGTTCTTACACCTCCTTTTGGAGATGGATACAGAATAGTTACATTGAAAAATAATCCAATTTTTACTGCTAAAAATGAGGATCTAAGAACTAAATTTGAAAAAATTCATGACAATATACCTCAAAATACTTATTTCATTTTACAAAATACAAAAAAACCAGACTCAAGACTAAAGAGTACTAAATTTTTACAAAAACTTATCAAAAATAATTTAGCCAAAGAAAAATCATTTTCTTTACCAGAAATCTGGGACTATGAGGGACAAAAAAGATTTTTAGAAGATGCAGCAAATGAAATGAATATCAAAATTGATAAAAATGCAGCTGAATTAATTATTGATTCTGTTGGGAATGATAGCTTTAAACTCATAAATGAATTAGCTAAAGCAAAAACATACCTTTCTGCAGTATCAAGTGATTCAAATTCACAACTTTTTCTTAAAAGTATTGATGTAAAAAAAATATTTAGTGATCATCAATCCAACATTTTCAAAATCATTGATCTTCTCTTACAAAAAAATATTAATGAAAGCCTCATTGAAATAAATTATTCCTTACAGAAAGGAGAACCTGCTATAAGACTAAATGCAGGTTTAATTAGTCAAATAAGAATTCATACCATTATAAAATTAGCAGTTAATTCAGAAAACGATAATGCAGAAAAGATTTGTAATCTTGCAGGCATTTCTAATCCAAAAAGAATTTTTTTTATTCGAAGAAAAGTCAAAAATTTATCACAAGAATATTTAATTAATTTAATGAGTAATTTATTGGATATTGAATCACTACTAAAACAAGGTAATAATCCTATAAATGTTTTTACAGAGAAATTAATTAATTTAAGTTAACCAAATTATAAGTTTAAGAATTTACATTATGATTTAAATATGGCTTTACTAGTAAAAAAATTTGGCGGAACTTCTGTCGGTGATATTAAAAAAATTAAAAATATTGCAAGTAGCATTTGTCAAAGTAAAGAAGCAGGAAATGAAATTGTCGTAGTTGTCTCTGCAATGGGGCAAACTACAGATGACTTAAATTGTTTAGCGGAATCAATTAGTAAAAATCCTAATCGAAGAGAGTTGGATATGCTTCTCTCAACCGGAGAGCAAGTAACCATAGCTCTTCTCTCAATGGCATTAAACGAATACGGAATACCTGCAATTTCAATGACCGGTAGCCAGGTTGGAATTATTACTGAATCAATTCATGGGAAAGCAAGAATTCTGGATATTAAAACAGAAAGAATCCAAAATTATATAAATCAGGGTTTTGTAGTTGTAGTGGCTGGATTTCAAGGAACAACATTAAGCTATACGGGTTCAATGGAAATTACAACTTTGGGTAGAGGTGGTTCAGATACTTCCGCAGTAGCTTTATCAACAGCTTTAGGAGCTGAGACTTGCGAAATTTATACAGACGTTCCAGGAGTTCTTACTACTGATCCAAGAGTTGTTCCTAATGCAAAACTCTTAGATGAAATTAGCTGTGAAGAAATGCTTGAACTTGCAAGTGTCGGTGCTTCAGTTCTTCATCCAAGAGCAGTAGAAATTGCTCGCAATTATGGAATTAAATTATGCGTCAAATCAAGCGAAAGTGACTCAAGTGGTGGGACTCTCTTAGAAAGTCAAATCCAACCTCTTCCACTAAAAAGAGGAAGCTTAGAATTAACAAAAACAGTCAATAGTCTTGAAGTATTAGAAAACCAAGCAGTATTCAGTCTCTCAAATTTTCCTGATAGGCCTGGGATTGCTGCACAAATATTTGAAAAACTTTCAGAAGCAAGTATTAATGTGGATTTAATCATACAAGCTACAAATGATGGAAATAAAAACGATATTACATTTACTGTTAGTGAATTAGAAGTTAAAAAGACTGCAGAACAATGTGAACTTATAACTAGGCAATTAGGAGGAGAATTTAATCTAAAAACAAACATGACTAAATTAAGTATTCAAGGAGCAGGCATTTTGGGTAGACCTAGTGTTTCAGCTGATTTGTTTGATACTTTATCTCAAGCGAATATAAATGTCAGGTTAATAGCTACTAGTGAAATTAAAGTCAGCTGCGTCATTGAAATAAATAATATTCCAAAAGTTATTAGATTTGTTGCTGAAAAATTTAAGCTATCCGATACACAAATATTTGTTAATCCAATCAACGAAAAACAAGATCAACCTGAAGTAAGAGGAATTGCATTAGATAAAAACCAAGTTCAAGTCAGTTTTCGAAAACTGCCTGATCATCCAGGTGTAGCAGCATCGATATGTTTAGCATTAGCTGAAAATGATTTACTTTTCGATACTATCGTGCAGTCTGAAAGAAGTTCCTCTTTAAAAACTAAGGATATTAGTTTTACAATGAATAAACAAGATAGAGAAAAAGCTAACTTAGTTTTTGAGGCCTTAACAAAAAAATTACCCGGATCATACATTGAAGATGGCCCTGCTATAGCCAAAGTAAGTACTGTAGGGGCGGGTATGGCATTTAAGGTTGGAACAGCTGGAAAAATATTTAGAGCATTGGCTGACCAAAATATCAATATTGAAATGATTGCCACTAGTGAAATTAGGACTTCATGTATTGTCTTAGAAAAAGATTGTGACACAGCAGTTAATGCGATTCATAATCATTTCGAATTAGAAAAATAAGTTCTTTTTAATTATTTCTTGCCAATTTTTGTCTTAATTTTTTAATTCTATCCCTCAAATTTGCTGCTTCTTCAAAATTTAAATCTTTTGCAGCATCTTTCATTTTAATTTCTAACTTTTCTATTAAGTCAGGCAATTCTTCGAGCAAACATTGATTATCACCGGAATTGAGAATTGCATCAGTTTTGTTATTAACTATATTTATTAAATCCTTAGAAAAACCACCAGCATCTAGTTTTCTGGAAAGTTCTAGAAAAGATAATATTGAATTTTCTATTTTTTTGCCTGCAGGTTTTGGAGTAATACCATTGACTTGGTTATATTCTTTTTGAATAGTTCTTCTTCTTTCAGTTTCAGATATTGCTCTTTTCATTGAATCTGTGAAGTTATCTGCATAAAGCAAGGCAACACCTTCAACATGTCTTGCAGCTCTTCCTATTGTTTGAATCAATGACCTTTCTGCCCTCAGAAACCCTTCTTTATCAGCATCTAAAATAGCGACTAAGGATACTTCTGGAAGATCTAGTCCCTCTCTTAATAAATTAACTCCTACCAACACATCATATTCACCGATTCTAAGGTCTTGAATAATTTCAATTCTTTCAATTGAATGGATTTCGGAATGCAAATATCTAACTCTTACTTTATTTTCAGATAAAAAATCAGACAAATCTTCAGCCATTCTCTTAGTGAGTGTTGTCACTAACACTCTTTGATTCTTTTCAGCTCTAATTCTTATCTCAGATAACAGATCTTCTATTTGGCCCTCACTAGGTCTTACATCAATTACAGGGTCTAATACCCCAGTTGGTCTTATGACTTGCTCAATAAATTCACCATCACATTGATCTAATTCCCATTGACCAGGAGTTGCACTTATAAATAATGTCTGTTTGGATTTTTCCCAAAACTCTTCACATTTTAAAGGTCTATTATCTGCAGCACTTGGCAATCTAAAACCATGATCTATTAAAACTTTTTTTCTAGATTGATCACCATTGTACATCGCATGAAGTTGAGGACATGTTACATGACTTTCATCAACTACCAACAACCAATCTTTGGGAAAGTAATCTATTAAGCATTCTGGCGGTGAACCTTCCTCTCTGCCTGATAAATGACGAGCATAATTCTCAACTCCATTACAATAACCAACCTCTTTGAGCATTTCTAAATCATATTTTGTGCGTTGTTCTAGACGTTGAGCCTCTAATAATTTTCCTTCGTATGTAAATTTATCGAGTTGAGTTTTTAATTCACTTCTAATTGCACTTATTGCACTCTCTAGTCTTTCTTTTGGAGTCACAAAATGCTTCGCTGGGTAAACGCTAACTTGTTCCAAACTTTCGAGGATTTCACCTGTAGTAGGGTCAACATATCTAATAGCCTCAACTTCATCACCAAATAATTCGATTCTTATTAATCTATCTTCATAAGCTGGACCAATTTCTAAAACATCACCTTTAATTCTGAATCTACCTCTATTAATTTCAATATCATTTCTAGTATATTGATTTTCTACGAGAGACCTCAAAGAAGAACGTAGATTTATTGATTTTCCCACTTCAAATTTAACTGCAGCTTTTAAATACTCACTCGGTATACCAAGACCATAAATACAACTTATTGAGGCTACAACAATTACATCTTTTCTTTCAAATAATGAGCGTGTTGCAGAATGCCTAAGCATATCTATTTCTTCATTAATTGAAGCAGTTTTAGCTATGTAAGTATCACTTACAGGTACATAAGCTTCAGGTTGATAATAATCGTAGTAAGAAATAAAGTACTCAACAGCATTTTTTGGAAAAAATTCCCTTAATTCATTACAAAGTTGTGCAGCTAACGTTTTGTTGTGGGCTAATACAAGCGCTGGTCTTCCTGTTTGTTCGATTACATTTGCAATAGTAAATGTTTTACCAGTTCCAGTAGCTCCTAAAAGAGTCTGAAACTCTTTACCAGTATTAACGCCTTTAACTAATTTTTTAATAGCTTCTGGTTGATCTCCATTTGGTTCGTAAGGAGCTTGAAGCTTATAGTTGTTCATCAAGCTAGTAGCTAAAGGATATGGCTATACTAAGAAATTTTTTCTCCAATTATTGAATTTTTCATAGATTCTTTTAAGCCCCTAACAACCGCAATCATTGATACTAAATCATCTAATTTATTAACTACAGATCCAACGCCAACTGCTGAGGCTCCAGAGGCTATTGCTAGTGGACAAGTTACTTGGCTTAATCCAGAGGCACTCATGATTGGTATGTTCAGAGATTGTTTCTTAAATTCTTGATGAATAGCATAGGTAGCTGCAAGAGTTGGTATTGATTTTTCAAAAAAGCCTTGAATTCCGGGAGAGTAAGGCGTAGAACTGGTGCCACCTTCTGTTTGAATAATATCAACACCTTCCTCCACTAGCTTTACAGCAAGATCAACTTGTTTATCAATAGGCATAGTATGAGGAACAGTTACTGATAAAGGAGTATTAGGCAATAAATCCCTAGTCTCTTTTGTAATGTTTAAAACTTTTTTATCTGAAAAATTAATACCTTTTTCATAAAAAGTATCGTAATTTCCTATCTCAATTAATGATGCTCCTGCTTTTACAGAATCTTGAAAAGATCGAGGCACGACTGAACTAACACAAACGGGTAGTGTTGAATTCTTAAGTGCTGAATCAACCAGTTCAGGTTTACAAGCAATATCGACAAGATCTGCACCTCCTAATGAAGCAGCTTCAACAATTATTTTCACAGATTGAACATCGAAATTATTCAATCCTGAAATAACTTTGAGTAGAGATTTGCTTCTTAACTCTTCTTTAATTTTTTGTGGCAAAAGATTAATCAGACTCATTTACTTAATGAATTTATTACCCGATTGTGACATTGTTTTAGTAAAACAGTGCATTTTTTAAAAAATATTATCTGAGCAACACAAAATGTCTGATAAAAAATTATCTAAGAAAAATTGGTCATCATGGCATCATCAGCTTCATAAGGAGATTCTTACCAAAAAAATATTAATTCCCAAAGGATCGAATATTTTAATAAGTGTTTCCGGAGGGCAAGACTCAATGGCCTTATTAACCCTAATTAATGACCTAAAAAAAATACATAATTGGTCTATTAGTGTTTGGCATGGTGATCATCAGTGGCACGAAAAATCCTCATTATATGCTCTTGAATTAAAAAGTTATTGCGAAGATAAAAATATTTCATTCTCTTTTGATCAAGCAAATAAAGAAAATATTTCTTCAGAAGAAAAAGCACGAGAATGGAGATATAAAAAATTATGTGAAAGAGCCAAAACTTTATTAAATAAAAACCAGCAAGAACATAATATTTATTTGTTAACTGGTCACACGAGTACTGATAACGCAGAAACTTTTATCCTCAATTTATCTAGAGGGAGCAATTTTGCCGGTCTGAGTAATATTGAGAGCAAAAGATTACTAGAAAATCAAATTTTTTTAATAAGGCCTATATTAATTTTCAGTAGAAAAGATACAAAAAAATTTTGTGATGATATGAAAATACCAGTCTGGGAAGATCCTACAAATTCAGATCTTAAATTAAAAAGAAATTTAGTAAGAAAAAAAATTATTCCTACTTTGGAGGTTATCTATCCTGGTTGTTCTGAAAGGATAAATAATTTTTCCCAAAAAATGAGCAAATACAATAATGAACGTAATGATCTTAGTGAACTAGCATACTTATATTGTAAAGATTTAAAAGGCATCAATAGGAATCTCTTAAACAGTATGTGTATTGAAGCGAGGTGCACAATCTTAAATAGATTTTTAAAAGAAATATCTGCAAAGCAACATAGTTCTAAAAATCTGACAAAATTAGCAATTTCAATTTATGAAGAAAATAAAGGTCAAATTAACTTGCAAGAGTTTTTAAAAATTGTTTGGAATAAAAACTATATAAATTTTGAAAAAAGTTAAGATGTGACAGCAGATCTTCTTCTCCTTGTTCTACCTTCAAATGATTCTTCTGTAGCAGTCTCAGCTGATGGATTCTGTGAAACTTTTGGAATTTTTTGTGTATTTTGTGAGTTATTTGAATTATTCGGATGATTATTGTTTGATTTCTTATGGAAATTATTATTATTTCTATTTCTATTTGAAAAATTTTGCTCTTCGGTAATCTTTGGAATATAAGCACGAGTTCCACTTGGAGCAGGTTGAACTAAACACAAAATAAGTGGTTCAACTTGTAATTCTCGTCTCATTCTTCTTGATAAACCATTTTCAATTTCTCTTTGTACACCAATCCAATCTACTTCAAAATTATTCGGTCCAGTTTGTCTGGATAATTGTTTCCATCTATTTTCTAAGACCCAGCTTATTTCTCGTTCTGTCCACATAGACATTTTTCTTGGCTCTGCAGTAGTAATAACTCCTCTTAAATTAACTCTGGGAGGTGCAACCATCTTCCCATCTGTACTAATAGGAGCTAAAACAGTTACTACACCATCTCCAGCTAATTGCTGCCTTTCCTTTAATACTCGAGCATCTACTATCCCATTTCGTGAGTTATCAAGCAGTTCAACACCAGCTTTTACAGGATCACCTTTTTGAATAGAATTAGGTGTTAACTCAACTACATCTCCATTTTCAATAATTAAAATATTGTCCTTTGGAACCCCCATAGTTTGTGCACTCTTGCCATGACAAACAAGCATTCTATGTTCTCCATGAACAGGAACAAAAAACTTAGGTTTTGCAAGTGCCAACATTAACTTTTGATCTTCTTGAAAACCATGACCAGAAACATGAATATTCTCACCCTTTCCATAAACAACCTTTGCTCCGAGTTTCATTAATCTATCTATTGTATTAACAACAGAAATAGTATTACCAGGAATTGGGCTGGCTGAAAATATTACAGTATCAGTAGTCTTAAGACGAACATGCTGATGTTCACCACGAGATATTCTGCTTAACGCTGCTAGGGGTTCTCCTTGACTTCCAGTCATTAATAATAAGGTCTCTCTATCTGGCAAATCTCTAATTTGCTTGATAGGAACAAACAAATCATCTGGGCATTTCATATAACCAATATCTCTCGCCTTAGCAATAACATTTATCATCGATCTACCTAACAAACCGACCTTTCTTCCATGTTTCATAGCCAACTCTAAGATCATTGTCACTCTATGTACGGAGCTAGCAAAAGTGGTAAGGATAACTCGTTCTTTTGCCTCCGCAATATGTTTTTCTAAAGAGGGATAGATAGTCTTCTCAGAAGGACAAAAACCTGGAACTTCGGCATTAGTCGAATCACTAAACATGCACAAAACGCCCTTCTCTCCATAATGCACCATTCTTTCAATATCAAATTGTTCTCCGTCTACTGGCATATGATCAAACTTAAAATCTCCGGTGAAAATAATTGTGCCAACAGGTGTTGTAACTGCTAAAGAAAAACTATCACAAATAGAATGGGTATTTCGAATAAATTCAACAGAAAAATGTTGTCCAACTTTTACAACATCTCTTGGATTTACTGTCTGTATAGTAGTTCTATCAGATACCCCTGCTTCCTCCATTTTTCCTCTAAGCATTGACATTGCCAATCTTGGGCCATAAATAGTCGGTATATTAAAATGCTTTAGATGATGAGAAATACCTCCAATATGATCTTCATGACCGTGAGTGACAATCATTCCTTTGATTCTTCTTTGATTTTCTTTTAAAAAAGTTGTATCTGGCATAACAACGTTTACGCCATGCATACCATCAGATGGGAAAGCTAGGCCAGCATCAACAAGCATCAATTCATCACCATATTCAAAAACACAAGTGTTTTTTCCTATTTCATGTAGTCCTCCAAGAGGTATAACTCGCAGAGCTGGCGTATTACTTTTAGATCTAGATGAGTCATGAGTAGATCTATTTACAGTGGAATTTGTACTTGTTTGCATAATTTAGAAATTTTATAAAGGCCTGCTTGTAATCAAATAAGGTTTATTTAAATTTAATTATCAAGTTAAATATAGTCCCTATTATAGGGATTTCAGGATAAAAGATAGTTGCTTTTTCATGTCATTGGTTAATGGTGACAAAGGACTTCTAGGATTACCTACATCCCATCCAGATAGCTCCAAAGCAGCCTTAATTGGGATTGGATTAGTAGTCATAAAGAGTGCTTTAAAAAGAGGCTGAAGTTTTTCATGAATAGCAAGCGCATTAGAAACCTTTCCACTTTGAAAGGAATGAATCATCTCTTTCAATTGTAATCCAACCAAATGACTTGCAACACTTACTACTCCTACAGCACCTACAGATAGCATTGGAAGCAACAATGAATCGTCGCCACTATATACAGATAATTTAGAGCCACAAATAGCTCTTAGTTCTGTTACTTCATCTATTCTACCGCTTGCAGCTTTAATACTGAGAATATTTGAGAAATCCATAAGTTTCTTCACAGTATCAGGAAGTAAATTACATCCTGTCCTTCCAGGAATGTTGTAGAGCATAAGAGGTAAATCCTTTGCAGAATTAGCAATAGAACTGAAATGTTTATAAAGACCTTCTTGAGGTGGCTTATTGTAATAAGGAACAACGACCAAAGCACCGTCTGCACCAGAGTCGTATGCTTTTTTTGTGGCTTCCACAGCCTCGCTTGTACAGTTACTACCAGTACCAACTATTACTTTACAGCTTGCATCCAAAGATCCTTTTACCGCAATAAATAAATCATGCTGTTCCGCCCATGAAAGAGTCGGAGATTCTCCAGTAGTACCACATAACACGATTCCATCGGAACCGTTCTCAAAAAGATAATTTGAAAGTTTTATAGCTAGTTCATAATCTACATCTCCATTTTCAGTGAATGGAGTAACCATAGCAGTCAATATTTTTCCAAATAGTGGATTATTACACTCAGTTTTTTCTGTAATCATTTTTTTGGAATTAATAACTCAGCTATTTGAACAGCATTAAGAGCTGCTCCTTTTCTTATTTGATCTCCACATAACCATAATTCTAATCCATTAGGCTGACTTATATCAGTTCTTAGCCTGCCAACAGCAACATTATCCCTTCCCATAACGTCATTTGGCATAGGAAATCTATTATTTTTGTAATCCTCAATAATTTCAATTCCAGGAGCTTTTTTTAATTCTTCAAGAGCATCTTTAGGCTCAACAACACCGGTAAATTCAATATTGATCGATTCAGAATGTGCTCTCAGTACTGGGACTCGGACACATGTAGCAGAGAGCTTTAAATCAGAAATATTTAATATTTTCCTAGTCTCATTAACCATTTTCATCTCTTCTTCGCAGTAATTATTTGCAAGCATGGGTGAATTATGCAAAAACAAATTAAAAGCTAGTGAGTATGGCAAAACTTCACTTTTTTGAGGATTACCCTGAAGATATTTTTCAGTTAAAAGTTTTAGTTCCTCCATCGCCAATTGGCCTGCACCACTCACGGATTGATATGTTGAAACAACAACTCTTTGAATAGTCGAAAGTTTATTTAACGGAGCTAAAACTAATGTCAACAAAATAGTAGTGCAGTTTGGATTCGCTATTACCCCATCATGATTAATTACGTCACAAGCATTAACTTCAGGAACTATAAGAGGAACATTATTATCTAATCTGAAAGCACTTGAATTATCTATCAATAAAGCATTTTGTTCCATAATGGTAGACAACCATTTTTTTGAAATAGTTCCACCGGCTGAAGCTAAAACTAAATCAAGATTCAGAAATTCTTCCTTAGTTGTTTTTTTTGTAACTAATTCTTCACCTTTCCAAATAATTTTTTTCCCTTCTGAACGCTCTGATGAAAGCAAGACCAATTCTGATATTGGGAAATCACGTTGTTCAAGAATTTTGAGTAATTCGGATCCCACAGCACCTGAAGATCCTAAAACAGCAACTTTTAATGGCCTATTAGGCAAAAACGGAGATTGTCTCACACTTTAAAATGATTTTTATAAATAGATTGACTATTTTTTTTACTTTATCAAAAAAATAACTTTCAAGGAAATCACATAATGTGAAATAATTAAGATTCGGCTTTTAGTAATAAATAAAAAAAATGGCTAAAGAAGCATTAATAGTCAAAACAACTCCTCTGCCTCAAAGTAGAATCTCATTTGAATTAGAAATACCATCTGAGACATGCAAAACATGTGTAAATGAGACAATTGTTTCTATCAGTCGTTCGGCTAAAATTCCGGGATTTAGACTTGGTAAAATTCCTAGACAAGTCTTAATCCAAAGAATTGGCATCACACAATTACATGCTTCTGCTCTAGAAAAAATTATTGATAAATCATGGCAAGAAGCATTAAAAATAAAATCTATAGAGCCACTAAGTGAGCCAGAATTGGTAGATGGATTTGAATCTCTACTTGCAAAGTTTAGTCCTGACAAATCACTTAAGGTTACTCTTCAAACTGATGTTGCCCCAGAATTAAAACTAAAAAAATCCAAAGGACTAATTATTGAAATCTCAAAAACAAAGTTTGATCCTAAGTCAATAGATGAAGCTCTAGAAAAATCTAGAAATCAGTTTGCAAATATTATTCCAGTAACCAAAAGAGCAGCGAAATTAGGAGATATTGCTGTAGTTAGTTTCAAAGGAAAATATAAAGATTCTGGTAAAGAGATTGATGGTGGGACAAGTGAATCAATGGATCTTGAGTTAGAAAAGAACAAAATGATTCCTGGTTTCGTTGAAGGAATCGTTAAGATGAAAATTGGTGATACTAAAACACTTAACCTTAAATTTCCTGAAGATTATTCTCATGAGGATTCAAGAGGCAAAGAGGCAATCTTTGAAGTAAATCTTAAGGATCTTAAGGAAAAAGAATTACCTGAACTTAATGACGATTTTGCAAAACAGTCTGGCAACAAAGAATCATTAAAAGAGTTAAAGAAAGATATTGAAAAGCAACTTAAAGACAATTTTGAAAAAACTCAAAAAGATATCAAAATTGAAGCTTTACTAGATGCCTTAACAAACGAATTGGTTGCTGAAATTCCAAAATCTATGATTGATGTAGAAGTGAGGAATAATATTGAACAAACCGCTCAAAGATTTGCTCAACAAGGTCTTGATGTTAAATCTACTTTCACTCCGGAATTAGTTAAGTCATTAGCAGAGTCCACAAGACCTCAAGCTGAAAAAAATGTTCAAAGAAATTTAGCTCTAAAAGCATTAGCTGAAGCAGAAAACATAAAAGTTGAGAAAGATGAAATTGATTTAAAAATGAAAGATTATGAAGAGGCAATCTCTCAATCTTCAAAACAAATAGATATTAAAAAATTAACAGAAGTCATAAGTAACGATTTACTCAAAGAAAAATTAATAATTTGGCTTGAAGAAAATTCTGAAGTAAAAGAAAAAACTACAAAAACTTCTAAAGCTACCAAAACTTCCAAAACAACAAAAGTCACAAAAACTGCGACAAAAACTACAAAAACTACAAAAACTACAAAAACTCAAAATAAAAAAGAAAAAAAATAATTTATGAAATTTCCTACTAATTAAACAAAAACCCCCTAGATTATTTATAAGACGAAAACTAATTTGTGAACTCAGAAAAAAAACATTTAATCCAAAGCTCAATAAGTTCTTACGAAAGTAATAATAAAACTATTGCAGCTGTTCCTACTGTTATAGAACAATCAGGTAGAGGAGAAAGAGCTTTTGATATATATTCAAGACTATTAAGGGAGAGAATAATTTTTTTAGGTACTGGCATTAATGATCAAGTATCGGACTCACTTGTTGCACAATTATTATTTCTTGAAGCTGAAGATCCCGAAAAAGACATCCAAATATATATCAATTCTCCTGGAGGCTCAGTAACTGCAGGAATGGCCATTTACGATACTATGCAACAAATATCTCCTGATGTAGTAACAATATGCTTTGGAGTAGCTGCAAGTATGGGGGCATTTCTACTTTCTGGAGGAGCAAAGGGAAAAAGATTGGCTTTACCTAATTCTAGGATTATGATTCATCAGCCTCTTGGGGGTGCACAAGGTCAAGCAGTAGAGATTGAAATACAAGCTAAAGAAATACTTTTTCTCAAGAAAACATTAAATTCGCTTTTAGCAGAACATACAGGTCAACCTTTAGATAAAATTAATGAAGATACAGAAAGAGATTACTTTTTATCTCCCTCAGAAGCAGTCGAATACGGATTAATTGATAAAGTTATCAAAAAGTGACAAGGGATACTGATTTTGTAAGAATATGATGACGAATCGATATTTATAAGCAATCCTAGTGAATAGGGAATATTTAACACCTTTCACTTTAAAAACTTATAATCGATGGCTAAATTTGACGCCCATCTTAAATGTTCATTTTGCGGGAAATCACAAGACCAAGTAAGAAAGCTTATAGCTGGTCCTGGGGTTTATATCTGTGATGAGTGCATAGACCTTTGTAATGAAATTCTCGATGAAGAACTTCTTGATAATCAAGCGAACACAAGCAACTCTCCGCAAGTAAAAAAGAAATTACCAACTGATAATCCAAAAAAATCTGTTACTTTAGAATTAACCTCAATTCCTAAGCCATTAGAAATTAAAAGTTTTCTAGATAATCAAGTTGTTGGACAAGAATCTGCAAAAAAAATATTATCAGTAGCCGTATACAATCACTACAAGCGATTAGCTTGGAAAGTTAAAGAAGATAGCAAAAATAGCAACTCAACAGATTCACAAGCAACTAAATTACAAAAATCGAATATTTTACTCATAGGCCCTACTGGAAGTGGAAAAACATTATTGGCGCAAACTTTAGCAGAGTTTCTAGATGTTCCTTTTGCAGTAGCTGATGCAACGACTTTGACAGAAGCTGGATATGTTGGAGAGGATGTTGAAAACATACTTTTAAGACTTCTACAGAAATCAGAAATGAATGTAGAACTAGCTCAAAAAGGAATTATTTATATTGATGAAATAGATAAAATTGCAAGAAAAAGCGAGAATCCTTCTATCACTAGAGATGTCTCTGGTGAAGGGGTACAGCAAGCATTATTAAAAATGCTTGAAGGAACAATTGCTAATGTGCCACCGCAAGGCGGAAGAAAACATCCTTATCATGACTGCATCCAAATTGATACCAGTCAAATATTATTTATTTGCGGGGGAGCTTTTATAGGTTTAGAAGATATCGTTCAAAAGCGTATGGGTAAACACTCCATAGGATTTACCACCAATTCAGATCAAAGCAAAGTTGATACAAAAAAAATAGTAGACCCAAGAGATTCCCTGAAAAATTTAGAATTAGATGACTTAGTGAAATATGGCCTAATTCCAGAATTTATTGGAAGAATTCCGGTTTGTGCTGTATTAGATCGTCTTACTAAAGAGACGTTAGAATCTATCCTAACTGAACCAAGAGATGCACTGGTAAAGCAATTCAAAACTTTACTAAGTATGGATAATGTTGAATTATCATTTGAGCCTGATTCTGTTGAAGCGATAGCAAATGAAGCATATAAAAGAAAAACAGGTGCAAGAGCATTAAGATCAATCATTGAAGAGCTAATGCTAGATATAATGTACACTTTGCCTTCTGAAGACAATGTAAAAGAATTCACAATTACAAAAAAAATGGTAGAAAATTTGTTCTCATCTAAAATTGTTAAACTACCCTCAGGATCAAAAAGAATCATTAAAGAATCTGCATAAAAATTAGAGTTTAATTGTTTTAATTTAATCCCGAATTTTTCTAATTAATGAAAAATAAATGCCAAATATACATAAGCCTTTTCATCAAAAATATAGACCAAACAACTTAGACGAACTAGTTGGTCAAAAATTTATATCAATTACACTAAAGCAAGCACTATTAACAAAAAAAATTGCTCCTGCATATCTTTTTAATGGTCCAAGAGGCACTGGAAAAACATCAAGTGCAAGAATATTTGCAAAATCTTTAAACTGTCAGGCATTCGATCAACCTACGATAAGTCCTTGTTGTAAATGTGACTTATGTAGACAAATTACAGATGGGAACGCTCTAGATATTATCGAGATTGATGCCGCATCAAATACAGGAGTAGAAAATATAAGAGAAATTATAGAAAGAGCGAGATTTGCACCTACTCAAGCGAGATGGAAAGTATACGTTATTGATGAATGTCATATGCTTTCAACGGCAGCTTCAAATGCTTTACTAAAAACTATTGAAGAACCGCCCTCAAGAGTTGTATTTATCCTTGCGACCACAAATCCTGAAAGAGTATTGAATACAATACAAAGTAGATGTCAAAAGTTTGATTTTAGAAGAATCAGCCCCAATGACATTTTTCAACACTTATCAGAAATAGCAGAAAAAGAATCCATTGAGTATGAAGTTCAGGCGTTAAAAATGATTGCAAAAAGATCTAATGGAGGCATGAGAGATGCACAAAGTCTCCTTGAACAACTCAATCTTTTACCAGAAGGTATAACAATTAATAATATCCAAAACCTGCTAGGAGAAGTATCAGAAATTGAATTAACAAATCTGCTTAAATCATTGGTTGAGAATAATCCTGAGTCATTAATTATCACCTGCAACAAATTATATGATGCTGGAAACGAACCCCGTCAAATAATTATCGGGTTATTAAATATAACTAGAGATCTACTACTACACAGTACAAATAATAAATATTCAGACCTTTATTATACGACTGATGAATTTCAAGATGAATTGGGTAAAATCTCAAAAAGAATAAATAAATCAACAATAATTAAATGGCATAATAATCTGAGGAATATTGAATATCAAATCAAAACAAGTGATAATCCAAGGCTTTGGTTTGAAATACATTTAACTGGCCTTCTTTATAATCAAGAGATAAATAGTTTTGAAAATAAGCTAGAACGTAAAAATAATGCGCCTGAGGAGAAGCATGAAAGCATAAAAAACATTCAAATATTTAATAAAGAAAATATTTCTAATAAAATTCAAAAACCAAGTATCAAAAAGGAGATAAGCCAGGAGGGAGGGATTGAGAAAATAGACGAAAAAGTAGAAAAATTTGACGTTCTTGGAACAGAAAGTATGGGAAATATTTCTGACAATAACCAAAATAATCCTAGATCAAATAATTTAAAAGATACATGGGAATTAATTCTTTCTAAATTAGAGTTACCGTCAACAAGAATGTTACTTTCACAACAAGCCGAACTTGAAAGTTTTGATTCGGAGAAAATCACAATCGCATTATCTCCAAAATGGGAAAATATGATTAAGAGTAGAAAAGTTATAATTGAAAATACAGTAAAAAAGATATTTGGAGATCAAATAATACTTAATTTTTCAATCAAAGAACTAACTAAAAGTAACCTAACAAGCACTCCAAAAATAACCCAAAATGAAGTAAAGAATTTGAAACCCATAAAAAAAACAGACCCAAAAACTAACTCATCAACCAAAATATCTAACGAGGAAACTTATGATGATAGTTCAAAAAACTTAGCAAATTTTTTTAATGGAGAGATTATAGACCTTGATGAATAAATTAAACTCCAGTATGAAGAGTTTTTCGCCAAAGTATCTTTTTGGGAAAAATAGACATCTTTATTGTTACCCAGGGGATTACTAGAAACCAATGTGATAAATAAAAAACCGATATAAATACCATCAAAAAATTGCTTTTTTGCAATACAGGAACTTCGCTTTTGCAAGAAGAACCGTACCAAAAAGCAATTCCGGATAACATAAAAGCTGTAAATGAAATAGGCCAGTAAATTGGTGAATCTAATAAAGCAATACTGAGAACTAAATCAAAAATAGAAATGATTGGCAGTGCATATTGCAAAATAAAGAAGTAAGTTAAATCAAATTTTTGCAAATAATCAATTTTGTCAGTAACTAATTGATCCCCATAATCAAAAAATCTTTGCAAACCCCCCTCTGCCCATCTTTGCCTTTGCGCTAATAAAGCATTTAAATTCTCAACTGCTTCCTCCATGACTGGAGGATCCCATAAGATTCCAATTCTAGATTTTGAAATTAATAACCTTAAACTTAAATCGAGATCATCTGTAACCGTGTCTTCATTAAAAGAACCACATGCCAATAATGTATCTTTCTTAATTAATTGACCATTTCCCCTTAGTTCGGAAACTCCAGCAACTGATAATCGTCCATATTGAAAAATTGCGTCCATAGCCATCTCCATTGACTGGCATGAAGTTAAAAAATTCTTACTTACATTTGTTACTGACTTTCTTAATTGAACTGCTGACCAGTCACCCTCTTCTACAAAACTAAATATTCTTACCAAAGAATCCTGTTTTAATTGAGCATCCGCATCCAAAACTAATAACCATTCACCATGAGTAAACTTCAAGGCATAATTTAAAGCTCCCGACTTTCCGCCTCCCGCGTTTGGAGAACGACTTATTACTTTTAGCTTTTCATATTGTCTAGATAATCGATCTAAGATTAGAGGTGTCTTATCAGAACTACCATCATCAATTATATAAATATTTAATTTATTTTTTGGATAATCTAAATTAAATAGTCTTTCAACTAAGCGAGCTATGACATTCTCTTCATCTCTAGCTGCAACTAAAATATCAAGCACTGGTAACTCTTTATTGCTCATATTGCTGCCTAATGTATTTGAAACTTTGTTCCTTTTAAAATTTCTAGAAATAACTATTAAACCGTAAAGAACAATCACCAAAGAAAGCGTCAATATAAGGTAAAGAAAACTTGAGATATTGTAAACATGAGGAATAAAAGCTACTAAAAAACAAGCACTAAGAAATATAAACGATTTTAATCTTCGATTTTTATAAAAACCCTTGCTCATAAAAGTAAATTTTTAATTACTTAACTTTCATTGAGACAATATCTCAATTTTTTTTAGTTTTGCATCTCGATAGTAATGATTCAATATTTGTTCATAAGAGAATCCTAATTTAGCCATTTCAATTGCTCCTGACTGAGATAAACCTACACCATGACCGAAGCCTCCCCCTCTCAAAAGCCATAAATCATCACTTAATTTATTAATAGTAAACAAATTACTAGGTATAAAATTTAATACCCGTCGAATATCATCTTTAACTAGAACAATAGATTTATTATCTTTGTTCGTTTGTATTTCTAATTTTGTCACTCTGCCACTAGAACCACGTTCAATAGAATTTAAATCCAAAACATTCTCATTAATATTTATGAGTTTGTTTTTAATTAACTTTTCTTTAATTTCGAGACTAGAAATTTTCTTGTTCCATCGAAAAAGAGAATGATTGCTCCCATAAAACTGTTCTTTATCAAAATCTAAAAAATTATTTAAATCAGATTCACTTGTAATTGGAAGTTTAAAATTTTTATTTAATGATTTAGAACCATCAATAATTGCATTGAAATAAGAATAATCTTGAATTTGCCAAGACTCGCCTGCAGTTGCAGATACGCCACCATTAGAACCATGGTAAAAAGCATTTATTGGTTGATTTCCATAAGTGAGAATTAAATTTGAAGTTGCTTCTATAGCTTTTTGTACTTTTTTATTTGTAACTTTAGAAGGCTTATAAACTTGACATTGAGTGGTGATACATAAATGATATTTATCCATATTAAATCTATCAGAATTAAAAATTCCCCAAGTTCTTGCTATAACTGCTTGTGCCTTGAGTGCTTCTAAAGGAGAATTAGGTCCAATTTCGTATGGCAAAACACCAGCCAAATAATCGTCAAACTTAATTTTTTGAACTAATGTCCAAGTTCCATATGAATCTTTTATTAAATAAAAATTTTTGCCAAAATTGACACCATTTATTTTTATTTCCTCTTGAGCATAAATATATATAGGTCCTTCGAGTTTCATAACAGTATATTCACTTCTAAGAACAGGAGAAATTTGAAAATTTTTTATTTTTCTGAAAATCGTATTTTTCAATTCAAACTCTGGAAGATCATCTACAAATGGAATCCATACTTCCCAATTTTTAGGGTAAGCGACAGTCGTCTCATATCCTTTATCTTTAAGTTTATCTGCTTGTTTTTTTGCTGATTCATAGCTAGCAAAAGGACCAAAAACAATTCTTTCAATTGTTTTTGGATTTTTGATGGGTATATCCACCCAGGAAATATTAATCTGTTTTGATTTATGTTTAATGCCGTTGGACGATATCAGGTTTAAAAAACCTTTATCTGTGATAAAATTAATATTCTTTTTTTGAGAAAAACTATCATTTTCCCCGCCTAGATATTGCTTTAAACCAATTAAAAATTTTCCTTTTTTTATTTCATTATTGAGTTCAACGTCTAGTAATTCTTCTGCTTTTACATTAAAACTAAATTTAGTATCAATCACTATAAGAGAAATACAGCCTAAAAATAAGTTTAAAAATACAAATTTAAGTTTCATAAGTTAGAACTTTCCTTATCAATTTAAAACTTTAATTTGCACCAATGCGTATTAAGGTTTAGATTATCTAAATTAAAAACATTTGACTTAAATGTCTAAACTAAAAACTCGTAAATCAGCTGCCAAAAGATTTAAAGCTACTGCGACGGGTAAATTTATGAGAAGAAGAGCTTTCCATAATCATTTACTTGATCATAAAAGCTCAAAATTAAAACGACATCTATCAACAAAAGCTGTAGTTGATGAAAGAGATGCTGATAATGTAAGATTAATGATTCCATACGCATAAATCTTTAACCAATTTTCATTAGATATTCATGGCACGCGTAAAAAGAGGCAACATAGCCAGAAAAAGAAGAAACAAAATCCTAAATCTTGCAAAAGGTTTCAGAGGCGGTAACAAAAATCTTTTCAGAACTGCAAATCAAAGAGTGATGAAAGCTCTTTGTAATGCTTATAGGGATAGAAGAAGAAGAAAAAGAGATTTTAGGAGACTTTGGATTTCTAGAATTAACGCATCTGCAAGGATAAACGGAACAAACTATAGCAAGTTAATAAATGGCATGAAAAATTCAGAAATTATCATTAACAGAAAAATGCTTGCTCAATTAGCCATAAACGATCCTAAGTGTTTTGAAAAAATTGTTTCTTCCGTTAGTAATTAGAAAAAAGAATATAATTTAAAAAGTAATTATAAATAATGGAAATTTCTTCCTTTCAATCCTATTTAATAATTCTTTTTGTTGTATTAATAATAATTTCTATTTTTGTACTCAGACAATTTCTAAAAACAAGAAGTGAAGAATTAAATTTAGTTAAATTCGAGCAGAAAGGTTTAGATTCTCTTACTCAAGCTACAGAATTATATGAATTTGGGTCTGTTCAGATTAAAAAAAGATTATATCCTGAAGCAACTAAAACTTTTTTAAAAGCAATTGAAAATTATGAAAATGAACCTGATGAAGCCAAAGCAATAATAAATAATGCTTTAGGATTTTCCTACGCAGCACAAAATGAATTTAAAAAAGCAATTAAATACTATAACTCTGCAATAAAATCACTCCCAGAATATCCTATAGCCTTAAATAACCTCGCATCAGCACAACAGCGTTTACTAGAGTACGACTTGGCATATGCAACTTATCAAAAGGTTTTGGTGATAGATCCAAAAAATAAAACAGCAATCAAAAAAAGTAAGGAGTTAGAGAAAAGAAATAATTATAAACCTTTTAAAGGTATTAAAGATAAGGGATTCTAAACATGAAAAATTATTCATCTTTACTAATTGGAGGAAAACAATTTTCCAGTAGATTAATGGTAGGTACTGGCAAATATAAATCTACTCAAGATATGGTAGAAAGTTTGTCAAATTCTGAAACGGAAATTATAACCGTCGCTATTAGAAGACTTAAAAATGATCAGACTGGAGAAAATTTACTTGAGAAGATCGACTGGAAAAAATACTGGATGCTTCCTAATACAGCTGGTTGCGTTAATGCCGATGAGGCAGTGAGAATAGCAATATTGGGAAGAGAACTTGCAAAATTGTCTGGTCAAGAAGAAAATAATTTTGTGAAGTTAGAAGTAATTCCTGACAAAAAGTATTTGCTGCCAGATCCAATAGAAACCCTTAAAGCAGCCGAAATTTTAATAAAAAAAGGTTTTGCTGTACTTCCTTATATCAATGCAGATCCTATTCTTGCAAAAAGACTAGAAGAAATAGGTTGTGCAACTGTAATGCCATTAGGCTCGCCTATTGGCTCCGGGCAAGGTTTATTAAATTTATCAAATATAATTATAATTATTGAAAATGCAAAAGTGCCAGTAATAATTGACGCAGGAATTGGTGTTCCTAGTGAAGCTTCTCAAGCGATGGAACTTGGAGCTGATGGCGTCTTAATAAATAGTGCAATAGCACAAGCTGAAAATCCTCCTCTAATGGCTCAAGCGATAAATTATGGTGTTAAAGCTGGCAGGCAAGCTTTTATGGCGGGAAGAATTAAAAAGCAAGACTTTGCAGTTGCAAGTTCACCGGAAAAAAATATATCTAATTCCCTAAATTGAGCATATTTGAAAAAAGAGAGTAAAAATTTATCATTTGATTTTATTTATCGTATTAAGAAAGAAGATTTGAAACTATTTACAATGTTTTTTCGCAAATTGGAAGCACACTGTAGTAATTTAATAAATATATTATGAATCTACTAATTCTGGAGTTCTGAGTGAAAGTTATTGTTCTAGGTGGAGATGGTTTTTGCGGTTGGCCTTGTGCGGTGAATTTAGCAGATCAAAATCATGATGTTATTATTGTCGACAATTTAAGTCGTAGAAAAATTGATATTGATCTAGAAGTAGAATCCTTAACACCAATTGCTTCGATAACAGAACGACTTTCTGCATGGGAAGAAATTGGAGGTAAGCCTATGAGATTTCTTAACATGGATATCTCAAAACAATATCAAAAATTACTCAATTTGCTGATTGATGAAAAACCAGATTCTGTTATCCATTTTGCAGAACAAAGAGCAGCGCCATACTCGATGAAATCAAGTTTTACCAAAAGATACACAGTAGATAATAATGTAAATGGTACCCACAACCTTCTTGCTGCAATAGTAGAGAGTAATTTAGATATTCATGTTGTGCATTTAGGAACAATGGGAGTTTACGGATATGGATCACATAGAGGTGCAACAATTCCAGAAGGTTATCTAAAAGTTGAAGTTCCACAACCAGATGGAAGCCGCTTTGAAGAAGAAATATTGCACCCTGCAAGCCCAGGTAGTGTTTACCATATGACTAAAACTTTAGATCAATTATTATTTCTTTACTACAACAAAAATGATCTTGTAAGGATTACTGATCTACATCAAGGCATTGTTTGGGGAACAAATACCGACGCAACTTTAAAAGATCCTAGATTAACAAACCGATTTGACTACGACGGAGATTATGGAACTGTTCTAAACAGATTTCTAATGCAAGCTGCGATTGGATATCCATTAAGTGTTCATGGGACAGGAGGGCAAACAAGAGCCTTTATACACATAAAAGACTCTGTAAAATGTGTACAACTTGCTCTTGAAAATCCTCCAAAACCTGGAGAGAGAGTTAAAATATTTAATCAAATGACTGAAAGTCATCAGGTTGGAGAACTAGCTAAAAAAGTTGCATCTCTAACAAGTGCTGATATCAATTATTTACCAAATCCAAGGAATGAAGCAGTAGAAAATGATCTAATTGTTGATAATAAATGCTTTATAGAATTAGGTTTAAACCCAACGACTCTTGATAATGGTTTATTAGAAGAAGTTGTTGAAGTTGCTAAAAAATACTCCAATAGATGTGATCTTAAGCGCATACCTTGTGTTTCATCCTGGACTAAAAAACAAGCTGAGGCTATAAAGACTAATTAAAATTCCTGAAATAATTACCTTAAGAAAGTGAAAATTGCATTGTTTACTGAAACTTTTTTACCTAAAGTTGACGGCATAGTAACACGACTTACCAAAACGATTGAATTTTTAATAAAAAATGGTGATGAAGTTATAATTTTTTGTCCAGAGGGGTGCCCAGAATCATATATGGGCGCAACTGTAGTTGGAGTTGCTGCAATGCCATTACCCTTATACCCAGAGTTGAAGCTTGGTTTACCAGGTCCTGCAGTCTCAGATAAGTTAGAAAAATTTAACCCAGATTTGATACATGTTGTTAATCCAGCTGTACTTGGCTTAGGTGGCATATGGTTGGCGAAAACTAATAATATTCCTTTAATTGCCAGTTACCATACTCATCTTCCGAAATATCTAGAACATTACGGTATGGGTATGTTAGAGCCACTTTTGTGGGAATTACTTAAAGCAGCACATAATCAAGCCTTGTTAAATTTATGTACATCAACCGCTATGGTAAATGAGTTAAAAGATAAAGGTATTCAAAGGACTGCTCTATGGCAAAGGGGAGTAGATACTTACAGTTTCCGACCAGATTTGAGAAGTGAGAAAATGAGAAAAAAATTATTTGGGAAATATAAGGACGCTAATTACTTATTGATTTATGTAGGAAGATTATCAGCAGAAAAACAAATTGAGAGAATTAAACCAGTCTTAGAAAGTATCCCCAATGCTTGCCTAGCACTTGTAGGTGACGGACCATATAGAAACCAACTTGAAAAAATCTTCGAAAATACCAAGACTAATTTCATAGGATATTTATCTGGTGATGAACTTGCTAGCGCCTATGCCTCTGGAGATATATTTTTATTTCCATCTAGTACAGAAACACTTGGGTTAGTTTTACTAGAAGCAATGGCAGCAGGATGCCCAGTTGTCGGAGCCAACAAGGGGGGGATTCCAGATATTATTAGCGATGGGATTAATGGTTGTTTATATGATCCTGATGAAAAAGATAATGGTGAACAAAGTTTGATTGAAGCGACAAAAAAAATTCTAGAGAATGAAGATAAAAGAGAAGTTATGAGGAAAGAGGCACGAAACGAAGCAGAAAAATGGGATTGGAATCAAGCAACATTACAACTACAAAATTATTATGCAGATACTCTCAAGAAAATAGATTAAATCTAATTTTAATTATGCTACGTGTGGAGGAGTAGGACTACTATACGAACTTAAAGGAAGTATTAGAGTAGCGATATTTTGATTCTTTTCAGGCCTTTTTTTCTTTGAGAATTTTTTACCAAATGGCACTCTTATAACATTAGTTCCTTCAATGGCACAAATGTTTGAGTTATCTCCTGAAAAATTATTAACAAAATTTGGTAAGTCGACGTTTTTAACTGGCAGGTGCTTAACATTACCAGATTTAAAATCATTAGTCATAGCTTCAAATACCCCAAAAAATTTGATGCTCAAGTATTGTAATAAAAAAATTTAAAAAAATTCTATAAGAAAATATTAAATTTTTATTCTCACTGATAATAA
>QCQW01000006.1 GCA_003212055.1 Prochlorococcus sp. AG-459-A02
TTTTTTTTTATGACCACTGCTTTGCAAACGCCTCAAAGGCGCTCTAGGTCCAAATTACAAGATGCAAGTCTTGTAAACGGACCTATGCTCCTTTTGAGGAGTATTCGAGGATTTAGTTCAAACCGCTCAATGTTGTGGCTTGCAACTGTTCCTTTAGCTTTGTTTGGTTTAGGTATTTTTAATCTTTCTGCTCACGCAGGCGATCTACCTGAGTTGAATGCAGCTTTTCTTGCCAATAATTTATGGCTATTTGTCGCTACTATTTTAGTGATATTCATGAACGCCGGCTTCGCTATGGTAGAAGCAGGTATGTGTCGTTCTAAGAACGCCGTCAACATTCTTGCTAAAAACCTATTCGTATTTGCTCTAGCTGTTACCTCTTATTGGGTAATAGGCTATTCGCTAATGTACGGAGACAGTATTGCTGGTGGATGGCTATATTTTATGGGCCTATTTTTTGATCCAACAGTTACTGCAGAAACAGTTGCTGATGCTGGATTAGTCCCAACAGTTGATTTCTTGTTCCAGTCTGCTTTTGCAGGAACTGCTGCTACTATCGTTTCCGGTCTTGTAGCTGAAAGAGTTAAATTTGGAGAATTTGTTGTTTTTGCTATTGTATTAACAGCTTTTATTTATCCAATTGCTGGTAGCTGGAAATGGAATGGTGGTTGGCTAGATGCATTAGGTTTTGTTGATTTTGCTGGTTCTTCAATTGTTCACTCAGTTGGAGCATGGGCAGGTCTTGTAGGAGCTATGCTTCTTGGGCCAAGAATTGGTAAATACTCTGATGGAAAACCACAGGCTATGCCAGGACATAACATGGCAATAGCTACTTTAGGCGCATTAGTTCTATGGATAGGTTGGTATGGATTTAACCCCGGTTCTCAACTTGCTATGGATCAATGGGTTCCATATGTTGCTGTAACAACTACTTTGGCAGCCGCAGCTGGTGCTATCGGAGCAACTATTGTTTCAACATTAACTTCTGGAAAGCCTGATCTTACAATGATTATTAACGGAATCCTTGCTGGTTTGGTTAGTATCACTGCTGGTTGTGGTGATATGACTCTTGCTGGAGCCTGGTTTGCAGGACTAGTAGGTGGAATTATCGTTGTATTTTCTGTCGCAGCACTTGATGCCGCTGAGATTGATGATCCTGTAGGTGCATTCTCTGTTCACGGAGTTTGTGGTGTATGGGGAACTGTAGTTATCGGTCTTTGGGGTACAGCTGTACAAGGAGATGGAGCAGGCATGGGATTGTTCAATGGTGGAGGTATTACACTTCTTCTAGTTCAAGCTCTTGGTGCCGCAGCTTATGCTATCTGGACACTTGTAACTTGCTGGATTACTTGGTCTGTAATTGGAGGATTATTCGGCGGAATTCGAGTATCTGAAGAGGAAGAGACTCAAGGTTTAGATATAGGAGAGCATGGAATGGAAGCATATCCAGACTTTGCATCTGCTAAGTAATCTAACTTACAATTGATTATAGAAACCTGACTAATGTCAGGTTTCTTTTTTTTTACGAAAAATTATTAAAAATGTAGTAATATTTAAAGATGGATACTCAAGCTTTTAGAAGATCCCTTCATCATTCTGACAGATACAATAGAAGGGGTTTCGATTCTCCAACAAAAAGAGCTCAAGCATTAGAAGAAGCTTACCAAAGTGATTTGATAACTTCTATTAGGGATAATGGTTTTACTTATACAAAAGGTAGACTAAATATTAAGTTGGCCCAAGCCTTTGGCTTCTGTTGGGGAGTCGAGAGAGCTGTAGCAATGGCTTATGAAACTAGAAGACATTACCCTAATGAGAATATTTGGATAACAAACGAAATAATTCATAATCCCTCGGTCAATGATCATTTAAGAAAAATGAATGTAAAATTCATTTCAGCTAAAAATGGAATTAAAGATTTTTCATCAGTTTCTAATGGGGATGTAGTTATTCTGCCCGCTTTCGGAGCCACTGTTCAAGAAATGAAACTCCTTCATGAGAAAGGTTGTCATATCATTGATACAACTTGTCCATGGGTTTCTAAGGTTTGGCATACGGTCGAGAAACATAAAAAACATGTTTTTACATCTATTATTCATGGAAAATTTAAGCATGAAGAAACTCTCGCTACTAGTTCATTTGCAGATAAATATTTAGTTGTACTTGATTTAGAAGAAGCAAATTATGTATCTGAATACATTATGGGTAGAGGTAATAAAAATGAATTTATGAATAAATTTGCTAAAGCTTGTTCTAATGGATTTGATCCGGATAAAGATTTAGATAGAGTCGGAGTTGCTAATCAGACAACTATGCTTAAAAGTGAAACCGAAGAAATTGGAAAAGTTTTTGAAAGAACGATGTTAAAAAAATTTGGACCAGAAAATTTAAATAGTCACTTTCTAGCTTTTAATACTATTTGTGATGCAACTGAAGAAAGACAGGATGCAATGTTCTCTTTGGTTGATGAAGACCTTGATATTCTTGTTGTTATAGGAGGCTTCAATTCTTCCAATACTACTCACTTACAAGAAATAGCTATTACTAAAAATATTTCTTCTTTTCACATAGATACGCCGGAAAGGATATCAGCTGAGGAAAACTCAATATTACATAAACCACTTGGATCAGATTTAGAACTTAAAAATAATTTTTTACCTAGTGGAAAAATTAATGTTGGAATTACTTCAGGTGCATCTACTCCTGATAAGGTTGTTGCAGATGTTATTGAAAAGTTAATTGATATTGCTTCCTGATTTATAGTGGCATTTATAACTTTGCTTAATTTTTTTAATTTATTAGTCAGATAATTCCAAAAGAACTACTTTATTAACTAGAATAATAAAAAATTAATGTTGTATGGAAGACAAAGCTCAAACTAATCAGGTGCAAACTGCAAGTATAAATAGAACTAAAGCTCCTCAGAAAGTTGAAGTTGTAGTTGCTAACTCAACTTCAGGTTCTGAAGTAAATATCCTTGGAGAACTTTCAATCTTTGTTTTAAGAATAGGTTTTTGCGCTTTGATGATTCATCATGGCTTAGAGAAACTTCAGGATCCTCAGGGTTTTGCTGAATTTGTAGTTGGTAAATACTTCCCATTTTTACCAGGTGATCCTGTTATTTGGACTTTTGGAGCTGCAATTACTCAATTAGTCTGCCCATTAGGATTGGCTACAGGGATTTTTGCGAGGCTTTCTTCTCTTGGTTTATTCTCCACAATGGCATTTGCTGTTTATTTTCATCTCCTAGATACTGGACTAGAAGGTTTTCCTTTGGCAGTGGTTGAAGGTCATAATTATGCTTTCGAATTGTCTTTTATATATGGGGCTATTTCTCTCTACTTTCTATGCGCAGGCCCAGGCAGACTTTCTTTATTCAGAAAAACTAATAAGATTACATATTATCCAAAGTCAACATAATCTAATGCAAAAAATGCCTTTTTTGGGTGAATACCATCGAGATTCCCATCGAATTACACATATCAATACTTTCTTGGTCTCTTAGACTTCCTCCAGGTTGGATAATAGCTTTTATACCGTATTCACTTGCCAGTTCTACAGTATCTGCAAATGGGAAAAACCCATCGCTGGCCAAGACGGCATCAGAACATAATTTTCCAGCTGCTTTTAATGCAATTTTTGCTGCTCCAACTCTATTCATTTGTCCAGCTCCAATTCCAATAGTTTTTTGGTCTTTTGCAATAACAATTGCATTTGATTTCACATGTTTACAAATTTTCCATGCAAAATTTAGATCTAAGTTTATTTGATTACTGGGATTTTTATTAGTTACTGAAATCCAACTTTCAGTTTTTTCTTCACTATCATCAGTATCTTGAACTAGTAATCCGCCCATTATTGATTTAGTAGAAGTTTTATTCTTTTTTGGAAGTTGCTCTTTTGAAAACTTTAATATTCTTAAATTCTTTTTAACTTTTAAAATTTCTAAAGCTTCCTCATCAAAAGATGGAGCGACGACGCACTCTAAGAAAATATCTTTTAGGCGAATTGCGGTCTCACTATCAACATTTGAATTAAAAGCAACTATTCCTCCAAATGCACTAATTGAGTCGCATTCCAAAGAATTCAAAAATGCTTGAGAAGCTGAATTACTTAATGAGGCTCCACAAGGATTATTGTGTTTTAGGATAACAGAAGCAAAAGTGTCGGTTGTAAGTTTACCTTTTTCTGTGTAGCCAAACTCTAAAACTGTTGAAAGTGCCGACTCAAGATCCAATAGATTGTTATAACTTAAATCTTTACCTTGTAATTGTTCTGCTGAATTCCATCCAATGTTACTTAAACCATACCAGAAGGCTTTTTGATGAGGATTCTCCCCATATCTTAAGGTTTTGATTAATGGATAAGATTCAATATATATCGAAGATTGTAAACCTCTTTCTTTTCTTATCCAATTAGATATTGCAGTGTCATAGTCCGCTGTATGTTGAAAAGCTTCAAGGGCTAATTTTACTTTATATGAGTCCTTTAATTTACCTTTTTTTCTTTCTTCAAGAAAATGTTGATACTGACTAGGATCCACTAAAACGGAAACGTCTTTATGATTTTTAGCTGCAGAACGAATCATTGATGGCCCTCCGATATCGATATTTTCAATAGCATCTTCCCAATTAGCTCCCTGATCTACAGTTTTTTTAAAAGGATATAAATTAACAACTACTAAATCAATTAACTCAAGATTGTTAGCTTCTATATCTTTTTTGTGTTCCTCGTCAGTTCTTTTAGCTAATATTCCTCCGTGTATTTTTGGATGTAAAGTTTTAACTCTTCCTCCTAAAATTTCTGGAGAATTAGTAAAATCTGCAACTTTAATAACTGGAATTTTTGCCTCTATAAGATGTTTGGCAGTTCCTCCACTTGATAGAATTTTATAATTAAATTGCTCTACCAATTTTTTACAAAATGGGATTATATTTTTTTTATCCGAGACACTTACTAGAGCTAATTGTGACATTATGGGAAAGTTTACTTACTTAAGAATATAAACATGAAATATGCTATCAATCATGAATTTGTCTCGATTAGCTCTCAAACTGCAACTCATAGAATTATTTTGATGCATGGTTGGGGAGCTGATTCAGATGACCTTTTAACATTTGGAAAGGAGATGACCGAAAAAATAAATCTTGATTTTGAGGTAATTTCTTTGAGGGCGCCTGGATTACATCCAAGTGGTCAGGGAAGACAGTGGTATGGATTATACCCACATGACTGGAATGGAGCTGAGGTTGAAGTAAATAAACTTTTAGTTTCATTAAAAAAATTTGATACTAATCAAATTCCACTAAAAAAAACAATTTTGTTGGGGTTCTCTCAGGGAGCGGCAATGGCAATTGATGCAGGATTTAAATTAAATTTTGGATTAATTGTCGCTTGTAGTGGTTATCCTCACCCCAATTGGGCTCCGGGAGAAAACTGCTCACCATTAATTATTAGTCACGGTTTATTCGATGACGTCGTTCCTATAGATGCTTCTAGGACTATTTATGAAAAGGTAAAGAGTAAGTCTTCTAAATTTTGTGAATTATTAGAATTCGATGGATTTCATCAAATTGATTCAAATTTAATCAATTTTATAAGTTCAAATATAAGACTTATTATTTAAACAAAAGCATATTCGTATTCTTCAATCTCTTCCCAATCATCTGCAGTAAGTTCTAGACCTTCAAATATTTTTTCTTCACCTATTCCTTCAACTACAACTTTTAGTGATGGAAATAGAAAATGATTCTCTTCAGCATATTGGGCGCTAAATAACCCCTTTTCACCCCAAAAAAACCTATCTGTGGTATGTTCATTTCTTCTGACATTGAAGACTGAAGGCGCAGAGAGACCATTTTCAGCTATGAATCTTCTTGCTGCTGTAACTGGTTTATGTTTGCCAGTTTCGATATGATAAATAGGTACATGTGCCATTACTCTTTGGCCAGCCAATCTTCTTCTGCTGATTCTTTTTCTTTTTTTGGACATTGATTGGTACTCCTGAAATTATTAATGAGATTAGTCTTATTTATTTTTACTAATCTTATATATGTGATTTTGAATTCACTTCAAATTACATAGAGGACCCATCAACCCCTGATGTAGCTTAAAATATGATTAAATGTTCATATTTAAGGCTGGCTAAAGTCAGACCTCTTTATATCTTAATACTTTTTTCATATTTTACAAGCCCTTTTTCAAGTTTTTTTTAAAAAAAATTTCTCAAAATTTCATTAATTATGAATCTTTCAAAAAAATTTGAAGAACTAATCATAAAACAGCTAGAAAGTTTTGGTTGCTCGATGGGCGTGACTAATTTAGTAATGTATCTTGCTTCAGCTAAGCAAGGAACTAAAGCTTCTTTTGAAATGATTGGTCAATGGCCTCAAATTGATAGGCTACTGACATCAATAGAAGATGATCCTTCACTAAAAGTTCCATCGCCTAATAGAAGATGGTATCCGCTTCAAGAAAACGATATTCTACTTGGTGTCCTTAGGGTAGAAACTGATTTGAAAGGGGGGAATTGGCCAGTATCACTTGATTCTAGATTAAAAGCGCTTTCAATATCTTTAGCTAAATGCGTCTCTATCGAATTAGAACGTCAAAATAAAAATAAAGAAATCAATTATTTAAAAAATCAGGTGAATGTCATTATCCATCAATTAAGGAATCCATTGGCTGCTATTAGGACATATGCAAAATTACTAATAAAAAGACTTGGTTCAGATGATGAATCTATTGAAATAGTCGAACGCATGATAATAGAACAAAAACAAATTAATCAATATATGGATTCTTTTTCGCAATTAAATTCACCTATTCAACTGCCTCTAGAAATTGGAGAGGAAAGATTACTATTACCACCAAATTTAGATAATAAAAAGGTAATAACTGTTCAGAGTTTATTGAGACCAATATTAGAAAGGGGTAAAGCTAATGCGGACTTAGAGAATAGAGATTGGACTGAACCTTCTCTTTGGCCAGATTGGACTATATCGCCATTAAAGGCAAAATATGCTGTAATTGCAGAAATTGTGGCCAATTTATTAGAAAATGCGTTTAAATATGCCCAAAAAGATGCTGAAATTGGACTCGAAATTACGAGTAATGGACTTTGTATATTTGATGATGGTAAAAAAATAACCAAAATTGAAAACAAGAAAATTTTTGAAAAAGGTTTTAGAGGATCTGCCGCTAAGAAGAAGGACGGCACTGGAGTGGGACTTTTTTTGGCGAGGAAATTGGCAAAACAAATTGGAGGAGATTTAAGATTGCTGGAAAATAACTCGAGTGATGCTACTGAGAAATTAAAAAATCTTAAGAAGAAAAATATTTTCTATTTAGAACTACCTATAAAAGAATTGCATGCATAAACAACATTGCAGTTTCAACTAGTACAACACTTGCACCGCAGGCATCTCCATTGAAGCCTCCAATTTTATTACCCAGTATGTTTGGGACAGAATAGCTTAGAAAAATACCAATCAAGATAAGAATTAAAATTTTAATTAATATTGCTTGGGATGTAATTGAAACTAATTGGTATGCAATGAAAATTAAAAGAAAAATAATGGAGATCAAAGATTCTTTTTTAAATCCATTCCAGAACTTTTTGTGACTAATAGATTTTTTCTCATAACTCGTATATTTAAACTTTTCTATAAAAAATAAATTTGAAAATCTTCCCCAAAATAAACATATAGGTAAAATTAAAATTATTAGGTTTTGAATTTTCAGTATGCAAGCAATTTGAATTAAAGTTATAAAAACTAAAGCTTGAACGCCAAAGGACCCAACTTTACTGTCTTTCATGGCTTTTAAACGTTTCTTTTTACCCGCAAAAATTCCATCGAAAGTATCCATTAAACCATCAATGTGTAGACCACCAGTAATTAAATATCCTGAAGCCAAACAAATTAATGTAGATGCATAAATTGACCAAGAGTTTGTTCTTAAAAAAAGAAAAATATAACTCTGTATTGTTCCAATCAAAAATCCTAAAGGCGGCGCAAATTGTGCAATATTTTTAAATTCGGGCTTGATTAAAGGTATCTTTGGAAATGTCGTATAGAAAATCCAAGATCCTGCAAAATTTTTTATTAAATATTTTTTGATGAGATAAAAATAGATTCAGTATTAAATAATAGGGTAGATTAATGAAAAAGGATCAAAAAATTTTATAAATTATCGTGTTTGAATTTGAAATTACATCGAATTGCAGTAATACAGGCGCAAGAACTGGTATTTTTCATACACCAAATGGTCAGGTAAACACACCAAAATTTATGCCTGTGGGTACTTTGGCAACGGTTAAAGGAATGTCATCTAAGCAGTTAACCTCTACAGGTTCAGAAATGATTCTCTCAAATACATTTCATCTACATTTACAGCCTGGAGAAAAACTAGTTAAAGAATCTGGCGGAATACATAAGTTCATGAATTGGACTAAGCCTATTCTTACTGATTCAGGAGGATATCAAGTTTTTAGTTTGGCCAAATTAAATAATATTTCTGATAAAGGTGTGGAATTTAAAAATCCAAGAGATGGAAGTCATGTATTTTTATCACCTGAAAAAGTAATACAGATTCAAATGGATCT
This sequence comes from Prochlorococcus sp. AG-459-A02, assembly GCA_003212055.1. GTDB lineage: Bacteria > Cyanobacteriota > Cyanobacteriia > PCC-6307 > Cyanobiaceae > Prochlorococcus_A. The sequence goes on from QCQW01000006.1 coordinate 8,606, forward strand.
TGGATCGGATGTTGCGATGGCTTTTGATCATTGTCCTCCGCATACAGCTAACGAAAATGATATTGAGGACTCTTTACGAAGAACTCATTCATGGTTGCAAAAATGTGTTGAGACTCATCAGAAATCTAACCAAGCATTATTCGGCATAGTTCAAGGTGGTAAGTATCCGAGATTGAGAGAATATAGCGCAAAATATATAAGTTCTTTTGATCTGCCCGGAATAGCAGTGGGAGGTGTGAGTGTTGGCGAGGCAGTCGAAGAAATACATAGTGTAATTAATCACGTCCCTAAATTCTTACCAATCAATAAACCACGATATTTAATGGGAATTGGTTCATTAAGAGAAATTTCTTTAGCTGTTGCTAATGGATTCGATATATTTGACTGTGTTTTGCCTACAAGACTGGGAAGACATGGGACTGCATTTTTTAATAATGAAAGATTGAATTTGCGAAATGCTCGATTTAAAAATGACTTTTCTCCGATTGACAAAACTTGTAAATGCGAGACCTGTAAATCCTATTCTCGAGCATATTTGCATCATCTAATTAGAAATGACGAAATATTAGGCCTAACCCTGATAAGTTTGCATAATATTGCTCACTTAATAAGATTTACTAATGCAATTTCTACTGCAATTAGAGATAATTGTTTTACAAATGATTTCGCTCCTTGGAAAACATCCTCTATTGCTCACCATACGTGGTAACGTCTTATCATAATTAATTAAATTATTCAAAAAGGTGCTCATTCTATTTAATACATTTGCTGAATTGCCAGAGGCTTACAAAGCCTTTGCTCCAACTGTTGATGTTCTTCCACTTATTCCTTTATTTTTCTTTTTATTGGTATTTGTTTGGCAAGCTGCAGTTGGATTTAAATAAAATTCTTTTAGTTTAGATTTTTAGTATTAGAAAGGATTTTCAAGTAAAATCGCATCTCCAGAATTATCTACAGCACTCTCTATAAAATCAGCAATTTTTAATGCTCTTGAAGCTTGCTCACCATCTACCTCAGGTATCTCTTTACCCTGAACGCATTTAAGAAAATGCTCCAGTTCTGCATAAAGAGGTTCAATGGAAGTTGTACTAACTTCTTCGACATATCCATCATTTCTATAAACTAATTCTCCATGCTCTGCTGTGTATGATTCATGAGACTTTCGATGTATTTGTAAAGAGTGATTTAAGAAATCAGTTTCTACCAGCCCATTTTGGCAGTGAGCACTTAAATTTCTAATTTTTTTATGACTCATTTTGCTGGCAGTTAAGCTCGCAATAACATTATTTTTAAAAACTAAAGTAGCATTTACATAATCTATTAATCCTTCGCTATTTCTTCCTCCAACAGCTGCTAATTTTTGTATTTTTGAGTTTACAAGCTCTAAAATAAGATCAATGTCATGAATCATTAAATCCATTACTACAGATACATCATTTGCTCTGTCTGCATGAGGACTGTGCCTCCTTGCTTCTAAAACAACAATTTTTTCATTATTCACAATTTTATTTAATTCTCTAAAAGCAGGATTAAATCTTTCAATATGCCCAACTTGTAATAGACATTTACTTGCATTAGAGGCCTCAATTAAGGATTTTGCCTCCAACTCATCAGCTGCAATTGGTTTTTCAATGAGAACGTTAATACCTCCATTTAGACAATCTAGTCCTACCTTATGATGAAGTAGTGTCGGGACAGCGATACAAATAGCATCAACTTTTGGAATTAAGTCCTTATAATCTTTGAACCACTCACATTGAAATTGTTCAATAGCTAATTTACCTCTCTCTTCATTTGGATCTGCTACTCCAATGAGATTTGCATCTTTGAGTAAACTTAGTACTCGAGCATGATGCCAGCCCATATTCCCTATACCTATGACTCCAACCTTTACGGGTGATGAGGTTGGTTGCATAATTTCAAATCCATTTATTTATTATCATTATCCTCCATAGGGCTCCACATTTAGCTTTTGGGAAGAATTATTTTAACACGATCAATTTTTGGACCTGACATAGAAATAACTTCAAATTTAATATTATTAAAATCTAAAACGTCCCCAATCTTTGGTACCATCTGAAATTTTTCTAGCAGAAATCCAGCAAGAGTATGATAATCTGCGCCTTCTGGAATGGAACATCCTAACTTCTTATTGATATCAATAATTTCTGATTTTCCAGCTATTGACCATTTTTTAGAGAAATTATCTAACATTCTCATGTCTGAATAAATTCTATTGTTGAGCATTTCCTCGCCAACTATTTCGCCATTTAGATCAGCTGCAGTTATGAGCCCCTCTGTTCCACCGTGTTCATCAACTACTAGTAAGAAAGGATTATAGTCTCTTACTATTGGAAATATTTCTGCTAATGAACATGTCTCTATAATTTTTGTCACTGGTAAAAGGAACGGCTCTAGTAATGTATTAGCTTCCATTTCACCTTTTGAAATTGGCTTAGCAAGATAACGCAAATCTAATACACCTAATACATCATCTAAAGACTCACCAATCACAAAGAAGCGAGCATGGCGAGTTTTATCAACTTGTTTCATAAGTTCTGAAAAGGTTATATTTTTTGGCAAAGTTACCATTTCAGATCTTGGAATCATTACTTCTTTAACCTGTGTATCTTTTAAAGCAAAAACTCCTTCAAGAATATTTTTCTCATCTGGTTTTAAACCTGTTACATTATCTGTTTCGATAAGAGTTTCTAATTCTCCTGCGGATAAACCCGAGTTTAAAGAATCCCATTTGTTATTTAAATTGAACAAGCCTAAACAGGCGCTAGCAAAGAATTCTATTGTCTTAACTATAGGATTCATAGCTTTTCTAACGGCATCGAATATTGTTGTAAGCCTTAATGCAGCAGATTCTGGATTGTTAATTACTAGTGCTTTAGGAATTAGTCCAGAAACGAGAGTAACAACTAAAACAACAAATACAAATAATAGAAGATCATAAAATCTATTTGACAAAATATTGCTTTTCCAATAATCATTAGCCAGATTACTGCTGAGCCATCCAATCGCAATTAATGAAATTGTTACTCCAAATTGAGAGGCAATTAATGAAGATCTAAAGCGTTTTTGAATTTTTAAAATTGAAAATGCTCCTTTCTTTTTTTCTTCTATTAACCTTAAAACTTTACTTGGCCTTATTAATAAAAAAGAGAGTTCACTCGCTGCAAAAAAAGCTGGGAAAAATAAAAGAAGTAAAAGTAGGGTTATTTTCATTCAATGACAAATTAATAATGGGGGTGGCGAGGATCGAACTCGCCTTAGCCAAATTATGAGTTTGGTGCATTCACCAGATTGCTACACCCCCAAAGGAATTTATGTAATTTTAATTACATTGAATTTCAATATACAATATAAAAATAATATTTCAAAAAACACCTCATTAGGAAGTTTTTGTGAGATTTCTTTTTTTTCTTCTAATCTTTAAATATAAATTTAACATTTACTAATGAGTAATTTTTCTGAAAAGTATGACTTAAATAAAGCAAAATTGTTAAAACAGTTAATTGAAAAATCTTACAAAAGAGGAAACTTCACTTTATCTTCAGGAAAAAAAAGCAGTCATTACTTGAACTGTAAACCGGTATCATTAAATGGCGAAGGCCTAACCCTAATAAGTGATTTATTTTTAGAGTTAAAAGATTCAAGGTCAAAAGCTGTAGCAGGATTGACATTAGGCGCAGATCCCTTAGTAAGTGGATTAATTATCAAATCAGCTTTACAAGGCTTAGACTTAAATGGTTTAATAATTCGCAAAGAAATTAAAAAATACGGAACCAAAGCCGGAATAGAGGGCCCTAGATTAGAAGAAGGTACCTTGGTTACTGTTTTGGAGGATGTGGTTACAACTGCTGGTTCAGTAATAAAAGCTATAAATAAGTTACGAGAAAATAATTATGTTGTTGAGGAAGTTTTGTCAATAGTTGATAGGCAAGAAGGTGGATGTGAAGCACTTAACGATGAAAATGTTAAATTAAAGAGTCTTTTTACAATAAAAGACTTTTTATAATTATCTCAAAATGCAAGATATTAAAAAAAAGTTTTGGCTTGAAAAATTTGATTGTTTTTCTGTTACTGGAAAACATGCCAGAAAATTTTTGAATGGAATAACAACTGGAAATATTCTTGATTCAGAAAATAAAGTTATTAAAACTTGTTGGTTAACTCCAAATGGAGTTCTAAGGTCGTTAATTGAAATTAATTTTTTAGAAAGTAATTTAGAAGTAATTATTTTGGCGGGTAATACCAATGAAATAATTGATTACTTTAATAAAATTATTTTTCCTGCAGACGATGTACTTCTAAGTAAACCTTTCTTGATAAATAGAATTCAGGAAATTGATGTATCTAGTTCATGGAGAGCTTACCAACCTACTTTCTTTAAAATAGAAGACAAAGAATTTGAAATATATAAAAATAAACTAAATTTACTGAATTCTAATGATTTAAAACTTTGGAAGGTTAATCAGGCAATACCCTCTTTAGAAATGGAAATAAATGGAAAAAATAATCCTCTTGAGCTTGGATTAAAAGATCTTGTAGATTTTAATAAAGGTTGTTATTTAGGACAAGAAACAATGTCAAAAATAAAAAATGTTTCTTCTCTAAAACAGGAAATAAGAATTTGGAAATCATTTGAATCTAATTTAAATTTTGAAGTTGAAGATAAAAATTTATACATAAATTCTGCCAAGGATATTTCTGTAGGCAAAATCACTAGTTTTTTTAAATCAGATTCTCAAATAAAAGGCTTAGCAATGATAAAAAGAAAATATTTAGAAGAAGGAAATTATTTTTTTTCAGAAATTTTTGGAAAAATTATTATAAATAAATCTATAGGATCAATTTTTCTTTAAATGATTTTTCATTAAATACTCTGCAATTTGTAGAGTAGCCAAACAATCATCTTTGTTATATTGGATAATTTTTTTTAAAAATATTTCGTTTTTTGTAATTTGATATTGAATCCACCAATAAAGGGCTTTCGAGCCACTTACATTTTTCTGCACCCATTGAAATCCAAGCCAATTAGAAACGGTTTTTAAGCCATAGTTTTTTAGTGGTAATATCCAAGACTTTCTTATTAAGGCATGCAAGTCTATAAATCTTGAGGTGAGTGAATCAATTTCTTCAAAACTAAAATTTAGTTTTTTAGCAATATTAATTATTGCTATTTTTTCAGTTTCTCCATAATGTAAAACTGGCCATTCCTTGTGTGAAAAAAGTATTTTAATAATTTGCCTGTAAGAATCTACTTTATTGTTTTTGAGATTTAAGATTGGCTCATAAACAAGATCTTCTTTTTTTGTAAATAAATTATTTATTTTTAAAAAACCATATAAAAAGTCATGCTTATCGTCTGGATTTGACTCAATATCAAATATAAAAAATCCCGAACATGTTTTTTCTAATAGCTCGTTAGTATTGTTTTTATTAGAAATGTTATATGGTTTGCCAGAAATATAAGCTTGTGCTTGCTTTACAAATATGGAGGCTTTTTCATACTTTTGATCGTTGAATTTAGATAATTTCTCTCCAAGTTGTTTTTCGCTATACGAAGCTAATGTTTGGGTATTAGATATTCCATTTGTTTTAAGTAATAAGGCTGTTTTGGCTCCTATTCCATCTATATCTGTTAGATATCCATTTTCTTTTGCTTCTTTGTCACAAAATTTTTGCCACGAACAAATAGTACATTTTTTTCTATCTTGAGTTATTTCTGGCATAAATCCCTCTAGGCATTCATGCAAATTTAATAAAACATTCAAAACTTTTTTTCTTAATTTTTTGTTTAAATAAATTTCTTCAACATTCACTTTATTACCAATACTTGAAATTACTAATCCTTTTTCAATTTTAGATTCTTGAATAGTACCTAATATAGTAGAACTAAAAGCTAGGTCGAATAAATGTTCTTTAGTGGTTTTGTGGCCTAACTTATAAACAGCAGGTAAATATTTATATGGTCCCCATTTACTTATTCCTTTTGTCTTTACAAGTAATTGTGGACGTATCTCTGCATTAATATTTTGGAAAAAATTCCCTTTGATTTTTACTCCGATTACTCCTTGATAACCATTTTCACATGCTTTTAGTCCTGTATATATTTCACCATTACAAAATAAAGAGAAAATTTGAAACTGATTAATTTTATCTATAGCTTTATGGGGAGACCAAACTTCATAAGATTTTTTACCCTTAAAATCTAGCCATGCTTTTCTTTTGCATCTTATAAAACTTTTTAAATGAAGAGAATTCAAATTATTTTTAAGGACGGTTTTAAAATTTACTCATATAAATTAGTATAGATAATTAGAAGAAATCAAGGACCTTTTAACTTTGACAGCTGATAAGTTAGATAAGATAAAATTTGGAACTGATGGGTGGAGAGGAATTATTGGATTTGATTTTAATTTATATAATCTTTCAAGAGTTGTTGTAGCTGCATGCGAGGAGCTGCATTATCAATACTATAAAGATGTTAATTCAAAGAAAATTATTATTGGATATGATCGTAGATTTATGGCTTGTGAATTTGCCAAGCAGATAGTGCCTTTTGTAAGAGGATGTGGTTTTGAGCCGATCTTATCTAATAGCTTTGTTACAACACCTTCTTGTAGTTTCTATGCCAAAGAAGTCGGTTGTCTTGGAGCGTTAGTAATTACAGCAAGTCATAATCCATATAATTGGCTAGGTCTGAAAATAAAAAGCTTTAATGGATGTTCTGTTGATGAATCTTTTACAAGTGAAATTGAAAAAAGATTAATGCTTGGAAATTCAATTGAAAAAATAGATGGTATTAATCAATTGGTAGATATTAAGAAATTTCATTTAGATAGAATTAAATCCCTATTTGATATTGACTTTATTTCCAATAGATTGAAAAAAATGAAATTGAGAATTTTTGTAGATTCTATGCATGGTTCAGCTGCAAATTGTATGGCTGATATTTTTGCTTCTAATGATTTAGAAGTTATTTCAGAAATCAGGAAAGGTGCTGATCCTTTTTTTGGAGGAAAACCTCCTGAACCTCTTTTAAATTATGTAAATGATCTTAATCAAATACTATTGAAAAATTCAACAAATGAAGAGAAAACTCTAGGAATTATATTTGATGGTGATGGTGACAGAATTGCGGCAATTGATGAAAAAGGAAGATACTCTAGTACTCAAGATTTACTTCCATACTTTATTAGCTATTTGGGCGAAATTAAAAATAATTCTTATCCAGTTTTAAAGACTGTTAGTGGTTCAGATATTATTAAAAATATATCAGAGAGTCAAAATAGAGATGTTTTTGAACTTCCAGTTGGCTTTAAATATATTGCTGAAAAAATGATTAAAGAGAAAATATTTATTGGAGGAGAGGAATCTGGGGGAGTTGGTTTTGGTGACTTTATGCCTGAAAGAGATGCTCTATATGCAGCGATGGTTTTATTAAATGGAATTGCTGAAAAATCTCAATATTTATATGAAACCTTAGATGAAATTCAAAAAGATTTTGGGCCAAGTTTTTATAAAAGAATTGATATTAAATTTCCAAATCAGTCAGAAAAAAATAACGTAAAAGAATTTATCATAGATAATATTCCTGAGAATATTAATAATCACAAATTAAAAAGTATCTCAAAGATTGATGGAATAAAGTTGAGAATTGATAAAAATTTTTGGCTTCTTTTTAGGTTTTCAGGAACGGAACCTCTTTTAAGGTTATATTGTGAAGCACCAAAAGAATCTTATTTAGATGAGTTATTAGAGTGGGGTCAAGTATTTATAAATTTGGCAGGAAAATAAGGATGAAAAATTTATATTTAGCGAGTAAGAATAAAGGTAAAATTGAAGAATATAAGAAATTGCTTGCTGGAGTTAATTGTAGATTATTACTCCAGCCAGAATCATTAGAAGTTGAAGAAGATGGACTGACATTTAGAGATAATGCAATTAAAAAAGCGAGTGAAGTTTCGAGAAAAACAAATAATTTCTCAATAGCAGATGATTCAGGAATTTGTATTGAAGCACTAGATGGTAAGCCTGGCATCTACTCATCTAGATATGCAGAAAATGATCAGAAGAGAATTGAACGAGTTTTAAAAGAACTTGATGGAGTTCAAAATAGAAGTGCTTTTTTTATTGCCAATATTTGTGTTTGTTCCCCTACTGGTGAAGTGATTATTGAATCTGAGGCTAAATGTCATGGCAATATAATTTTAAACCCGAGAGGAAAAGGTGGTTTTGGGTATGACCCTATTTTTGAAGAGAGTTATACAAGATTAACTTTCGCAGAAATGAATAATGATACTAAAGACTCTTGTAGTCATAGAGGTAAAGCATTAAAAAAAATTATTCCAGATTTAATTAAAATTTTTTCTTAAATTCAATTAACCCAAGATCCATGAAGGCCATGAGGAATTGAAATGGGTAATTCATAAACAGCTAATTCTTTTAAGTCTTTTGCATCTAATATCACTAAATCGCTTCCTCTTCTTTCTCCGTTCCATATAAGTATAAATAAAAATCCCTCATCTTCTTTTGAAGAGTTTTCTAATGGAACCATAATTGGTTCACTTACGAATCCACTTGGTCCTGCCGACCAAGAAATCTCTTCCTTAGAAGTTAAATTTATTTTTTTTATTGCTTGAAGTGGAGCGTTCCCAAGCTTTTGAGATGTGCTTGCCATCCAACTAAAAGTTGCTTTTAATCCTAAGTTTTTAGGATTAACAACAGCAAATTCACAACATTGTTCACTTAGGTTTTCAAGTTCACTAGTTTTTTTCTTTAGATCAATAATTGATCTTTTCAGTTTTCCTTCTGGATATTTATCAAAGTCAATATCCCTAAAATTCTCGTCTGGACCAACTGACGGGAAATCATCATAAAAAATACTATCTAATACGATTTTCGAATCTTTTTCAAATGCGTTTACATGATGAAAAACGAATCCTTCTGGAGCCTCTATTGTTAACGGTGGCTGACCTCTAAATAATCCACTTTCTCTGGGGATAATAAAAAACTTTGCCTTTTTATTTGGGTTTGACTTTAGACATTGTGCTGCTCCTCTTTGACCCATTACAAATGGAAGAGGATTAAAATCAATAGCATTCTGTAAGAATATTGCCCAATTGGTTGTAATTGCGAAATCATGGAGGAATGCAAATCCATTAAAAGTATCTTTTCTATCGAAAATGAGCTCTCCAGAATTTGAACCAGCATTATTAAATTCCATTAATCTAATGGTACTTTTTGGCCCGGTTTGTACTCCAAAAGTTACTAAAAGTTCTGAAGATGCATTTGAGTTTAGGTCTGTTTTGGGGTGAGCACTGAATGCTTCGTCAGGCTTGAGTACCCCTTTTAATGTTGTTAAACCAATAGTATCAAGACTATTAGGATCCAATGCATGTGGACCGGCTGCTTCCCATAGTGCGAGAATTTCATCTCCTAATTTAACTACATGAGTATTAGCGATATTCTTGAATTTTAGATCTAATACATTATTTAAAATTCCTCCAGTTTTTTGTGTGCCAAAAACACCTCTATAAATAAATTTATTTATTTTTTTTTCTTCCAAATATCCTTTAGTTTTAACAAATCTATTTGTTAAGAATGGCTGACCATTTTCGAATTTTATGGATGTTATCATTCCATCACCATCAAATGGATGATGAACCCATTGTCCACCTCTCTCTAATATTCCTGGTCCGTTTCTTAATAATGTTCCATTTAAATTTTTAATATTATTACCTTTGCTAATTTTTAGAAGCTCCTTGGTTAGCTCCTTTTCTACATTTTGATACGCACTTGACCAATCTTCTTTATTAAAACTTTTAAGTTCATCAATTTTTTTATCTTGTAGATTAGTCACAATAAAATAAAATTTATATATATTTTCGCCAAAAATCAACTGAATTGTGGCTGATTCAAAAAAATTCCTATTTTATTGATTTTCTAGCATTCCTTTACTGCTTGGAATTGAATCAGATCTTCTCAGGTCTATTTCGGTAGCCATTCTCATTGCTCGCGAAAAAGCTTTAAAGCAAGCTTCAACTATATGATGTGAATTGCTACCTCTTATTTGATTAATATGAAGAGTAATACCACTGTTATTCACAAAGGCAATAAAAAACTCTTTTACTAGTTCAGTATCATAATTACCAATTCTGGGCGCTTTTAATTGAAGATCATAAGATAGATGTGGTCTGCCGGAACAGTCTAAAGTAACTTGAACTAATGCTTCATCTAATGGGGCAAAGAAATGTCCAAATCTACTTATTCCTTTTCTTTCTCCCAAGGCTTTTGAAAATGCTTTGCCTAATGCGATTCCTACATCTTCATTTGTATGATGATCATCAATATGGGTATCTCCAATTGCTTTTATTTTTAAATCGAACAAACCATGACTTGATATTTGATGAAGCATATGATCTAAGAATGGGATCCCGGTTTCAATCTCGGAAATCCCATTTCCATCTAAGTTTATAAATACAGAAATATCTGTTTCATTCGTTTTTCTTTTTATTTCAGATTGCCTTAGAGATGACATTTTTATGCAAAAAAACTTAATTTACATTCCATTAATGCAGTAACCTGCATCAACATAAATTGTTTGGCCTGAAATGCCGCTAGAAAGATCACTTAATAAAAAAGCAGCAGTATTACCTACTTCCGTTTGAGTGACTGTCCTGCGTAAAGGAGCCTTTTCTTCAACATTGTGAATCATATCTAAAATGCCACCTATAGCAGAACTCGCAAGTGTTCTTATAGGCCCAGCACTTATTGCATTAACTCTGACTTGTTTTTCTGGACCAAGTTCTGCAGAAAGATATCTGACTGAAGCTTCTAAAGCTGCTTTAGCGACTCCCATGACGTTATAGTTAGGAATCGCCCTTTCTGATCCTAAATAAGTTAATGAGACTACGCCAGCACCATCACTAAAAAGTGGTTTTGCTGCTTTACATAAGGGTGCTAATGAATAAGCACTTATATTTAGAGCCCTATCAAAACCCTCTGAAGTGGTAGCACTATAATCTCCAATCAATTCGTCGCGTCCTGCAAATGCTAAGCAGTGAACCAATCCGTCAATTTGCCCCCAATTGTTTTTTATATTTTGAAAGATTTCATCTATTTGAGCTGGATTTTGAACATCAAGAGGCAAAAATAAAGAAGGTTTTAAGGGATCAGTTAGTTCTTTAACTTTAGATTCGAATCTTCCCTTATCATCAGGCAAATATGTGATTCCAAGTTCTGCGCCAGCTTTTGAAAGTTGTTGAGCAATACCCCATGCTATTGAACGATTGTTGGCAATTCCTGTAACAAGAATTTTTTTGCCAGTAAGATTTAGAAGCATTTTGTTTATTCTTTCTATTATTCTCCTATATAAAAGTACCTATCTTTACGGATTACTGCAAAATATACAATAATTTTCAAATATCAAAGAATATTTTACTTAAACATGGTCAGAACAAATTCTATGGTTTTGGAATTAGGTTTTCAATTACCTAATTTCGAAATGTTAAATGCCAATTCTTCAAATAATCAATATTTTAATTCTCATAATCTAGATAATAGGCATTTACTTTTAATGTTTATTTGTGCCCATTGTCCATTTGTTAAATATATTGAGAATCAAATTTTCACCTTAAGTAAAGAAATTGAAAATACAGTTCAAACTGTTGCGATTTCTAGTAATGATATTGTCACTCATCCTTCAGATTCGCCTAAAAATTTGAGATTACAAGCACAATCACAGGGATGGACTTTCCCTTATCTATATGATGAAAATCAAAAACTTGCTAAGGAGTTAAAAGCGGCATGCACCCCAGATTTTTATCTTTTTTCAAATGAAGGAGATGGTAATTTTTTATTGTTTTATCATGGTCAATTAGACGATAGCAGACCAGGAAATAATATCCCTCTGTCTGGCGAAGATTTGCGTTCTGCTGTAAGAGATTTGAATCAAGATAATTCTTATCCTTCAAATCAGATGCCCTCTTTAGGTTGCAACATTAAATGGACTCCAAGTAAAGAACCGAGTTGGTTTAAGTGAATTAAAATGTTTTTTATACATACAAATATAGTTTAGGGTTAATATATTTACTATGCAGATACCTCCATTTACTTTAAATAGGCAGTACCAAGAAATTGGCTCTGAAATTGAAAATGAGGTTTTTAAAGTTTTAAAAGGGGGCCAGTATATTGGAGGAAAGGAGATTGCCAAATTTGAGGAGAGTTTTTCTAATCTGATTGGTGTTAAAAATACTATTGGATGTAACAGTGGAACTGATGCTTTAGTATTAGCTTTGCGCGCATTAGATATTGGTGTGGGTGACGAAGTTATTACATCATCTTTTAGCTTTTTTGCGACTGCAGAAGCTATTAGTGCAGTTGGTGCTAATCCTATTTTGGTAGATATAGATCCTGAAACTTATCTCATTAATACTGAACTTATAGAACAAGAAATAAATTCTAATACCAAGGCAATTATGCCAGTTCATCTATTTGGGAATGCAGTGAATATGACCTTAATAAAATCATTGGCCAACAAATATGATTTAAAAGTAATAGAAGATTGTGCTCAGGCAACATGCACAATGTGGGAAAATTCAAAAGTGGGTAGTATAGGTGATATAGGCTGTTTTAGCTTTTTCCCTACTAAAAATTTAGGAGCTGCTGGAGATGGTGGAGCGGTAACAACTTCAGATCAGAAGATTGCCAAAAAAATTAGAGAACTAGCTGTTCATGGTAGCCCAATAAGATATCACCATACTCAAATTGGATATAACAGCAGACTTGATACCATTCAAGCCGCCATATTAAATATCAAAATTAAATATATTTCTAAGTGGATTAATAATCGTCAAAAAATAGCCAATAATTATCTTAATTTATTAGAAAAAAATGCATTTATTAGTTTTCCAAAAATTAGCTCTGATTCAATCTCCCATTCTTGGAATCAATTTGTCATCAAATTAAGGAACGATAAATATTTTTTAAAAGAAGATTTTTCAAATTTATTTGATACTGATTGCAAAAAATACTATTCCTTAAGGAATTTGGTAAAAAAACAACTTTTTGAAAAAGGTATTAATTCAATTATTTATTATCCAATTCCAATACACGCGCAAATAGCTTACAAAAATAAAAATTTTTCTAGAACAAAACTCATAAATACAGAGAGAATTTGTACAGAAGTTCTTAGTGTTCCAATGTTTCCTGAAATTTCTTATGAAGAGCAAGTTTATGTAGCAGAAAATTTAAATAAAGTTTTAAAGAATTGTATTGAGGAAATTCAAATTTCAGCATAAAGTGACTTAAATAATCTTTGTTGTATGTTGTGATTGACAATAGGGCTTGAATAATTATTTTTTTCTAAATTAGATATCTCACCATTTAATAGGTCTGAATTTGATACTTTAGATAATTCAGGAATCCAATATTTTATATATTCGCAAATAGGATCAAATTTTTTTGCTTGGGTATATGGATTAAAAATCCTAAGTGGTTTTGGATCCATACCGCTACTGGCGCTCCACTGCCATCCTCCATTATTTGCAGCTAAGTCTCCATCAACCAAAGTCTCCATAAATTTTTTCTCGCCCATTTGCCAACTGCATATAAGATCTTTTACTAGAAATGAAGCGACTATCATTCGACATCTGTTATGCATCCAGCCAGTACTATTTAATTGACGCATTGCAGCATCAACTATAGGAACACCAGTCTCTCCGTTGCTCCAATGCTGAAACCATTTATTATTGTTTTGCCATGGAAATTGTTCCCATTTTTTTCTATATGGACCTTTCTCTAGCTCTGGGAAATGGAATAAGCAATGTTGATAAAATTCACGCCATACAAGTTCTTTTTGCCAAGTTTCAATTGATAAGGAATTTTCATGACTTTCAAAATCTGAATTTAAATTTAATGTTGCATTCCAAACTTTTCTAATGCTGATGGTCCCGAATCTTAGAGATGCACTTAAAAACGATGTCCCATTATGTGAAGGTAAATCTCTTGAAGAATTGTAAGAATATATTTTTTTTTTGTTAATGAAATTTTCTAATAATGTTTCTGCAGCATTCTCACCAGGTCTGCATGGGCAAATATTCGAACCAGAGAATTTGATATTATTTAGAAATTTCTTTAAAACCGAATCAGATTTGTTTATTGTCTTATTTTCTTTGAGTTTATTATCTATATCTTTAAACTGGAAAATACTTTTATCTTGATCGTATGAACCTAATAAATTCATTTTTGATTTAAGGTTTTTATAAAAAGGTCCATAAACTGAATAAGGTTTATTACTCCCTGAAAATATTTTTAAAGGCTCTACTAATAAGTGATCCCAAGATTCAATAACTTGAATATTGTTTTCTTCTAAATTTTTTTTTATTTGTAAATCTCGATTCGTTTCATAAGGTTCAATTGATTTATTCCAAAAAACAAATTTAGCATCTATTGTCTTTGCTAATTGAGGAATTATTAATACCGGATCTCCTTCTTCTATAACTAGTCTACTACCCATTTCCCCCCAATTATTTCCTAATTCTTGAAGCGAATTTCCTAGAAACCAAGCTCTTGAATTTGCATTAAAATCTTGAGAGTAATTTTTATCCAATATATAAGTTGAAGTAATAGCATTTGATAATGAAAATGCTTTGATTAAAGCTTGATTATCAAATATTCTTAAATCTTTTCTATACCAAAAAAGTATTCTAGGGTTATTCATAATTTATCTAAAAATTGTTTAGCCCTGAACCAAGCTGTCACAGTTTTTGCGTCAAGAATTTCATCCCCACTTGAAATAAGATTATCTAGTTCGTCTGGTTCTAAAATTAATACTTCTATATCTTCATCTAAATCCCCTTTAACCTCGCAATTTAGTCTGCTCAAATCGCGTGCTAAAAATAAATAAATTTCTTCATCTGCATAACCGGGAGCAGGTACAAGAGTTCCTAGTTCGTCCCATTTGTTTGCACTAAATCCAGTCTCTTCTTGTATTTCTCTTTTAATTGAATTAATAGGCGTTTCGCCTATTTCTAATGTACCTGCTGGAAATTCTAATATATACCTTGAAACAGCAAATCTATATTGCCGAAGAATGATCACTTTATTGTCTTTTGTAATAGGTACAGCTAGGGCAGCTCCAGGATGCTTAATGTATCCATATTCACCTTCATGTCCATTTGGAAGCTGAATTCTATTTATTTCGAAACTAAATTTTTTAGATTTTAATTCAGATATTTTTTCTTTAAAAATGGATCTTTTTATAAGATTTTTATTGCCCATAATTTTTAAATAAAAACAGCCTAACAGTTATTTTTTGGTTTTGTAAATCATTTAATAGACCATTTTGGGTCATCAAACTTTTTGATTTTTTGGCTTCTATTTAAGATTTCAGATAGTGGAGTAATAACGAAATTCCGATTCATGAATCTAGGGTGAGGTAATGTTAATTCCTCGTCAAGAGTATGAAAATCTTCCCACCAGAGAATATCTAAATCGAGACATCTTGATAGCCATTTCTTACCCTTGGGTGTCTTTTCTCGTCCGAAAAATCTCTCTAACTTTTTTAGCTCTCTTAACAGTAATTTAGCTTTTTTATTTGATGGTTTTGGAAAAGAATTACTTTTTATAAGCAATAGAGTATTTAAATAATTTGGCTGCTCATTTTCAACTCCATGAGGTAATGTCTCATAAATTGAAGACCAAAAAAAGTTTGCATGAAATTTTCTTTTCTCTTCTTTTTTTTTGATGGAATGATCTCCCCACTTATTTATTATTTCTTCTATTTTTGGTTTGCAAATTAGTAGTGTCTCAAGAGGGCTTCCGAATTTACTATCAATATTTGCTCCGAGGGATATACATAGTCCATTTTTGATATTAAGATTTGATAATTCCACTACAAAAAACAAAGTTATTGGATAAATTCTATATCAGGCATTTTTAAAGTGATTTTGAACCCCGAGTTAAAAGAAAAAGGCGAAATAAAAGATTTAATGAAGTCAAAGGATTCTTTTAGAGCTTTCCCTTTAGCTGCAATTACAGGTCATAGCTTATTGAAATTATCTTTGCTGTTGGCAGCAGTTGATCCCAGTTTAGGAGGAGTGATTATCGCTGGGGGAAGAGGGACTGGTAAGTCAGTATTAGCAAGGGGTTTACATACTTTACTCCCTCCTATAGAAGTATTAGATAATGAATCAATACTGGAACAGCTAACTAAAAGAAATAGTAATACTTCACTAAGACCTATTGGTAGGAACCTGAATCCAGATAAACCAGAGGAATGGGATATTAGTACTAATAAATTGTTAGAGAAGGTAATTGGAAGAGATTATTTGAATCAAATTGAAGAAATTCCAAAAAAAGTTAGAGAGGCACCATTTATTCAAGTTCCCATTGGTATAACTGAAGACAGGCTTGTTGGATCAATTGACGTCGCTGCCTCATTAAATACGGGGGAACAAGTTTTTCAGCCTGGAATTTTGGCAGAGGCTCATAGAGGTGTTCTTTATGTAGACGATATAAATTTATTGGATGATGGTATTGTAAATTTAATTCTTGAAGCTATAGGAAGAGAGAAAAATAATATTGAAAGAGATGGTTTAAGCCTTTCTCATCCTTGTAAGTCACTTTTAATAGCAACTTATAATCCTGAAGAAGGTTCTTTAAGAGATCATGTTTTAGATCGTTTTGCGATTGTGCTTTCCGCAGATCAATCTATTGATAATGCTCAAAGAGTTGAGATTACAAAATCTGTTTTATCACATGCAGAAAACAATATTAAATTTTCAGAAAAATGGTCGGAAGAATCTGATAATTTGTCCACTCAATTAATTTTGGCAAGGCAATGGTTAAAGGATGTCAAGATAACAAAAGAGCAAATAACCTATTTAGTAAATGAAGCTCTTAGAGGAGGGGTAGAAGGGCATAGGTCAGAATTGTTTGCGGTAAAAGTAGCTAAGGCTAATGCAGCTCTTCGTGGGGATGAGAATGTAAATTCTGAAGACCTAAAAGTCGCAGTAAGGTTAGTTATTCTTCCACGAGCAATGCAAATTCCTCCAGAAGATGATGATATTCAACCGCCCCCTCCAGAGGATCAAAGTCCCCCACCTCCACCTCAATCAAACAATGAAGAGTCTGAACCTGAGACTAATGAAAATGATAATGAGCAAGACCAAGAACAAGAAGAAGAAAATAATTCTGATGGAGAAGAAGAATCTACTCCCGAAATACCTGAAGAATTCATATTAGATCCAGAGGCGTGTATGGTTGATCCTGATTTATTGCTTTTTTCATCAGCTAAAGCTAAAACGGGAAATAGCGGGAGTAGATCAGTTATATTTAGTGATAGTAGAGGAAGATATGTAAAACCTATTATTCCAAGAGGTAAAGTAAAAAGAATTGCTGTAGATGCTACTCTTCGAGCTGCTGCTCCTTATCAAAAATCAAGAAGATTAAGGAATCCTAATAAATCGATAGTTATTGAAGAAAATGATTTTAGAGCAAAGCTTCTTCAAAAAAAGGCGGGAGCTTTAGTAATTTTTCTGGTTGATGCTAGTGGCTCTATGGCTTTAAACAGAATGCAAAGTGCCAAAGGCGCTGTAATAAGACTCTTAACAGAGGCATATGAGAATAGAGATGAAGTAGCTCTTATTCCTTTTAGAGGGAATCAAGCCGAAGTGCTTTTGCCTCCAACAAGATCAATAACTGCTGCAAAAAGAAGATTGGAAACAATGCCTTGTGGTGGAGGATCCCCTTTGGCACATGGTCTAACACAATCAGCAAAAGTAGCAAAAAATGCTCTTTCAACAGGAGATATCGGTCAAGTTATTGTTGTTGGGATTACTGATGGCAGAGGAAATGTACCATTAGGATTATCTCTAGGACAAAATGAGGTTGAGGGAAAAGATAATGAAAATGAAAATTTCAATTTAAAACAGGAGGTTCTAGATATCGCTGCAAAATATCCTAGGCTTGGGATAAAATTATTAGTTATTGATACAGAGAGAAAATTTATAGCAAGCGGATTTGGTAAGGAATTAGCAGAGGCGGCTCAAGGGAAATATGTCCAACTGCCAAAAGCTACTGATAAGGCAATCGCAGCTATGGCTTTAAATGCTATAAATGAATTCTAAATATTTTTAGGGATAAATTTCGTTAAGGAATTTTGAAAGTCCAATCGTTAAATCTCTTATAGATTTAGTTAATTCTTTATCTTTTGTTAATTTTTCAAAATCATCACTCATATCATCTATTTTGGTTGAGATCGACCTAGCAGATTTAATTGTCAATTTAATGTCATTAAGGGTTTCTTTGTCGTCGATAGTAGACAAAATATTATTCAAATGATTAGCAGCAATTGTAATTTCTTTTATTAGAGGTTCAACTCTTTGTAGTTCTTGTTTCGATAAATAAATTAATTCATCAAGATTTTCTTGTGTTCTGTCAAATTGATCAATTGAGGTGACGATGTTCTCAATTAAGTTCTCTTGATTTGTTTCTTTTAAAATTTGACTTATTCGATTAGTTATATTTGAGAGACTTGATAGTTGTTTACCTGTAATAGTATCTCCCTGACAAATAATTAACTTGGAATTGCATTTTTCGGATGTAGGTTTTGCAATATTTTTAGGAATTGTCTTGTCACTCGTTTCTACAGCAACTTGCACATCTCCTCCAAGAAAAGAATTTGTAACTACCCTCGCAAATGCTGGCCTTGGCAGAATAATTTCAGGATTATTTATAACTATTTTTGCTTTAACTGATTCATTCGTAAACAAGATATCTTCTATCGATCCTACTAAAATTCCTCTGTAAGTAACTGGAGATTTTTCTGATAATCCGCTTGCGTTATCGAATTCGGCAAAGAGGTACCAATTCTTTGAAGATAATCTTACTCCTCTAAGCCAAAAAGAAAAAAATGTGAATATTAAAATTCCTCCTAATAAGGAAAACCCAACTATTGAATCTCGTAAGCTTCTACGCATGATTTCTAAATATCTTTGGGTTGCATTGGACCATCAAGTTTTCCATATCTAAATTGAAATACATAGGGATCATTACTCTCTTTAAATTCATTAATAGAACCTGCCCATCTAAATTTGCCCCCATAAAGCATTAAAACTTTATCAGAAGTCCTTTCTATAGTACTAAGAACATGGCTAACCACAATAGATGATCCTTTAGCTTTATTATTTGTCTTATTAATTAGATCTTCAATTCTTGATGAAGCAATTGGATCAAGGCCGGCAGTTGGTTCATCGAAAAGTAATAAAGGTTTAGAATTTGCATTTAGAGTTTGATCAGTAATTAATGCTCTAGCAAAACTTACTCTTTTTTGCATGCCTCCGCTTAATTCATTTGGAAGTTTATTCTCAACATTAAATAATCCTACCTCAGCTAAGCATTCACATACCAATTCATGAATTAACTTATTAGATAGGTTTTTATTTTTCTTAAGGAGAAAACCCACATTTTCTTCAATAGTTAAGGATCCTAATAAAGCTGGGTTCTGAAAAACTAGTCTTACATCAGGAGGATTATTTTGATCTAATCTCAAATATGTTTGCTTCTCACCAAATATTCTTAATTCTCCTTGGGTAGGTAAAATAAGTCCTGCTAATATTTTTAAAATGGTTGATTTACCTGAACCTGAAGGGCCAACAATAGCTAATTTTTCTCCATCACTAAGTTCAAAATTTATTTGATTAAGCACATTAACTTTTCCCCAGCCTATTGAGAGGTTCTTTGCTTGGACTGCATGTTTTGATTTTTTCAAAACTTATATTAAAACATCTATTATTTCATTTTGCCTATTTTTAGAAATAAAAAAAGGATGTATGAATTTGATTTATAATAATTCTATATATTTTATAAATTTGAGAAAATAATTTAAGAGGTTTTTTAATGAATAAGCGTAAAAGAAGGGTAAGAGGTCATTATAAAAAATTTAAAAAGTCTAATTTTGTCTTTTTGAGCAAAATCTTAAGAATTTTGAGTTGGCTTTTGCCAGGATTGGTTATAAAAAGATGGATGTTTACATCTGCGATAGGATTTTTGACTACATTATTAGGCCTCGCAATTTGGACAAATTTAAGACCGCTTTATTGGCTTACTGAAATATTTTTTTGGGTAATGAACGGTTTAACTAGTATTTTGCCTCTTTCATTAATGGGACCATTGATTTTTTTTATTGGACTATTATTAATCGGGATTGGTCAAAATAGAAGTATAAATTCTATTCAAAAAGCGCTTGTTCCAGAAAAAAATACATTTTTAGTTGATGCATTAAGAGTTAAAAGTAAATTAAACAGAGGTCCAAATATTGTTGCAATTGGGGGAGGTACAGGCCTATCTACGTTACTGAAAGGCTTAAAAAATTATAGTAGTAATATTACCGCAATCGTAACTGTATCCGATGATGGTGGAAGTAGTGGAATTCTCAGGAAACAATTAGGTGTGCAACCTCCAGGAGATATTCGAAATTGTTTGGCAGCATTATCAAACGAAGAACCTATTTTAACTAGATTATTTCAGTATAGATTTTCAGAAGGAAGTGGTCTGGAAGGTCATAGTTTTGGAAATCTATTCTTGTCAGCTTTAACAACAATTACAGGCAGTTTAGAAAAAGCAGTTCAAGCCTCTAGTAAGGTTTTGGCAGTACAAGGCCAAGTTTTACCTGCAACAAATATTGATGTTATGTTATGGGCAGAATTAGAAGACGGTGAAAAAATTTTTGGTGAAAGCAAGATCAGCAAATCTAAAAAATTAATTTCGAGGATTGGTTACCTACCAGAAAATCCTTCAGCTCTCCCTAGTGCTCTTGAATCTATAAAAGAAGCTGATTTAATTGTCCTTGGCCCAGGAAGTCTATACACTTCTTTATTGCCTAATCTTTTAGTACCAGAGATAGTAGATGCCTTATTGCAAAGTAATGCTCCCAAAATTTACGTAAGTAATTTGATGACTCAGCCAGGAGAAACAGATGGACTTGATGTTTATCAACATATCAAAGCAATAGAAAAACAATTATTAAATTTTGGAGTTAATGCTCGAATTTTTAGCTCAATCTTATCTCAGATTAAATTTGAAAAGTCTCCATTAGTAGACTATTACGAAAGTAGAGGGGCAGAGCCTGTCCAATGTAATAAAGAAAAATTATTATCTGAGGGTTATTATGTTTTACAAGCACCATTATATTCAAGAAAAATAACTCCAACTCTTAGACATGATCCAAGGAGGCTAGCGAGAGCAGTTATGTTTGTATATCGCAAATTAAAAAAATTAAATTAAAAAGCATCTTGAAGTTCATAGAAATCTGGCTGAATATAATCTTTTCGCAATGGCCATCCTCTCCAGTCTTCAGGCATTAAGAGTCTTTTGGGATTTGGATGATTAATGAAATTTATACCAAACATGTCATATGTTTCTCTTTCTTGCCAATCGCTCCCTTTAAAAATTTTATACAAACTAGGGATTGATAAATCAGAGTCTCTTTTTAGAAAAACTTTTAATCTGACCTCTTTAATCTTTTCGATCTTTTGTAAGTCGTCAACAGTTATAAAATGATAGAAGCTTACAAGATGTTTCCCTGGCCCTTCATCATAACCACCTTGACATTGAAGATAGTTGAAACCGTAGCTTCTTAATGATGATACTGCCTCATATAATTTGCTGGGTTCTAAAGAAATATTTTCTATTCCTAATTGATCATTAGCTAATGATTGATTTGGAATTCCATCTTTAGATAAAGATTTACTTATCAATCCTTGTCTTTCTATTGAACTTTCTGAGGATTTAGCTAAACCGTCTTTTTCCATTAATCTTTTTCAGTATTAATAATTTTAGTTTTTTCAGATTTTTCAGGCAATTCAGTTATTTTTTCTTTTTTGGAGGCAGAAATGATGTTGGCTGAATTTTTGTTGAGATATTCACCTGTATTTTCTGAGAAAACAAGATTCATTTGATGATCAGATGTTATATACCTGTGGGTTTGCTCTGTTTTTGTACGCTCTAAAATTGATTCATTACCAACTTTTTTTCTTAATTTTATTACTGCATCAAAAATTGCTTCAGGTCTTGGTGGACATCCTGGAAGGTATAAATCCACAGGTATTAATTTATCAACTCCTCTTACAGCAGTGGTAGAGTCTGCGCTAAACATACCTCCTGTAATTGTGCAAGCACCCATAGCGATAACGTATTTTGGTTCAGGCATCTGCTCATAAAGTCTAACCAAGGCGGGAGCCATCTTCATCGTTACTGTTCCTGCAACTATTAGTAAATCCGCTTGCCTTGGTGAGCTTCTAGGAACTAATCCAAATCTATCAAAATCAAATCTAGATCCGATTAAAGCAGCAAATTCTATAAAACAACAAGCTGTTCCATAAAGGAGAGGCCATAGGCTACTTAATCTAGCCCAATTATGTAGATCATCTAAGCTGGTTAATATTATATTTTCACTTAAATCAGTGGTAACTTGTGGTGTACCAAGTGGATTGCAAGTTCCTTCTCTGATTTCTCTTATTGCTTTTGGGGATAATTGTGGGTTCAATTTTTTAACTCCATTCTAAAGCACCTTTTCTCCATGCGTATGCCAGAGCGATAACAAGTATTGCAATGAAAATTAAAGCTTCAATAAAAGCTAATAAGCCTAATCTATTGAAGGCGACAGCCCAAGGATAAAGGAATACTGTCTCAACATCAAATATAACGAAAACCAAGGCAAACATGTAATAACGAATATTAAATTGTATCCATGCTCCTCCAATAGGCTCCATTCCAGATTCATATGTAAGTTTTCGTTCCCCTGTTCTGCCTTTTGGGGCAACGATGAGATTAGTAACTAAAGCTAATACTGGTACAGCTGCGGCAATTAGAAGGAAACCTAAAAAATATTCATAGCCATTTAATAAAAACATCTTAAAAAATTAATTTTGAATAAAAGTCGCTTAATTAAGCAAAATCTTTTAAAGTTCTTAAAGAACCATAATAAACCGTGAGTGAAAACATTCAACCAGCCTCTGAGGAAAACAAAATAGTTGAAGACTTTGAGAAAGAGAAACTTTCTGAAGACTCCTCAGCAGTAAATGTTGAACAA
>QCQW01000007.1 GCA_003212055.1 Prochlorococcus sp. AG-459-A02
CAGATAAAGTTTTTACTCTAGGTAAAGAAATGACTCCCACAATGAAAAACTGGGAAGAAAAGTCAAATACTGTTGTGGTTGGTGTTAGTGCCATCGAAGTCGAGAATCCTTCTAGTGAAGAAGGCGGAGCTTTTGAATGGGCTGGTCTTTTCGAACTTTCAGCAGGAAATTATAAATGGTCATTTGCAAAGGTTGATGGTGAATATGCAGACCCTGCTATGAAAATGGTCATTCTTGAATCAGATGACATTGAATTATCTGAAGAATTAGCAGAAGAGCTATTGGGATCTGATCAAAATATTGAAAAAAGCAATAATGATATTCTTACCGTAAGTGAAAAAGCATACGTTTTAAATTTTGATCAAAAGAAAGATATCACGGAATTTAATGTTGAAATCAAAAAGGATGGTAAGTATACGTTCTTTACAGAACATATGCCATTTGAATTTGAAGCAGATGAACACTTCTTCAAAGATCTTGCGAAAAATGATGTAGAACCAGTCGCCCAAGAACCTGATATGGGAGGTCATAGTGAACATGGCGCAGAAGGCTTTGAATGGGCAGGAACTTTTGATCTTAAGGAAGGATCATACAAATGGTCATTTGCAAAAGTCGATGGTGAATATGCTGATCCTGCTATGAAAATGGTTATCCTCAAGTCTGGAGATATTGAAGAATCTGAAGAACTTGCAAAGGAACTTTTAGAAGCTGATGATTCTATCTACAAAGCTGATAATGATGTTTTATTGGCAAGTTCAAAAGCAATATCACTTAATTTTGATCAAGGTAAAGAAAGTACAGTATTTAATGTAGAAATCAAAAAAAGTGGTAAATATACTTTCTTTACAGAGCATATGCCATTTGAATTTGAAGCAGATGAACATTTCTTCAAAGATGTATCCAACAATGATGTAGAGCCTATCGCGCAAGTTCCAGATGAGGGAGGTGGGCATCATCACCACCATCATCATGGACATGGAAGTTTAGACCCTCATGTATGGCATGATCCAGCCAATATTATAAAAATGAGTAAAGTAATCTCAAAGAACTTAAAAAAGGATATCTCTATTTTTAACAGAAAAGAGAGAAAATTCATCAATGAAAGAATTGATTCTACTGAATCTTTACTCAGCGGTCTAAATGGTTGGATTATTGACCAGGTATCAACAATACCTGAGCAAGACAGGATGCTCGTGTCAAAACACAAAGCTATGGATTATTATGGCGCTGCATTCGGATTTAAGACAGTTAGTTTACTAGATTTCCTTGGCGATTCATCGAGCTTAAGACCTGAAAACATTAGTTCAACTTTGAATATGTTAGAAGAAGAGAATGTTAAGGCAATATTTCCAGAACAGATACCAGCCTCTAAGTTATTGAAAAACTTAAGTAGACAAAGTTCTGTACCTTTAGCTTCTAATCAAATATTCGTTGATGGTTTAATGATGAAAGGAAATACTATAAGCGTTGCAGTTCACAACACTTGTACAATTGTTGATTCATTAGGTGGAAGCTGTGATAAAGAATCTGGCTCCAATCTTGAGTCTGAATGGTACAAACTTTCAGATTAAATTTTTCTGATAAAAACGATTTTAATTTTTTATAATTACTACTATTAAACTATTATATATTTAGTAAAAATCAGTAAATGAGCATCAAAGATAAAGTTCCCGTAACTATCCTCACTGGATTCCTGGGTTCAGGGAAGACTACTTTGCTTAATAGAATATTAAATGAAGAGCACGGTAAAAGAATAGCCGTAATTGAGAATGAATATGGTGAAGTAGGTATAGATCAAGGGCTCGTAATTAATGCCGATGAAGAAGTTTTTGAGATGTCAAATGGGTGCATTTGTTGTACTGTTCGCGGTGATTTAATTAGAGTTCTTGGCAACCTCATGAAGAGAAGAGATAAGTTTGACTATGTTTTAGTAGAAACGACAGGATTAGCAGATCCAGGTCCAGTTGCTCAGACTTTTTTCATGGATGAAGAGATTAGTTCTGAATTTACTCTCGATGGAATTGTGACTTTAGTTGATGCTGCACATATTGATCAGCAACTTGGAAGAAGTGATGAAAGTTCAGAACAAGTAGCATTTGCAGATGTTCTTGTCCTTAATAAAACTGACTTAGTCTCTGATGATGCACTAGATACTCTTGAATCGAGATTGAGAGATATGAATCGAATGACTCGAATTATACGAGCCGAGAATGCTAAGGTACCAATTGAAACAGTATTAAATCTAAGTGCATTTGATCTTGATCAGATACTTAAACGCAGGCCAACATTCCTTGAACCAGAATATCCTTTTGAATGGACAGGTGTTTACGATCTTAATGCAGGTAAATATGAATTAATACTAGAAGAAGGACCAGATCCAGAAATGTCTCTAGTAGCTCTCGCTAACCAAGGTGAGAGTGAGGAGGAACTTAAAGATGGTGCTGAATCTTCAGTAAGACTTTATGCAGAAAAAGCTAATACTTTAGAGCCTGGAAATACTATCCTATTTGGAGAACATATAAATCTCAAATTAGAGGATAAAGGAAATAAATCCTTCACCCTGAGCATAGATAAAGCAACAAAATTAGGTTTGTTTACACAGCACACTGCTGAAGAATTCAATATGAAAGTCATTAAAAGTGACGAAAATAAAGAGATTCCATTTAATACTGAAAGGTTCTGGCAAGCAGAACATGAACATGATGATGAAGTAGGCTCAATTGCTATAGAGCGTTTTGGAGATGTTGACCCAGAAAAACTAAATACTTGGATGGGAAGGCTTCTCTCAGAAAAAGGAGTGGATATATTCAGAACCAAAGGTTTCATAAGTTACTTTGGTAATCCAAGACGAATAGTTTTCCAAGGAGTACACATGTTATTTACTGCACAACCTGACAAAGAATGGGGTAACGAACCTCGTAAGAATCAACTTATTTTTATCGGTAGAAATCTAAATGAGAAAGAGATGCAAGAAGGCTTTGATAAATGCCTGATATAGAACCATTTAGCCCAAGAGGCATTTTCCAAGAGGGATGGACAGCTGAAGTTAACGATTATGCCATAGCATGTGGCTGGGCTCTTAAAGGGAAACACTTTATTGTTGGCGACGTGGCAGGTGGTCTTTTTGCATTCGAGGGAGATACTGGAAAAATTATTTGGAAAAAAGAAAATACACACTCCGGTGGTTTATTAGCAATGGCAATTCATCCAGAGGGTGAAATTTTTGCAACATCAGGTCAGGATGGAAATGTTCAAATTTGTAATTGCCATGAAGGTAAAGTAACTAAAACACTTGATCTTGGCAAGGGTTGGGTTGAACACCTCAAGTGGTCTAACGACGGATTATTTCTGGCGATAGCTTCCTCAAAAAAAGTATATGTTTTTAATGAAGTTGGTGAAGAAAAATGGATTTCAGAAGACCATCCAAGTACAGTAAGTGCAATAACATGGTCAAATAAAAATGAGCTAGCAACTGCTTGCTACGGAAGAGTGACATTCTTTGACGTAATTAATAATAAAACTAATCAAAAACTCGAGTGGCAAGGATCATTGGTCTCAATGGAATTAAGTCCTGATGGAGATATTGTCGCCTGTGGGAGTCAAGACAATTCAGTTCATTTCTGGAGAAGATCAACGGGAATGGATGCAGAAATGACGGGATACCCTGGCAAACCAAGTCATCTTTCTTTTGATGACAGCGGAAAATTACTAGCAACTAGTGGCAGTGAAAGAATTACAGTATGGAGCTTTATAGGAAATGGTCCAGAAGGGACTATGCCCGGAGAGCTCTGTCACCACACAGAACCCATTTCGAGCCTTGCCTTTTCAAATAAAGGTATGCTTATAGCCTCAGGATCTAGGGATGGTTCTGTTGTCGCAAGTTTCCTAAAAAATGATGGAAATGGAGACCCAGTTGGTGCAGCATTTGCGGGAGATTTAGTTGGGGCAATATCCTGGAGACCCGATGATTGTGCACTTGCAGCAGTTAATGCAAAAGGTGTGGTAAATGTATGGAAATTTAAAGTTCGTACTAACCTTTTTTCAAAGGGATTTAAGTAAAAAGTAGAAATTTTTAAAATTACCAATAGTTAGCTTTTAAATGTCTTTCCATACAAATGACCTCACAGTCATTATCAATTCCTTTTGGGTGAATATCGCAATATGAAAGACATTGAAAATATTCGTCTATAGGATTAGATTTATCAGTTTTACTATTTTCATTCGAATGATTCATAAAAGATTTCCTCAATTATTTAAAATCAAGATAGTCGAATTAAATATCAAAAGAAATAAGCAAAACTTACTAAAAATATCTCAAAAAATTAATGCGATTGATTACTACTCTCGGACATTTTTTAATAAAAAGCAATGCGTATAAAAACGGATTGTCTTTAGAGAAATATTTTCCTAATTTTATAGTGTTGAGTTCTAGGAGGTCTTTCAAAATGATCGATAGCCTGCCTGAAATTTCGGAATAAACCGAACTAATTTAATTAACTGCTCCAATTATTTTTTATTAATGTCTAAGCTTCCTTCTTCTGCATCGTTTAGGTGCCCTTTAAGAAACAAGCTTAATTCTAGAGTTTTTGCCCCAGTTAAAGACAATTAGTTAACTTTGGTGAGCATTAATTAGCTTAATAGAAGTTAGCAACAAGGATCCAAGATTTAGGTGCGTTATTAACTTCAGAAAAAAATATAAGTAAGAGAGAAAGAGGGCTTAATAAAGCCCTCTTTTTGATTAAAAAAAAAGATGACTTTCTTCTATTTTTTATAGTTATGATTAAAACAATAAAATTAAAAAATGGTTCTGTATTATTGCCCATATTGCAATCCAAAATATCAATTTAAAACACAATCTTCTAAAGGTACTTTGATATGTGGCTTGTGCGGAGAGGATCTTGTAAAAAAACCATTTATTAGGTTGAACCAGATAATTGCTTTAGTTGCTGCGTCAACATTACTTCTACCGTTAATATATAATTTTATTTTTTTAATTAAAAATCAAATCAATCCTCCTAATAAAAAATATCAAGCAAATAGTCGTTTGATGATAGGCATAAAAGATAAAATTAATAAAATAAATTGAAAAATTTAGGTTTATCAACTTTTTTATCAAAACTTTTAAAATTTTTTAGGAACTTTTTTTAACTAAAAATTATATCCTAAATATTTAATATTAAATCATTTATACAAGGTAACTAGAAATTAAAAAAATATTAAAATAAAATGAAAATGATAATCATTTTTTATAAATAAAAAATACTTAACATGATTAATATGATTGGTTTCTTAAACTATTTTTTTATAGTTCGTGAAATATTTTCATTCAAAAATATTTATACTTATTATTTTAAAAAGTATTAATTTATACACCTCAAAAATAACTAAAGATAAATAATCTAAATATCAAGAAAAAATTATTAAATGATCATTCCAGCTAGTAATTTTACTCAAAAATATAATTTTGAATGTAAATCCTCAGATCAGAATATAGAAAGTGATCCATCAGATAATAAAACATTTCTCAAAAATAACTTTTTAAATCCGTCAAACAATCATGGTTATTTCTGTGCATGCATAGAATGTAGACCAATAGGAAATGATCATGAAAATTTTATGGCAGACATGCCAGATGATCCTGCTGAAATAATTTCAGATTTTTCTAGAATGGGGCTCATCAAAAATGAGGCTTATGAAATTGCTGATGCTATTTCAACTGCAGAAATGAGAGATCTTTTATTTTATAAAAATGCATCAAATGGTGATCCATATAAAGAACAATTGCTTAGAGAATTGGCTAAAGAAGCTGGTGGTTTAGATCAAGCATTTCAAGCAGCATTTGGACCACAAGCAGGGAAGTTCTTTGCTAAAACAAAAGCTTCTTCTCCAATGGGTAGAAGACAGTTTTTATCTAGCTTGGCTGCAGGTGCAGCACTAATTACAGTTGCTTGTTCTAATCAAAATAAACCTACTAAACAACCAATCGATGACACTCCAATTAATGTCAATAATTTAGAGAAGCAAACTTTAAGAGTTGGTTTCATACCTATAACTTGTGCCTCTCCAATCATTATGGCCGAACCAATGGGGTTCTACAACAAGTTTGGTATGGATGTAAAAGTTGTCAAAATGCCAAGTTGGGGAGCAGTTAGAGATTCTGCAATTGCTGGTGAATTAGATGCTTACCATATGCTAGCTCCTATGCCAATTTCTATGACACTTGGATTAGGAACTGCACCATTTAGTGTGAAACTAGCAAGTATTGAAAATATAAATGGGCAAGCTATTACTGTTGCTAACCGTCATAAAGGAAAAGTTAATGGTCCTGCCGACATGAAAGGATTCATTTTTGGAGTTCCATTCCCATATTCAATGCATAATCTTTTATTGAGATATTATCTAGCCAAAGGTGGGGTTGATCCAGATAAAGATGTTCAGATTCGTCCTGTTCCACCACCAGATAGTATTGCACAATTAGTTGCTGGTGATATCGACGCATACTTAATGCCTGATCCATTTAATCAAAGGGCGGTTTACGAAGATGCAGGTTTTATACATCTTCTTACTAAAGAGTTATGGCCAGGCCATCCATGTTGTGCGTTTGCAGCTGGGGAACCTTGGATTAAAGAACATCCTGAAACTTTCAGAGCTCTTAATAAATCTATTATTGATGCTGCTGCTTATGTTTCAACTCCTGCTAACAGAAAAGAAGTCGCTAAAGCTATTTCTGGAAGAGGATTTCTAAACCAACCTACTGAGGTTGTTGAAGCTGTTCTTACAGGCAAATTTGAAGATGGATTAGGTAAAACACAAAATGTTCCAGACAGAATCGACTTTAAACCCTACCCTTGGCAAAGTTTTTCACATTGGATCCAATCTCAATTAATTCGTTGGGATTTAGGAGGTGCAGTTGCTGCAATTCAAGCAGGTGATTTTAATCCTAATAGTGCTTCAATATTTCTAACAGATGAAGCTCAAGCCCTCGAAAGAGAAATGGGAGGGAATCCACCAACAGCAAGGTTTAGAAAAGAAATCTTAGCTTATGATGAATTTGACCCTAGCAATCCAATGCAATACATCAAAGATCAAATTAAAAGAGACGGTTTTTAATTTGTAAAAATTATATTTATTAGTATTTTTTAATACAACAATTTTGAATTTCTAATTAAATAATCTTGATAATGAACAAAGCTATTTCTACAAGGCTTACTTTTGCAGTAGCAATTTTGAGCCTCTTAATTTTTATCATTCTTTGGCAAGTAATTGCTCAACAAGGTTTATTAGTCAAGAATTTCCCAGGTTCATTTAAAACAATAGGATCATTAATTTGGTGGGTATCAGATCCATTTTTTGATAATGGTCCAAATGATTTAGGAATTGGAACTAACTTACTTATAAGCTTAAGAAGAGTATTAATCGGATATAGCTTAGCTGTTTTAGTCGCTATTCCTTTAGGGGTTCTAATGGGTATGTCGAAGTTAGCTCAATCCTCTTTAAATCCATATGTGCAACTTTTAAAACCTGTTTCCCCTTTAGCTTGGTTACCTGTAGGACTTTTTGTTTTTAGAAACTCAGAGATCACAGGGATTTTCGTTATTTTTATTACCAGTATTTGGCCAACATTAATTAATACTGCTTTTGGTGTAGCTAGTATTAATCCTGATTATTTGAGAGTTTCTAAATCTTTAGGAGCGAGTAAATCAATAACTATTAGGAGAGTTATTTTGCCAGCAATCATGCCAAATATTCTTGCAGGGATGAGAATATCAATGGGAACAGCTTGGCTTGTTATTGTTGCTGCAGAAATGCTATTGGGTACAGGAATTGGTTATTTTATATGGAATGAATGGAATAATTTATCTCTTGAAAATATATTTGTTGCAATAATAATAATTGGATTTACAGGATTTATTTTGGATCAATTTTTTGGATTTCTTCAAGATAAATTCGACTATAGTATCTAAACTTATTGATTAAATGAATAAAAAATCATCAAAAATATCTACCTCTAATGAAAATTATTCTCACCTTGAATTAGTCAATTTAGGTAAGATTTTTTTTAAAGAAAAGAAGTTTATTGATTTTCGTTCCAAAGGAAATAGAAGTGGGTTTGAAGCTATCAAAGATATTAATCTAAAGATAGAGAAGAACACATTTGTATCAATAATAGGTCCTTCTGGTTGTGGCAAATCAACATTGCTAAATTTAATAGCAGGCTTACAAGCTCCAACATCTGGGAAAATTATTATTGACGGACAAGCCATAAAAGGTCCAGGTCCCGATAGAGGTGTTATTTTTCAAAATTACGCTTTGATGCCGTGGTTAACAACTATTCAAAATATTGAGTTTGCCTTAAATACTGTTTTCCCAGCGAAAACAAAAGCTGATGTTAAAGAAAGAGCTAGAAAATATTTAAGAATGGTTGGTTTAGAAAAAGCTTCAAATAAATTCCCAAAAGAATTATCTGGAGGAATGAAGCAGAGAGTTGCAATAGCCAGAGCCTTATCTATAAATCCAAATATGTTGTTGATGGACGAACCCTTTGGAGCGCTTGATGCATTAACCAGATCCTATTTACAAGATGAATTATTATCCATTTGGAGAAAAAATAAAGTAACCGTAGTTTTAATTACTCATAGTATTGAAGAAGCATTGCTTTTGTCTGACAAGATAGTTTTGATGTCAAGCGGGCCTTCTGCCATAATTTCTGAGGAAATTTCAGTTGATTTAGAAAGACCAAGAGATAGAGAAAAAATTGAACAAGATCCTACATATTTAAAAATAAAAATGCGTTTAGAAAAACATCTATTAAGAGAAACAAGAGCTGTAGAAGAGGTTACTTAGACTTCTTCTGCAATAAAAAAACAACAATTAATTATGACTTTACCCACATTTACACAATTACTATTAAAAGCAAAAAAAGAAAAAGAATTATCCTTTGAAGATTTAGGTGAATTGATTAATAGAGATGAAGTATGGGTTGCGAGCCTATTTTACGGGCAAGCTACAGCTTCTGGAGAAGAAGCTAATATTTTAATTGAGGCTCTTGATTTACAATCCGAATTAGAAGATCAATTAACAACACCGCCAGTAAAAGGCTGCCTAGATCCTGTTATTCCGACAGATCCTCTTATTTACAGATTCTATGAAATAATGCAAGTATATGGACTGCCAATGAAGGATGTAATACAAGAAAAATTTGGTGATGGAATTATGAGTGCAATTGACTTTTCAATTGAAGTTGATAAGGTGGAAGACCCAAAAGGGGATAGGGTTCTAGTAAAAATGTGTGGTAAATTCTTGCCCTACAAAAAGTGGTAAGTAAATTTAGTTCGTTTTTAAGAAATATAAACTAATCATTATCATTCATCATTTTCATTTAATTTGAGAGTTTTATTTATTTCATTCTCAAATTCTTTAGAAGCAGTTTGTAACCCCTTTAAGGTCTTACCAATAGTTTTCCCAAGTTGAGGTAAACGTTTTGGCCCAAAAATTAACAATGCCAGTACGATAATTACAGCAATTTCTGGTATTCCAATTCCGAAAATGTTCATTAAAAATTTGGTATTCTACTATTTTAAAAATTTTTTCTTCTGCTTAAGGTAATTAAAGTCACAAATTTATTTTTTATTAATCAATCAATTAACAATGGAAAGAAGTTGGGATCCCTATTATAAATATTTCAAAGAATTTGAATTTAATCTTTTTGAGATTTTTATATTTTTGGAATTTCAACAAGAAATTGTTGATTTAGGATATATCGGACAAAACAAAATAAACCAAAATGTTCTAAATCCAGGCCAGTTTTGTGTTGTCGATGGATTAATAAAGATAGTTCATGATTTACCAAAATTCTTGAATGATGAAAAATTTAAAAATAATTTGAATATAGAAAAATGGAAAAAAGATTCATACAATTTACTTTCTTTAGATATAAAGTGGATAAAAAAATCATCAATAATAATAATTTAATAATTAAGAAATATCTAATTTAAATACACTATTAGAATAGAAATTATATTTTTAAATATTACTTAAGAACTAGTATTTACTTTCAATAATGATAATCATTTTCAAAAAATAGTCATTAATTTTTTTTTAAAATGATGAATATTCCTACCACGATTGATTTTATAAGCTATATTAATAATAATTAATCATCAAATTCATTATCATGATTACTACTAAACCAAATATATTACTAACAAACACTTCTATTTCTAATGAAGAAGAAACCTGCCCCAGTTGCGGTTGTATTTGTCCTTGTGAATGTACAGATTGTGAAGAATGTTCACCTTGTAAAGATCATTAATCCTCTAAATCAAATGAAATAAATAATAAGTTTATATTTCGGTAAAGTTTCCAAAATTTGAACTATCAACTGATATTAAAGATTTTTTTATTTTAATTCGATATTTATAAATTCTAAAGACCAAGTTCTGTTAAACCAGGAAAATCTTCCGGACGTGGACCTTCTCCCCATGTAAAAAGACAATCTTTTTTGTTTATAGAAATATCGTTTATACTTGCCTCTCTTCTACGCATTAAACCAGTTTCAGAAAATTCCCAATTTTCATTACCATATGCTCGAAAATAATTATATTCTTCGTCATGCCATTCATATTGAAATCGAACAGAAATTCGACTTGAATCATATGCCCATAATTCTTTAATTAGTTTATAGCCAATTTCTTTATTCCATTTTCTTTTTAAAAATTCCACAATTTCTTCTCTACCTCTTATAAATTCGCTTCTGTTTCTCCAAAAACTATCTTCTGTATAGGCAAGTGATACAGTCACGGGATCTTTAGTGTTCCACGCATTTTCAGCTAATCTAACTTTTTTAATTGCTGTTTCTGCATTAAAAGGAGGTAAAGGTGGTTTTGTTGACATTTGCTATTTAAATTAATTTGGTTTTTTAAAACTTAAAAAACTCCCTTTATGATAATTGCCAAAGATCAAATTTAAAAAAATTTGAAAATTTCTAGATTATCATCCTCTGCAAAGAGATTTATTTAAACAAGAATTTTGACTCTCAATATTTATTTGATCATCAATATTTTCTAATTTGTTTTTATTACTTATTACTTTAACTTTTTGCACACAATGTTCTTTGCAACCACCATTAAATAGATTATGTGCATATAAATTGGAAATATTCGCAACTAATAAAAGAAAAATTATTTTATAAATTTGATAAAAATAAGACTTCATTTTTAATATCATTTTCCCAGAATTAGTAAATAAATAATATCAGTTAATTCCAAGGAGTGTTTATGAGTCCCCAGATATCGAAAAAGAAAAATAAAACTGCAATAACAACAAGATCCCATGCTCTTTCCCTAAAAGCCCAAGGCGCAATAAAAACTTCCCCAAGTCCGTGAAGTGCCGCTCCTACTGGTAGATGATCAAGAACCAGCAAACTGTGAGAGAGGATAAAAAGAAAGCTTGCGAAATATCTAAAAAAAACAAATTGCCAATTACTAGAACTCATAATTTTTAGATTTTTAAGAAATATACTTCAATGATCAAAATAATGTTATATGTAGAGTCAAGAGATATTATTTTTGGTAGCCATAAATACGAATAAAGATATAAAGCTAAAGTAAAAATTACTAAACGATGAAATATATGTTTTCAAGTTATCAGCCTAAAAATAGTTTTGATGAATATTTTAAGGATAATGTTAACTCTGCTAGAGAAATATTGATTCCTCTTTTATCCTCTTTAGGTAATATGGGTCTTGAAGAATTAAACAGGAATCATTCTGCCGCAAAAAAATTATTACTAAGACATGGTGCAACTTTTAGATTAAACGATACTGGTTTACAAGGTACTGAGAGAATATTACCTTTTGATCCACTTCCAAGAATAATTAGTAAAGATGATTGGGAAACGTTAGAAAAAGGCCTAAAACAAAGGCTTGAGGCAATTGATTTATTCCTAGATGATATTTATAATTCTCAAAAAATAATTAATGATGGAATAATTCCAAGAGAATTAATAGAGAGTTCAGAGGGTTGGAGACCTCAAATGATAGGTTTCAAACCTCCTTTAAATAAATGGTGTCAAATTTCAGGACTTGATTTGATAAGGGATAGAAAGGGTGATTGGCATGTTTTAGAAGATAATTTAAGATGCCCTTCTGGTGTAGCTTATTTTTTAGAAAATAGATTAGTTATGAAAAATATTTTTCCTAATCTTTTCTCTGGCAGAATAGTAAAACCGATTGATGAATATCCATCATATCTTTTAAAAACTCTTCAAGAACTTGCAGTTTGGACAGATACTCCCAAGATAGTTCTACTAACTCCAGGAATTTTTAATAGTGCTTATTTTGAACATAGTTACTTAGCTCAAGAAATGGGCATCCAACTAGTTCAGGGGCATGACTTAGTTTGTAATGATGATTATGTATATTTAAAAACTACCTCTGGATTAAAAAGAGTAGATGTCATTTACAGACGAATTGATGATGATTTCTTAGATCCTCTTAGTTTCAGAGAAGATTCCTGCCTTGGTGTTAGAGGATTACTTGATGTTTTTAAGGCAGGTCATGTTGCTTTAGCAAATGCACCTGGGACTGGAATAGCAGATGACAAAATGATTTATTCTTTTGTTCCAAAAATTATTAAATATTATCTTGATGAAGAAATTATTATTAAGAATGTAGAAACGTATATTTGTCATTACCAAAAGGATCGAGAATATGTTCTAGAAAATTTATCAAAACTTGTTGTTAAGTCTGTCGCAGAAGCTGGAGGTTATGGAATGTTAATTGGCCCTCATTCAACAACAAGTGAAATAGAAGAATTCGCAAATAAAATTAAAAAAAATCCTAGAAATTTCATAGCACAACCAACATTAGAATTATCTACTGTGCCATCGTTATGCGATGGAGAACTATATCCATGCCATGTTGATTTAAGACCATATATTTTGAGAGGAAAAGATTCATGGGTTAGCCCAGGTGGACTCACAAGGGTAGCATTAAAAAAAGGATCATTAGTCGTAAATTCTTCTCAAGGTGGAGGATGTAAAGACACATGGGTTGTAGGTAAATAATATGCTTTTAAGTCGTGTAGCAGAATCTCTTTATTGGATCAATCGTTATTTAGAACGCGCAGAAAATATATCACGTTTCGTGGAAGTAAGTGAAGCAATGTCATTAGATTGTCCACCAGGAAGTGCAGAACCTTGGCTCCCATTAATTGATGCTTCAAGTGATAGAGAATCATTTGATAAAAGATTCCCGGAGAAACAACCTGATGACGTTATTAATTTTTTAATAAGAGATCGTTTAAATCCAAACAGCATTATTTCTTGCATTCAAATGGCAAGAGAAAATGCAAGACAAATCAGAGATGTCATGACCACGGAAATGTGGGAACAAATTAATGTCTTATATTGGAATATGCAGGAGGGAGAGGCAATATGGAATAAACCAAGGCAAGAACAATTAAGTGAAATAAGGAGGGAATGTCAGCTTTTTTATGGAATTACTGATGCGACTCTAAGCAAAGACCTCGCCTGGAGATTTAGCATTCTTGGAAGATTAATTGAGAGAGCGGATAAAACATCAAGAATTTTAGATGTTAAATATTATTTACTTTTACCCAGTCTAGATGAACTTGGAGGAGTTCTTGATGAATTGCAATGGATTGCCCTTTTACGTTCAGCTGGAGCTTATCAAATGTTTAGGAAAGCAGAGCAAAATTCTATAAAGCCTAATTCAGTAGCAAGATTCCTTTTACTTGATCCAATTTTTCCTAGATCAGTAAGATACTGTTTGGATGGGATAAGTAATACTCTTAAAATGATAGATTCCTCCCCTCCTCCAGAAAACCCCACAGAATTAGAGTGTATGAGAGGTTTGCTTAAAGCAAAGTGGAGTTATATCAGAATTGAAGATATAATTAATGATGGTTTACATGAGGCAATCGATTCATTGCAAATGGATTTAAATAAATTAAATGAACTCATTCAAGAAAAATATTTTATTAATTAAAAAGTATATTAATGAGAATAAAATACATTCACAAACTTGAATATAAATACGAAGACCCTGTTCAATTAGGCGAGCATAGATTATGTATAAAACCAAGGTCAAATGGATTCCAAAAGCTAAAGAGTTTTGAATTAAAAATAACCCCAGAACCAGAAATTATTTATCCATTACTTGCTGCAAGCGGAGAAGAGATTAATAGAATCAGATTCAATGGATTAACAGATAATTTAATTATTGAATCATTTAGCGAAGTTGAAACTATTAAACATCCAAACATTATTGATGGGGTTAAAAATAGAGATTTAACATTACCTTTTTGTAGAAGCATTATTAACAGAGATTTACAGGGAGCATTAGAGGGGTGGATGCCAAATGGACAACATGATCCCTCTGCCGTAGAACTTGCCCAAGAAGCTTTAGCAGGAAGCATTAATAACGCATTATCATTTACTTACCAACTAATTGAGATTATTCAAGACCGGGTTAAATATACCAAAAGACACACAGGTCCAGCATGGCCGGCTAGCAGAACACTTAGAGAACGGATAGGTTCATGTAGAGATTTAGCAATGCTAATGGTTGAAGCTTGTAGGTCTATTGGTATCCCAAGCAGGTTTGTTAGTGGTTATCATTTTGAAGACCCGTTACCTTCTGAGTTAGATTTACATGCTTGGGCTGAGCTATATATTCCAGGTGCTGGTTGGAGAGGTTTTGATCCAAGCGGAAAAGGATTAATAGACGAAAGATATTTAACATTGGTATCCTCTTCCAAATCTAATTTAACCTCTGTAATTACAGGAAACTTCATAGGGAAAAATAATTTAGAAAATTCTTTATCCTGGGAAATCAAACTTCTTGAAATTAAATAAACGCTAAATTTTCAATCTTTTAAAAAAAGAAAAAAGATAAATTAAAATATGTTTCTTTTTTAGTGTTGATTGATACGTTCCTAGATATATATATCTGTTTTCATTTGTTAAATATTTAAAAAAAATTGAATTCAAGTTTAGAAATTCCAGTTATCAAATCAAACAAATCGAAAATGTTTGAATTGATAAGTTATGAAAAATTTCGCGATACAAAAGATGTTAGATTTTTTGATATTAGTGTTAATGCATCAAATTATAGAGATCTAGTTATTCACAGTGGTCCTGCAGTTAGTCCGCCAAATGAGGAAGAATTTAATAATTGGCAATTTTACATACATCACAATCAAGAAGATAATCTACTGGCTATCTCTGGAGGAAGAACATTTTTTCTTATCAATTTTGGCTGGGATTATCCTTTTTATAAAGTTAGATTAGAATCTTGCGGGTATATTCTAAGAATACCTAGAGGAACTTTTCATAGATCAATATCTGACGAAAACGGTTCCATAGTTTTAAATCAAGCCATTAGAGATAAAGGCGGTACAGTTGAATCTGAATTCAAGGTTACAAATAGCAAAGATAACAAAAAACTTCTAGATTGCATAACTAATTTAAAGCCTAGATTTAAAATTTACAGTGTTAAGTAATCTTAAAAAGAAGTTCCAAATTTATACATCAATTTAAAAAATTATCTAATTGTTATAAAATAAATTTATTCAAATTTTTTAATATGAAATTTTTTAGGTTTTTAAGATATTTTTTATGCATAACTTTTTCTTTCTTAGTTTTATCCTCTCCAGTTTTTGCTGGGGCGAATGTTGCTGTTAAGGGAGAAGGAGATGAAGTCCCAAGTTATGTAAGATCTAATATTACAGGATTTAATTTCCATGGAGAGGACCTTCATTTGTCTTCTATAGCTGGAGCAGTTGCGAGAGACGCAGATTTTAGTGA
Source organism: Prochlorococcus sp. AG-459-A02 (assembly GCA_003212055.1). Taxonomy (GTDB): domain Bacteria; phylum Cyanobacteriota; class Cyanobacteriia; order PCC-6307; family Cyanobiaceae; genus Prochlorococcus_A. The sequence goes on from QCQW01000007.1 coordinate 15,829, forward strand.
TGTTGATTTACATGGAACTACATTAACCCTATCTGATTTAAAAGGTTCTAATTTAAATGGAATCGACCTGACCGATACTCTTTCTGATCGAGTTAATTTCCAAAAAACAGATCTTAGAAATGCTGTTTTAATAAATATGATCGCATCAGGAAGCAGTTTTGCAGGAGCTCAAATTGAAGGAGCAGATTTTTCTTATGCCATTCTTGACAGCGAAGACCAAAGAAATCTTTGTGAAATTGCTGATGGGATCAATCCAACAACAGGAGTTTCAACAAGAGAAAGTCTTGAGTGTAGTTAGCAATAAAAATTACAAGTAAACTTTCTTACCATTAGTAAATTTATAAATCCTTTGCTCATTATCTTGAAATATCATTTCATCATTTAATTTGGATTTTTTAAATTTTGAAAGTCTTGCTCTGTGTATATTGGATTTTCTATTTATATTTTCTTCATTATCGTAAATTCCAATATAAATATTTATATTAGGATTTGAGAAAGTTTTTTCTTCATCCCTTAAAAAGATTCTTTCAATATTTGTTTGCGTGCTCTGTAGTTTATTTTTAAATTTGTCTAATTTTAAGTTCTTTGGTTTTTTAGATTTAATTTTTTTGTAGACCAAAAAAATAACTATTAAAATCAGAAAAATTACAAATACATCCATTACCTATTTAATTTTTATTTTTATATCTACGCCTAAGTTACTTTTAGTAGTTAATATTTCTTTCTTTAAGATTCCATAAGTAAAAATTCTAGATAAAGTTTTCAAAGATCTAAAAACCAAAAAAACTGTCAGTAAAAAGAAAACAATAATGTTTTCTACAAGAATATTTTTATTTTTATTTTCTAAGTTGCTCATGAAAGTGTTAATTCAATTATTTATCAACATTATTTGCATATGGGCCGAAAAATTCACTAGCATCTCTTCCCATTACTTTAGCAAGATTTAAACTTTTATCTATATCCCATTTAGATGCCATTCCATAAAGAATACCAGCAGCAAAAGAATCGCCACATCCATAAGAATCAACCTTTAATTTTTTGTTTTTAAGAGCCTTATATCTTCCACCAGGAAATATTATGCCTCCCTTCTCTCCCTCCGTTTTAATAGTATATTTGGGTTTTATCGATAATTCAGAAAAAGAAAAAGCTTCCCCGGGATCAAGATTACTGCCTATTAATCCATCTAAAAGAACACTTGATTTATTAATTGTATTTAATCCCACCCTTGGTGTTGTACATAGTATTGAAGCTGATCTAGCCATTTTAAAAATTTCAGAATCAGATGCAGTAATAAAAATTCCGTCCATTTTTTTTAAAATGTTCCATTCTAACTTGTCCTTATGAGTTGGAGCTAACCTTTCTCCAATGACAGTTATTGCTCTTTCACCTTGAGAGTCAATTAAACTAAATCCTCTTCTAGTTGGTTTATCACGCCAAGCTACATGCAACTTAATTCCCATATTTGAAAGAATTTTGAAACACTTATCGCCATAATCATCATTACCTAATGAAGTAAAAAAATGAATCTGGTTTAAATTTAAATCAGAAAGTATTTTCGCGATAATAGAGCCACCACCAGCTGGATATTCAATGGACTTTTTAGAATGAGAGATAATTCCTGGCTTCGGCAATTTATCGACTCTTAAGAAATTTATCCATTCAACATGGCCAACTACAGCAAAATTTAAATTTCCTTTTTTATATTCTTCAAATTTATTTTTCTTTTCAACAGCCATAAGCTTTTAAATACTATTATTAAAAGAAATATATTTGACAGGTGAATTCATTAAACATTCTAAAAGACAACAAACAGATCCTATCTTATCTTTACCTTTTTCTATCTATTTTAGGAGCTATCCTTCCTATGATGGCAAATTTCGAATTTGCGAGGGAATATGGAAATAGTTTTGATATCAATAACTTCATTTCCTTAGCGAATGCCAACCCTGCAGCACAGTCAATTTCTAGAGACTTGTTAGTAGGTGCAAGCGCAATTTTTATATGGATAGTAAATGAATCAAAAAAATTGAAGATGAAGAACATGTGGGTTGTTTACGTTGGAACTTTTCTTATTGCATTTGCATTTTCTGCACCTTTTTTCTTATTTCTAAGAGAGAGACGAATAATTGAATTAGAGAAAAATTAAATTCTTAAGTATTAATTAAAATAATCTCTTAAGTAGAACTGCAAAAATTACGAAGCAAGCACATGAAATAGATAGCCAGATTATTGAAGCATAACCAAATAGATCTAATATGCGTCCTGAAATAAAAGGTCCAAAAAAATAACCCATAGCGAAACATTGTGATAGTAGAGCAAGTGCAAAACCTTTTTTGCTTGAAGGAGCTATTCTGAAAACAACATCAGTTGATGTTGGAAGAAATGAAGCAGTGCCTAAACTTACTAATATCAATGAAAAAGAAATTAAATAGAAAGCTGGGATATCTAAATAACTAGAAATAAATAATAAAAATGAGGCGAAAGAAAAACAAATTAAACTAAATTTCAATCCAAATAATCTTTCTTTCTTTGATATCCAAGAACCGACAGGCCATTGTAAAAACAACAATAAAATTAACTGAATAGAAATTATAAGACTAGTAATTTCTTTACTTAACGCATTCCGATATACTCCACCTTTAACTAAATCCAAAGGCAAAGTTACTTGAATTAAAGCTAAAGTAGTAGTTATCAATAAAATAGATAAAATTATTATTGTTGAATTTTTATTCCATTTCAGTTGCCTCTTATTAATTAGATCTAATGATTTATTTTGGAAATTTTTTAAGTTTCTTTTAATAGTAGAACTATTTCTAGATATTAAATATGTAATAAATAACATGCAAAATATATCATTAATGAAAATTGATTTGGAATATAAAAAATTCGTCATAACACCCCCTAAAAATACCCCAAGAAATATTCCTAAAGCCTCCGAACTTCTAACAAGAGCATATGCTTTCCGTGTGTCGATCGGATAGCAAAAATAGGGAACCCCAAATTCAGCAGCAGGCCAATATATTCCTGCAGCCGCCCCAACAAATGATTGTCCAATTATGTATGAAAAAGTATCTCTTGAAAAAATAAGGCATAAACTAGCGGCAATACTTAGTATTGATGAAGTAACTATTGGAAATTGAATTCCCCCTGTTTTATTTAAATATTTACCTGTAAAGAGTCTTGTTACGGTTCCAATTATTGCTGATATGGTAAAGCCCAAGCCAATATCTGTTGCTGATAAGCCAATATTATTAAAAATGAGTGATGTTAAATAAATAACACCTCCTGCACCAAATGCGGCGTAAAATCTTATCTTGGTAATTAACCTTAAAAGATATGGAAATTGAATCCACCAATTTTTACTAAATTGAAAACTATTTGGACTAATCACAAGTGAAAAAGATTTTTATAATTTTATTAGGTTTTTGTAGTTTATTTTTTAGTAATGGTTCAAAGGCTGCAGAAAAAATAAATATTATGTTTGAAGAGATGAAAATCCCTCTTAATATAGAACAATTATCAAAATTAGAACAATACAAAGATGATTCAACAGAATTAATAGTTTGGTTAAAAAAAAATGGATTAATAAGATTTTTTGAATTATCAAAATTTTTAGAATTTCCAGTTTTTAAGCAAGAAGGTCTAAATAGAGAAGTTTTAAGGAGTTGGATAGGACGTAAAATTCTCACAGAATTAAGCAAAACAATAATAGTTCCAGATGACAAAAATGGGATAGAAATTTATAACACTATAGAAAATTTATTAGATGAAAAAAAAGAAATTTCAACTTTAGAAATCATAAAGGCATTACCTTCAGAACAAATTGCACTAGATATTGATAATTTAATTTTAATAATTTCATCTTGGAAAAATGAATTTTCAATGCAACAGGATCTTATATCTAAATTAAATAATCTTGAAAGAACAGACCAAAAGATATTTCAAAATACTGAAAAAATACTTACTCAAGATTTTATGAAGATAAATAAAAAAATTTATGCTCCTCACCGAGTAAAACCTTTTGAAATTGAGATATGGAAAAGCAAAAAAACAAATGATAATAAAGAACTAATAATTTTTATGCCAGGACTTGGAGGCGAAATTAATAATTTCAAATGGATAGGTAACGAATTGACAAAAAGAGGGTGGCCAATAGCATTCATAGATCATAGAGGAAGTAATTTAAAATCAATTATGGAAGTAATAGACGGTAAGGAGGCAATCCCTGGAAGTGCAGACTTTTTCTTATATAGAATTAAAGATTTAGATGCTGTATTAAAAGCTTATGAGAATGGGGAATTTGGTTTACCAAATAATTCTTATATCTTAATGGGGCATTCACTTGGTGCTTTAATAGCACTTTTATATGAGGGTAACAAACCGACTGATCAACTTAAGGACAGATGTAATTCCGCATTAAAAGATTTTGCAGTAACAAATTTATCAAAACTACTTCAATGTCAATTAAGCGAAATTCCATTCCCTGAGAAAAATAATGATAATAAAGCAAGTGCGATAATAGGTTTTAATTCGTTTGGCAGTTTAGTCTGGCCAAAAGAAAATGACACTGGTATCAAAATACCAACTCTTCTTATAGGTGGAACATATGATTTTATTACTCCATTAATGAATGAACAATTTGAGGTTTTTTCTGCATTAAATAATCCATCAAATAGGTTTTTAATTATTGAAGGAGCAAGTCATTTCTCTCCAATTAGAATTAATAATAGTTATGAAGAAGAAAATAATAATGTCTTCAAAATAAGTGAATCTTTTATTGGTTCAGATCCATTATTAGTACAAGATTTATCTGCGAAATTTATAGTCAAATTTTTAGAAAATATTAAAAACCAAAAAGTGCCTAAAGTAATTAAAAACCAAAGAGATTTGGGACTTGATTTCCATTTTTTAGATATTAAAACTTTAAAAGAACTTTCAAAAAATTAGTACTCTATTCGTGGATCTAAATACGCGATTAGAATATCTACAAAGAGATTTAAAGAAACTATGAGCATAGAAGTAAAAATTACAATGCCTTGAACCAAGGTATAGTCTCTCTGAGAAATTGCTTCATGTAATCTTAAAGCAATACCTGGCCATGAAAAAGTTACTTCGAACAATAGAGCACCTCCTGCTAATGACGCCATAGTCAAGCCAGAAATAGTGACAATTGGCAATAGAGCATTAGGCAATGCATGGTTTAAAAAGATTTTTTCCCTCGATATCCCTCTACACAAAGCAGCATTTACATAATCACTTTTTAATGTTTTATCCAAATTTACTCTAAAAGAGCGACTGAATATACCACTCAAAAGAAAGCCGAGTGTAATAGAAGGAAGTGCGAGATGATAAAGGCTATCTTTCAAAGAAATAATATTCTCTGAAAGAATACTATCTAAAACTAGAAAACCTGTAATTTGAGGTTGTTGCTGAAATATTGGAAATCTACCTCCAATTGGGGAAATATTAAAAAACACAGAAAATAATAATTGCGCTAACATTGCGCCCCAAAAAGGAGGGATAGCATATGTGGCAATTCCTAATATTCTCGCAATATAATCAGTCTTTTTACCTTTATTTCTCAAGCCAATTAATCCCAATGGGAATCCTATTAGTATGGCACTTAATATTGAAAAAAATCCAAGCTCAAGACTTGCAGGTAAGGACTTAAGAATAATATTTAGGACTGGCTCTTGAGTACTAAGAGATTGGCCAAAATCTAAGTGCAATATATTTTTAATATATGAAAAATATTGATTTATTAAAGGTTCATTTAGCCCCAATTTATTTCTTAGAAATTCCCTTGAAACCTCATCGGCACCAGATCCAAGTATGGCATCGACAGGGTCGCCTGGTGCAACTCTCAATAAAATAAATACTAATGAAGAAATTATCCATAACATTATTGGTATAAATAAAATTTTTAATAAGGAGTAATTTAGTAGTTTATTTAAATTTCTACTCATCAATTAACTTAAGATCACTCAATGATATTATTCCTGCACCATTAAAAATAGGTTTTGATATTTTATTTTGAGACCATGCTTTTTGAGAGGATATCCAAATAGGAATATAAGGGATTGAATTTGCCGCTATTTTTTCAATTTCATCAAGTTTTTCTAATCTTTTAATTCCACTTATTTTTTCACTCTCAAGAAATAAACTTTCCACTTTATAAGATCCCCAAAAACTACCGCTGTAAACTGATTCGCCTTTTTTACATATGCCATCAACTATTTCATTACAACTTAAAAGAGGGGTGAGATAGGCTTCTGGATCTGAATAAGCTCCAGTCCAATCAAGAATAACTGCTGTATAAATTCCTGAACTTAGATTCTTATAAACTGTTGTAGATTCAACCCCATTAAGTTCAATATCAATACAATCTTTCAAAGAATTTTTAATTTCTTCCTGCCATGTCAGGGCAATAAGCTTGTCAGCTGGTACATTCGATCTATAAGTAAGAGGTATTTTCAGAATATTTCCATTACAATAATTTTCTTTTTGCAATAATCTTCTCGCTTCTAAATAGTCATATTTAGGCCACAATTCTTTATTATCTTTTTTTAATATCGGAGGAATAATTGATCTAGATGGCTTCCTTAATCCATAACTTACTTTCTCACTAATTAATTTTCTATTAAGACTTTTTGCCAAAGCCAGTCTTAAATTAAGATTACTTAAAGGGTAAGAACTAGTTTTAAGGCTTATAAAACTTAATTCAGTGAATGGGCTATTACCTTCTTTAAACTGTTTATTTTTGCTTAAATTACTTAGACTTTTTCTCTGACTATCGTCAATTGAATTTGATAAGAGTACGTCAATTTGTTTACTTTTTAAAGCTCCAAAAAGAGAAGATGAATTTGAATATCCTACAAAACTAATACCCTTATTTAGAACCTTTTCACCCCAATAGTTCAAATTTGGTTCAATTAGTTGGACTTCATTAGAAAAACTTTTCAGGACATACTTGCCAGTACCAACGAATTTTTCATTTAAAAACTTATCAGAATATTGTTCATAAAATGTTGGAGATATTGGAGTTAAATTTACTGATGTAAGTAAACCATTTAAAGAGCTAGATGGTTTATTTAAATTTATTATGACTGAATATTCACTTGGGGTTTCTATTGATTTAATCTTATTTCCTAAAATGTAATTCATAGTTCCAATTCTTTTAAATCTATCAAAAGTAAACTTTATTGCATTTGAATTTAGTGAAGTTCCATCATGAAAGAAAACATTCTTTCTTAAATTGATAGTTATTTGAAGTCTATCCTTTGAAATAGTTGGCATCCCTGATGCCAATTCAGGGATTAATTCTCCTTTGGAATTTAATTCATATAATGTGTCTCCCAGAGAACTGATTAATTGGATTGCTTTAAGAGTATTAGCTCTAGCTGGATCTAAAGATTCAATTTTTCCAGAACTTGCTACTATGATTTTTTTAGATATTCTTTTTGAGCCGCAGGAATTCTGTAAAAAAGAAATTAAAATAATAAATATTGATAAAAAAACTTTTTTTTTCATGTTTTTCAAGTAGTTTATTATTCTTTAAAATTATTTGAGCAAAAAATTTGCATAGTTATATGACTTATTTCTAAAGGAAATGTTTTTTTAGAATTACAGGCAAAAGGCCACTCTCTCACCCAACAAATTTTTTTACCTATATTTATTCCAATTACTTGAAAAGTCTTGTTACTATTTTTAATTTTTACACAAGCACCTTTATAAAGTTTCTCAGAAGAATTTAAATTACTATTTTTATGTTTGTTGTCTAATAGTCTGGGATGAATCATTAAGGTGCTTAAACCAAACACTTACTTTCTTCGGTTTAACAGGCTATAAAGAAATTTGCAAACTTTTTTTTTAAATACAACTTAATTGACTTGCAATAATTTTAACTTCATTTAGAGAATTTATTTCATCTTTCGATTTCTCAAAATCTCCATTATTCACTTCATGAGTAATAACGACAATTTCAGCTTTGTCCTCACTTGCATCTAGTTGAACAATTGATTCGATTGATACATTATTCTTTCCAAAAATATCTCCAATCTTTCCTATAACACCTGGACTATCAAGACAAATAATTCTAAGGTAATTTTTTTTATTTATTTGTGAACATTCTATGATATGACAGTTTCTCCAGAAATCAAAAGATAATAATGGATCGATTGAATTATTATTTTTTACTGAGGCTGCATGCAGGTTTAATATATCTGATACTACTGATGCAGCAGTTGGACCACTCCCTGCACCTGGACCATACAACATTATTTCTCCAAGAGGATCAGCCTCTATCAATAAGGCATTATTAACTCCCTTAACTGTTGCCAATGGATGAGATTTTGGAATCAAAGAGGGGCCCACCCAAATATTTAAAGCAAGTGAATCATTTTTATTAATTAGTCCCCTTTCGGAGAGCGCTAAAAGTTTTATTTCAAATCCTAATTTATTGGCATATTCAATATCCTTAAGATTTATTTTACTAATGCCCTCAGAATGGATATCCTCTCTTTTGATTTTCCCTCCAAATGCAAGTTCACTAAGAATTGAAATCTTATCAGCAGCATCATGGCCCTCAACATCTGCAGTTGGATCAAATTCTGCATACCCAAGACTTTGGGCCAATTTTAAAGTTTCCTTATAATCAGCTTTTTCATTTGTCATTTTTGAAAGAATAAAATTTGTTGTGCCATTTATTATCCCAACCATTTTTTTTATGCTGTTACTTTTTAATGATCTTTTTAAGGGTTCAATTATAGGAATCCCGCCGCAAACTGCCGCCTCTGACAAGATATAAGCTCCTTCTTTAGATGCAGTTTCATATATTTCTTCTCCATATCTTGCAATGACTGCTTTATTTGCTGTAACAACAGATTTACCTAATTTTAATGATTGCAGAATAATATCTTTCGCTAAATCAACTCCACCCATTACTTCAACAATTACATCTATAGAGGGGTCATTAATTAACTTAAATGGATCATCAGTTAATAAATTATTATTTAGCGCAATATCCCTTTTTTTATATAGATCTTTAACTGCTATTTTTGCAATTTCTATTTCTTTAAGAATGGGATGTGAATCAACTTCAGAACTTAATATTTTATAAATCCCTGAACCTACAGTTCCAAAACCTACAATCCCAATTTTGCATTTTCTCATTTTTTTATTTCTTTAAACTTTGAGTTTAATTTTATATTATTAGGCCTACAAAAATTGATTTGCTTGAGACTGCATTTTCAACAATATGTTTAAAAACCCATTTGACCGAGAAGGTGTTAAGCTTGATCTCAAACCAGTATCTTCAATAAATTTCTTATCTATTTTAATAACCTCATTTGGTGTTAATTCATTTAACCCAGTAATTAAAAATGCTAATAAACCCTTTGTTATTAGGGCATCAGAATATCCTTCCCAAAATAATTTGCCGCCTTTAATATTTGCCTTAACAAAAACTTCTGAAACGCATCCCTTAACTTTATTTTCTTCAACAAGGATTTCATTTTCTGGTTCTTTCAATTTTTTCCCTAGCCACAAAATGTATTCATATTTTCTTTTTGGATCTTCTGATTTCTTCAACTTTTCTACTAATCTTGATAAATTATTGTATTTTTCTTGATTTTCCATTTTTAAAACTATAATTTAATCTCTTTATCAGTCTTCTATTATACAAATATTTCTTTTTCTGTGATAAACCCTGATAAAGGGATATCCCATTCAGCTCTGGTTAATGGAATCGTACTTACGCAATTGGAAGTTAATACTCCAATGCATGGAACATTTCTCCAATAATTATCTGACCTTAATTTATCAAAATAACCTCCTCCATAACCTAATCTTATTAAATTTTTATCTACAGAAAGACATGGAACAAGAATCATGCTTATCTGGTTGTAACTTAATGAAAAAGAGTTATTTGGACTTAGTATCCCCTCAGAATCTTTTGTGAGAGGTTCTTCATCCCATGGATAAAATAACAATTCATTTTTATCTTTACATCTGGGCAAAGCTAAAGAAAATTTTTCCTTAAGACTTCTAATATCTACTTCATTTCTTAGAGGCCAATATATTGCTATGTAACCAATATTTTTATATTCCTTTATAAATGAATCAACATATAATTTTACATTCTTTTCTACATTTTCTCTTTGATTTAAAGAAATCTCATCTCTAAGTTTTCTAAAGGTATGCCTCTCTAATTTCTTTTTTTCAGAAATAGTCATATTAAATCTTCAGTTAATGCCATCTTCATTTAGTTTTGTGAGAGCTATGGCCAAGGCATCTGCTGAATCATCAGGTTTTGGAGGTTTTTTAAGTTCTAAGCTATACATAACAGCATCAAGAACTTCTTTCTTAGATGCTTTTCCAGACCCAGCAATGGTTAATTTTATCTGAGCAGGAGAATATTCACTAACATGAATTTTTTTTGAGGCCAATACCATCATAATCACGCCTCTAGCCTGGACCACACTAATGGTAGTGCTTGATCTATAAAAGAAAAATTTTTCTACCGCCGCTGATGTTGGATTCCAATGATTTATTAATTCATTAAGATCTTTGAATATCTCATAAAGTCTATCTTCTTCTTTTTTATCTTTACCTGTCTCAATGACACCACAATCTAATAATATCTTTTTTTCATTTTCTATTTCAATAATTCCATAACCAACTCTAGCCAATCCAGGGTCAATCCCAATTATTCTCACTTTAATTAAGCTTCTGCAGACAATTGAAATTTTGAAAGATTTTCTTTTTCATCTAAATCAAATACTTTACAAAAAGCTTGAATAACTCTTTCACCTGAATCAACTTGTTCTAAGGGATCTTTTCTTAGTCTGTGTCTTAAAGAGCAAGAAATAACCCTTGCGATATCATCTTCTTGCACTTCAGTTCTACCCTCAAAGGCTGCAATTGCCCTTGCCGATCGATTTGTAACAATATCTCCACGTAAGCCATCAACATCTAGTTCTCCGCATATTGCAGAAATATTCAATCTTAGGTCATCGTCCATTTGAACAGCATTTAATATTTCTTGTGCTTTAATAACCTTTTGTTGAAGTTCATCCTGTTGTTTCTCAACGCTCAATGAAAACTCATCAGGATTATCGTCAAAAGAAGTTCTTTGATCTACAACCTGAACTCTTAATTCCGCATCTCTAACTGTCTTAACCTCAACACTCATTCCAAACCTATCTAATAGTTGAGGTCTTAATTCACCTTCTTCTGGATTACCTGAACCAATAAGGACAAATCTAGCAGGGTGTCGAACTGACACTCCCTCCCTTTCAACTGTATTCCATCCTGAAGCAGCCGAATCTAAAAGAACATCGACTAAATGATCATCAAGTAAATTCACTTCATCAACATATAATAAACCCCTATTAGCTTTTGCTAATAACCCTGGTTCAAATGCCTTAACACCTTCACTCAAAGCCTTTTCAATATCTATAGTTCCACAAAGCCTGTCTTCAGTAGCTCCTAAAGGTAAATCAACCATAGGGACTTGTTTTTGGATACTCTCTAGATTTTCTCCTTGGACAATTTTTTCCAAAACTTCTTTACTCTGCAAATCAGGATCAATTAGAGAACTATTATAAGGATCATCTTTTACAACATCAATTGCAGGCAACAAATCAGCTAAGGCTCTTATTGTAGTAGACTTTCCAGTCCCTCTATCACCCATTATCATTACTCCTCCAATTCTTGGATCAATAACATTTAACAAGAGTGCTAATTTCATTTCTTCCTGACCAATTACAGCCGTAAAAGGAAAAACTCTTCTTTTCTTTGTTGTTGTCACAGTTTTAGTTTTCTTTAATATTCAAATAATCAGTAGATGCTACTTCAGAAAATGTTTTTAGTAAATATCCCTATGAAATAAAGACTACAAAGAAATAAACTCTAATTTAATTCATTATGGGGCTAATTTCTTTTTGAATTATTCAAAAACCATTTTATTTGATGCACAATTCCTCTTAAAACATTTATTTCGTGCATAGATGTATTTGACCTTAAAATATAATTTTTGAATTTACCTATTTTTGCTCTAGAGGTATGTTTTAAAAGATATCCAACCTTCAAAAGTAATTCCTCTATCTCCAAAAACGAATCATAAATTTGTTTTGATGATGCAAGATTAAAAACTTTTAATTCTTGATCAAAGTTTCTTTTTGAAGACTTTTTTAACTCATACAAAGCTATTGAAACTGCGTGAGAAAGATTTAAAGAGGGATTATTCATAGATGTAGGAATATTAAAAGTCTTATTTGCCAAAAGTAATTCATCATTAGTTAAACCACTATCTTCTCTTCCAAATATAATCGCTAAGTTATTTATCTTTTTAAAAGATGTAGTCCAATTAAATACATCTTCTGAAGATTCAAAAAATGAATCTTTACTTACATCAATCCTGCCACAAGATGCAAGAACCAAATCACAATCAAAAATAGCATTTTCAAGATTGTAAAAAATCTTACAATTATCTAGATATTTTTGACCTTTAAGGGCCATTTTTTTCGCATCTAAAGAGAATATATCGCATTTTGGAGAAACAATTCTTAATTCATCAACTTCAAAGTTGGAGCATAATCTGGCAACGCTCCCTACATTTAAAGGGCCATTTGGTTCAACTAATATTACCTTTAAATTAGAAAAATGTTTCCCCAAAATCATTCAAGGCTATGAAGATATTTTAATAAATTGGACATATTTACAGGATCAATTTCAAAACTTGGCATAGGAGGAGTTAGGCCTCCAGTAACTTGTTTTATTATCTCTTTATCATTCAAACGTTGAGTTATTGAGTGTAAGTCTGGCCCCACTAATCCTCTTGCTGTAATTCCATGACATCCAACACAATTTATCTTAAAAAGAGCATCTCCTTCATCAACAGAGCCATTAAGCTCAAGAGTTTCAATAATATATTTGTTATTTTCTTGATGTTTTACGAAAAATATTGAAAAACAAATCAATAAAACTCCAAATACAATAAAAATCTTTTTTAAGAATTCTCTTTTAAAGTCTCTTTCTGCTGCAGTTGATGAAGATGTTGACACAAAAAATAGTCTCTATGTAACAATTGTGAATAATAAATTCAAAAAAG